>JALHOU010000123.1 GCA_022842825.1 Rubrivivax sp.
CCGCCGCGCAGGCTGCCGACGGTGCCGCGCAGCACGACGCTGCCGGGTTCGACGCCGCCAGCGATCTCCACCGCCGGCTCGGGCCGCGCGCCGGTGCCGAAGGCGGCATCGCCGCGCTGGCCGAGCGTGACGGCGCGCTCCACCGCCAGCCCCTGCTCGGCCACGACGACGTAGGGCCGGCTCTGGTCGAAGCGCACCGCCGAGGCGGGCACCACCAGGGCCGGGCGGCGCTGCAATTCGAGGGTGGCGCGGCCGAACAGGCCCTGGCGCAGCGCCGGGTGGCTCTCGAGTTGCAGGTAGGCCATTACCGCGCGCGTGCCGGCGGCGGCGCTCGGGTTGATGCGCACGACACGCGCGGCCACCGGCTCGGCGAGGCCGTCGATGGTGACGCGGGCCGCCTGGCCGACGCGCACCGAGGGCACGTCTTCGGGTGCCACGGCGGCCTCCAGCTCGACGCGCGAGAGGTCGACGATCTCGACCAGCCGCGCATCGACCGACACGCGTTCGCCGGGCTGCACGAGGCGCTGCGAGACGAGGCCGGCGATCGGCGCGCGCACCTCGCCGTCCTTGACGGCCTTGCGCGCGATCTCGGCCGCCGCCCTGGCCGCCTGCAGCGCCGCGCGCGCTGCCGCGGCGTTGCTCACCGAGGTGTCGAGCGCGTTGCGCGAGATGAAGCCCTGGTTGACGAGCGCCTGGTTGTTGGCGAGCGTGCGTTCGGCGATTTCGAGCTGCGCCAACGCGCTCTGGGCCTGGTCTTCGGCCTGGCGCAGGCGCCAGTCGTATTCGGTGGTGTCGAGCTGGCCGATGAACTGGCCGGCCGCGACGCGGTCGCCCTCGCGCACCGTGAGGCTCTTCACCTCGGCGGCGACGCGTGCCTTCACGAAGGCGCTCTGCACCGCCTTCAAGCCGCCGCTGACGGCGAGCGTCTGCGCGAGCTCGGCCCGCTGGGCACGCGCGATGTCGCTGGCGGCCAGCTCGACGGCCGGCGTCGGCGCCGAAGCCGCGGCTCTGGCCGACGTCGCCTCGCCGGCCTTGCGCTGGGCGATGCCGCGGGCGCCGAGCGCGAGCAGCGCACCCAGCACCAGCAGCGCCGCGAAGGCCAGCATCCAGCGGCCGCGCCGGCTCATGCGGCGGTCTCCGCCGGCTGCCCCGCCGTCGGCCGCGTCTCGAGGCCGCGCAGGACGAGGTCGAGGTGCGTGCGCAGCATGCGCTCGGGATCCAGCGCCGTGCAGCCCTGCACCGGGCAGGCGCCCACCGAGTGCTGGTGCAACGCCAGGAAGATCATCGGGGCCATCAACGCCTGCGCCGTCTCGTGCAGCGGCAGGGCGCGGAACTCGCCGCGCGTGATGCCGCGTAACACGGCCGAGCAGAACAGGTCGTCGGCCGGCACGATGATCTCGTCGGCATAGAACTGAGCCAGCTCGGGGAAGTTGCGCACCTCGGCCAGGATGATCTTGTGGATGCCGGCGGCGCGTGTGTTGCCCACGCGCTCCCACCAGGTCTGCATCAGCTTGGCGAGCAGGTCACCGCTGTGACCCTGGAACTGCGCCACCGCCTCCTTGCCCTCGGCGATGAGGGAGCCCAGGTTCTGCCGCACGACGGCCTTGAACAGCTCCTCCTTGCTCGGGTAGTAGAGGTACAGCGTGCCTTTGGAGACGCCGGCGCGCTGCGCCACCTCTTCGGCCCGCGTGGCCGCGAAGCCCTTCTCGACGAAGAGCTCGAGTGCGGCGTCAAGCAACTCCTGCGGTCGTGCCTCCTTGCGGCGCTGGCGCGTGGGTGCTTCTTCCGAACGATTGGCCGCGCGGGTCGCAGCCGGGGTGCCCTGCAGCGGGGCGGAAGAGGTTGGGCGCATTGATTAATGACTGACTGGTCAGTAATGTAGATGTGGCCCGGCGGGAGGTCAAGCCAAGCCCGGCGCCGGTGCCTCGGATCGGGCCGCCCGAGGTCGGCCCGACAACGGCCGACCGGTAGGTCGCTCGTGGGGCCGACCGGTGGGTTCACCGGTGGGCCGTTTCGTGGCCGACTCGTGACCCCGCCTCGTCCACCAAGGCGCCCACCGGCCGCCGTCCCAGCCATCATCGTCGCATGATCGACGCACGACCCCATCGCCGCCTGCTTTGCATCAAATTCGCCGCACTGGCGTTGCTCGGCGGCTGCGCCGGGCCGGGCGGCTTGGGCGGGCCGCCGCGCATCACGCTGAGCCGGGGCGAGATCGCCCGCTTGCTCGACCGGCAGTTTCCGCAGGACCGGCGGCTGCTGGAGGTGCTGGACGTGCGGCTGGAGTCGCCGCAGGTGCACCTGCTCGCCGAGCGCAACCGGCTGGCCGCGGGGCTCGACCTGAATGTGCGCGAGCGTTTGCTCGGCGGGCGCTGGAACGGCCGGCTCGAGTTCGACGCGGCGCTGCGCTGGGTAGCACGCGACCACACGCTGCGCCTGTTCCAGGCGCGCGTGTCGGACCTGCGGCTCGTGAGTGCGGGAGCCGAGGCGCGCACGCCGGCCGAGCGGCTGGGCGCGGCGCTCGTCGAGCGTGTGCTCGAGGACATGGTGCTCTACACCCTGCCGGCCGAGCGCGCCGAGACACTGCGCGCGTCGGGCGTGGCGCCGGACAGCGTGGCCGTCACCGAACGTGGGGTGGAGATCACGTTTTCGGCCGCCGCGCGCTGAGGCAGGCAAAGGCCGCGCGCGCGCTACCTATGATCGGCGGGTCGGTCGCCCAGGCGCGCACGACCCGCCCCTTTCAACGTCGACCCCTTTCGCGAGGGGACTTGTGCCCCCGTGGATATCCTGCTGCTGATCAAGGCTGCCCTGATGGGCGTGGTCGAGGGCCTGACCGAGTTCCTGCCCATCTCGTCCACCGGCCACCTCATCCTGGCCGGCTCGCTGCTCAACTTCACCGGCGATGCGGTCAAGGTCTTCGACATCGCCATCCAGTCCGGCGCCATGCTGGCCGTCATCTGGGAGTACCGCGTCAAGCTGTGGGGCACGGTGGTCGGCATCACGCGCGAGCCCGTGGCGCAGCGCTTCGCGCTCAACCTCTTCATCGCCTTCCTGCCCGCCGCCTTCTTCGGCCTGCTGCTGGGCAAAATGGTGAAGGCGCACCTCTTCCACCCGGTGCCGGTGGCGCTGGCCTTCGTGGTTGGCGGCTTCATCATTCTCTGGGTGGAGCGGCGGCACAAGCGGCTGTTCGGTGTGCGCGACCTCGCAGGCCAGCGCCACGCGCGCGTCGAGAGCGTCGACGACATGACGCCGCTCGATGCGCTGAAGGTCGGCCTCGTGCAGTGCGTGGCGCTGATCCCGGGCACCAGCCGCTCGGGCGCCACCATCATCGGTGGCATGCTGTTCGGCTTCTCGCGCAAGTGCGCCACCGAGTTCAGCTTCTTCCTCGGCATCCCCACGCTGATGGCGGCCGGCGCGTACTCGGTGTGGAAGGAACGCGCCGCGCTGAGCTGGGGTGACCTGCCGATGTTCGCGGTCGGCTTCGTCGTCTCGTTCTTCAGCGCCTGGCTGTGCATCCGCTGGCTCATCCGCTACGTGGCCACGCACGACTTCACTGTCTTTGCCTGGTACCGCATCGTCTTCGGCGGCATCGTGCTGCTGACCGCCTACACGGGCTGGGTGGTCTGGAAGGCCTGAGCGCCGGCCTCAGCGGCGCTCGAAGACGAGGTCCCACACACCGTGGCCCAGCTTCAGGCCCCGCTGCTCGAAGCGCGTGAGCGGCCGCCACGGCGGCCGCGGCGAGTAGCCGGGGGCGGCTGACTCGGCGCCTGCGGCGCGGTTGTGCAGCAGCGGCTCGCTGCCCAGCACCTCGAGCATCTGTTCCGCATAGGGCTGCCAGTCGGTGGCGCAATGCAGGTAGCCGCCAGGCACCAGCCGCGCGGCGAGTTCGGCGACGAACGGGCCCTGGATCAGCCGCCTCTTGTGGTGCCGCTTCTTCGGCCACGGATCCGGGAACCAGACGTGGATGCCGGCCAGCGACCCCGGCGCGATCATCGTGCGCAACACCTCCACCGCGTCGTGGCGCAGGATGCGCACGTGGGTGAGCTCACGCTCGCCGATGAGCCGCAGCAGCGCCCCGACGCCGGCCTCGTGCACCTCGACGCCGATGAAGTCGTGCGTTGGCATGGACTGCGCCACGGCGGCGGTGGCGTCGCCCATGCCGAAGCCGATCTCGAGGATGCGTGGCGCGACGCGACCGAACACGCGGTCCCACTGCGGCAGCTCGGCCGTCCAGGGCAGCACATAGCGCGGGCCGAGCGCGGCC
Source organism: Rubrivivax sp. (assembly GCA_022842825.1). Taxonomy (GTDB): domain Bacteria; phylum Pseudomonadota; class Gammaproteobacteria; order Burkholderiales; family Burkholderiaceae_C; genus Rubrivivax. The sequence goes on from JALHOU010000123.1 coordinate 4,262, forward strand.
AGAGCGCGCTGCTGCCCTGGGCCGAGGCGCCCGCCGCGCAGCACATAGCTGCGCACGCGGGCTGGTCGTGCGATGGCTGCAGAAGGCGTATCGTGGCCTCGTGGTGGCTCCATGCCGCGATTGTCCAGCGCCCGGGCGCGGCCGCATCGACGCTGCCAGCGCCGCGACGCAGATGGCAGGCAAGGGCCGCGCCGCATTGCGCTGCGCTAAGATTCCGGCCCCTGCGCGGGCGTCGTTCAATGGCAGGACCTGAGCTTCCCAAGCTCAAGACGTGGGTTCGATTCCCATCGCCCGCTCCAGATTGGCCCTCATGGGCTGGCGCGTCCGGTTGAAGCATCATTGGCGCCAACCCATTCGCCAGCATGAACGCGCCCACCCGCCTGCCCGCCGTCTCCGTGCTTGCCGTGGATGCGCACGGCCTTGGTGCACGCCTGGCCGAGCTCGCGGCGCGGCCCGGCTTCGATGTACAGCTTGGCGCCACGGCACGCGCCAAGGAAGTCGATGTGGTGCTGTTGCACGCCGCCGACCGCGCTGCGCTGGCCGCACTGGCCACCCTACCCGGTCTGCCCGCGCTGGCCTACGACCGGCCGGTGGTGGTGGCCTGCGGCGAGCCCGACGAAGAAGCCGAGGCCGAACTGCTGCGCCTGGGTGTCGAAGCTCTGGTCAGCGACCGCGATGGCGCCGATCTGGCGCGTGCCCTGCGCCACGCGCACGTGCGCAAGCAGGTCGAGCGCATGGCGCGCACGGCCTACGCCACCGATCTGGCCACCGGGCTGCCGCACCAGGCGCAACTGCTCGAGCACATGACGCACCTCATCGCGCTGCGCGAGCGCGAGCCGGCGCCGCTCGTGCTCATCGTGCTGCGCGTCGACGGCGTGGCGCAGGCGGCGGCCCGCCTGGGCGGCGAGGCGGCCAACGTGCTGCGCCGCAAGATCGCCGTGCGCCTGCGCGGTGGCCTGCGCGCCAGCGATGTTGTCGCTTCTCTGGGCGGCGACCTCTTCGCCGTCATGCTCGGCCGCGTCGACGTGGTGAGCGACGGTGACGGCGTCGCCGCCAAACTGCTGCGTGCCCTGGAGCAGCCCTTCATCCTCGCCGGCCACCCCTGCAGCGTGAGCGCCGCCTTCGGCATGGCGAGCTACCCGGCGCACGGCAAGGAGGCGGCCCAGCTGCTGCAGCGCGCCACCGCGCAGGCCGGCATGCTGGCCACCGTGGGCGAAGATGGCGTCGGCGTCCTGCACAGCACCTTCAGCGTGCTCGGTGGCGGCGCGGCCAACGACGAAGAGCGCTGAGGGCAGCAGTTCGCCGGGGCATCGCGCCCCCGGCAGGGTGCACGATGCCGGACCGCGCGCCCCGGGGCGCCCCGGGGCCCGAAGGCGTGGCGGCACAATGAGCCGATGGACGAAGCCCCGCCGCGCGTCGTGCCGCTTCGCGGCGCCACCAACTTTCGCGACCTCGGCGGCTATCGCGGGCACGACGGGCGAGCGCTGCGCTGGCGGCGCCTGTTCCGCTCCGACCACCTCGGTGCCCTGACCCCGGCCGACCGGGCGAAGCTCGCCGAGCTCGGCGTCGCGGCCAGTCTCGACTTCCGCGGCCACGCCGAGCGCGCTGCCGCGCCCTACGAGGTGCCCGGCCTCGCGCAGCACTCGCTCGCCATCGAGCCCACGGTGGCGCAGCGCATGCAGGAGATCACCGACGCCGGCGCCGCGCTCACTGTGCCGGTGGTGGAGGGCCTGATGCGCGACCTCTACCGCAGCCTCGTCGGTGAGCGCGTGCCGCGCTTCACCGAGTTCTTCGCGTTCCTGCTGCGTGCCGAGGCGCCGGTGGTCTTCCACTGCACGGCGGGCAAGGACCGCACTGGCGTTGCCGCGGCCTTGGTGCTGCTGGCGCTCGGGGTGCCACGCGAGACGGTCATGCAGGACTACCTGCTCACCAACGAGGTGTTCAAGCCGCCGTGGACGCCGCGCGAAGACATCGACCCCGCGGTGCTGCGGGCGTTGTGGGGCGTGCGGGCCGACTACCTCGAGGCGGCCCTCGAGGTCATCGACGAGAGGGACGGCGGCCTCGAGCGCTTCCTGCGGCACAGGATCGGCCTCGACGCGCGTCGGCTCGACGCGCTCGGCGAGCGCTATCTGCAACCGGAATGACGTCCGGCCCCGCAGGGGCTGGCTCGCCAAGTCCGCGGCCGACCCGCGGCCGCCTGCCTCGCATACGATGACCATGGACGACCGCGAACAGCCGCAGACGATCGTGAAGCGCCATCGGCCCGGCGGTCGCCGGCAGGGGAGGTGACGGCATGCGCTACCCAAGACAGAACGCCGTGCTCAAGGCACGCGCCATCGCCGGCACGCACGTGGTCGTGCTGGCCTGGGACTTCCTGGGCGAGGTGAGGGCCGAGCGCCTGCAGGGCCTGCTCGGCTTCGCCATCGAGCGCTCGGAGTACGACCGCCAGGGCCGGCGCGTCGAGACCTACTGGCTGCGCGGCATCAAGCGCTTCAAGAACAAGGACAAGGGCCTGCCGCCGGGCACGCCGGTGTCCTCCGCCGAGCACCCGATCCAGACCTTCCAGTGGGGCGACTACACGGCCAAGGCCGGCCGCCGCTACCGCTACCGCATCGTGCCCGTGTATGGGTCGCCGAAGCAGCTCGAGCTCGACACCGCAGCAGGGCTGGCCCTGCCGGTGCGTACCGAGCCCGATGAGGCGCCTGCGGCCGCCGGTGGCGCGGCGCGCCACGACGTGTTCTTCAACCGCGGCGTCATTGGCTCGCAGGCCTACGCGCGCGCTTTCGGCAACGCCGAACCCGACGTGCGCGACCCGCAGTCCCCTGAGATGAAGTGGCTCTCGCACGGCCTCTTCGAGGGGCTCATGGGCTTCATCGCACGTGCCACGGACCAGCGCTTCGCGCTGCGCGCGGCGGTGTACGAGTTCCACTACCAGCCGGTGGTGAACGCCTTCGCGGCCGCGCTGGAGGCGGGCGCCGACGTGAAGATCGTCTACGACGCCGAGAGCAGCTACAAGGCCGGCAGCGAGGCGGCCATCGCCGCTGCCGGCCTCGGCGCGCACGGCGCCGTGGTGCCGCGCACCGTGACCAGTGGCATCCGGCACAACAAGTTCATCGTGCTGCTGCAAGGCGGCGAGCCACGCGGCGTGTGGACCGGTTCGACCAACATCTCGGCCGGTGGTCTGTTCGGCCACTCGAACGTCGGCCACGTCGTGTGGGACCGCGCCATCGCCGCCAAGTACCTCGAGTACTGGGAGCGCCTGGCGCAGAACCTCACCGATACCAAGCTGCGCCCGCTGAACAACGCCGCCACCCCCACGCCCGCGGGCCGGCCACCCAGGAACAGCGTGACGCCGCTCTTCAGCGCCCGCGACAGCAAACCTGCAGCCACGGCCGGCGCGGTGCCGCCGCCCACCCTGCAGTGGTACGCCGACCGCATGGCCGAGGCGACGCGCATCGTCTGTTTCACCGTCGCCTTCAATCTCGACACCGTGTTCCAACAGGTGCTGGCGCGCGAGAGCGACGTGCTGCGCTACGTGATCAAGGACGACCCGCTCGCCGGCGACGAGAGCCTGGGCGTCGACCGCGACGTCATTTTCGCCAGCGGCGGCTACCTGGGCCCGGGCTGGTGGGCCAACTTCCTGGCCGAGCGCGGCAACCCGCTCAACAGCAACGACTACATCCACACCAAGTTCATGCTCGTCGACCCGCTCTCCGACGACCCGCTGGTGGTGACGGGCTCGGCCAACTTCAGCCGGCCTTCACAGTGGAGCAACGACGAGAACATGCTCGTCATCCGCGGCAGCCAGCGCGTGGCCGACATCTACTTCGGTGAGTACATGCGCGTGTTCGACCACCACTACGCGCGCTACATCGTGCGCAAGCTGTTGGCCGAGGGGCAGGCCGACCCGGACGCGGGTTACCTGAAGGAAGACCCGGCCACCTGGACGCGCTCGCACTTCGACCCGAAGAGCTACAAGTCCAAGCGGCGGCGCTACTTCGTCGGCTGATGCCTGGTGCGGCCGATGCGGGCCGCGAAGAAGTGGTCGCGCGGGCCGCACGCCACCCGTACTGCGGCGCGCAGGCGTCAACAGGCCTGCAATCCGTGCCCGGATTGAGCGCACTCAATCGACCGGCACCCCCCGCTCTCGAAAGTAGAGCCCATGCCATCAGCTGTGTGGTGTCGATGCCACCACCGGCGATTCGAGGGGAATCGGATGGCTCGGCTTCCAGGTTCAACGTCAATCAAGGAGAGAAAGATGAGTCGCAACGGTATGTGGATCGCCATGGCAGTCGCCGCCCTGTTCAGCACGCAGGTGCTGGCGCAGACGGCGCCGGGCAAGACGCGCGAGCAGGTGCGCAAGGAGTGCATCGAGGCGCGCAAGGCCGGCAAGATCCAGGATGGCGAATGCGCGCCCGACGCGCCCCCGGGCAAGGCGCCGTCGACCACGACGCGCGCGCAGGTGACCAAGGAGTGCATCGAGGCGCGCAAGGCCGGCAAGATCCAGGACGGTGAGTGCGCCCCCGACGCACCGGCAGGCAAGGCCTCGTCGGCGACGACGCGTGCGGCCGTGAAGAAGGAAGGTGTCGAAGCGCGCAAGGCCGGCGCCATCACCGACGGCACCGCCAAGCCCTGACGGGGCCGGGACGCGGCCTCGCGGACTGCAACGATGAGGCGGCCGACGCACTCTGATGCGATGGCGTCGCTCGCGCAGGGCCGCAGGCATTGGCTCGGGCAGGCGGGCCGAGCGGCGCTGGCGATCGGCGTGGCGGGGGCGCAGCTTGCCTGCGCCTCTTCCGAGTTGGTGCCCGAGCGCGACTACGCCCTGATCGACCCGGCGCAGGCCACGCAGGCGCCGGGCCGCATCGAGGTGCTGGAGTTCTACTGGTTCGGCTGCCCGCACTGCGCGGACATGCATCCGCGCCTGTCGGTGTGGGCACAGCGCCTGCCTGCCGACGTGGCTTTCAGCACGCGGCCCGCGGTCTTCAGGGAGAGCTGGGTCGCGGCCGCGCGCCTGCACCACACGCTGGCGGCGCTGGGTGAACTCGAGCGGCGCGCCGAGGCCGTGTTCGAGGCCGTGCAACTCGACGAGGCCGATTTCTCGCGGGAAGCCGTGCTGGCCAGGTGGGTGCAGTCGCAGGGGCTGGACCACGAGCGCTTCTTCCTCGTGTACCACTCCGACGCGGCGAGGGCGCAGGCCGCGGCGGCCATGCAGCGAACGAAGGATTACCAGTTGCGTGGCGTGCCGGCCTTCGTGGTGGACGGGCGCTACCTCACTTCCAACGGCTTCACCGGCAGCGCAACGGAGACGCTGGCGGTGGTGGACCGGCTGGTCGAGAAGGTCCGCGCGGAGCGCGCCGGGCGGCGCTGATGCTCCGGCGCCGGGACGGCGCCCGGCTTCACTCCCCGGCGCGAGCGCTGCCTTCCACGCCGAAGAGCTCTCGCACCGCCACGCGGTACTGGGGCTGCCCCACCCAATTGGTGCTGTGGTGCGAGCCACCGGGCACGAGCACGAAGCGCTTGGGCTCCCGCGCGCTGTCGTAGAGCGCCCGGCCGATCGACGGCGGCACGAGGCGGTCATCGCTGCCGTGCACCACGAGCACCGGCGCGCGCACGCGCGGCATGCGATCGGCCGCCTCGAAGCGCTGCGTGAGCAGCGGCCCCACCGGCAGCCAGCCCCACTTGAAGGTGGCCAGCAGGTCCCGCAGCGAGGTGAACGAGCCCTCGACGATGAGGCCGGAGAGGTCATCCACCTGCGCCGCCAGGTCGGCGGCGATGGCGCCGCCGAGCGAATGCCCGAACACGAAACGTCGCGCCTGCGGGGCGCCCTCGCGGCCGAGCCAGTCCCAGGCGGCGCGTGCGTCCTCGTAGGCCATCTCCTCGCTGGGCAGCTCGCCGCCCTCGCTGCGGCCGAAGCCCCGGTAGTCGACGCCCAGCACCGCGAAGCCGAGCTCGTGCAGACGGCGCATGCGCGGTGCGCTGCCGCGCACGTCCCAGCGCGCGCCGTGCAGGTACAGCAGTGTGGGCGCGTCGGCGCGCGCCTGCGGCAGCCACAGCGCATGCAGGCGGGCGCGCTCGCCCGTGACGCGCGAGTCGAAGTCGATCCACACGTCCTGCATGCCCTCGGCCGCCGCGAGGCCCCCGCCCCAGGTGCGGTCGCTCGGCTGGAAGACCCATTCGCGCTGCTTCATGTCGAGCGCCGCACAGCCGGGCAGGGCCAACAGCCCCAGCGCCACCGACAGCGCGAGCGCGATGGTGGCCACGCGGCCGCGCGCGCGGCGCTGCGTCGGCGGGGGAACGGCGGGGAGTCCGGGGTCGTCGGTCATCTGGCGCGAAGGCATCGGGTCCGGTCAGGCCGCGGAGGGCGATAGGCCGCATCTTCGCACCGGCGGGCTGGCCTTGCTGGGAGTCAGCCTAGCACCGGCGCCTTCCAGGCCGTGCGCGCCAGGCGCTGCAGGTTGCCACCGAGCAGGGCCTTCAGGTCCGCGTCGCCATAGCCCAGGCCCTGCAGGGTGGCGACGATCTCCTCGATCTGCTCGGGCGGCACGAACCGGGCGCCGAGCTCGTAGCCCAGGCCCGGCGGAAACGTGTGCCGCATCTTCTGCAGGTACTCCTCGAGCTCGCTCATGTCGAACACATAGTCGAGCGCGATCGACACGTGCGCCGGCCCGACGAGCTGCACCACGTGGTCGACATGGCGTGCGTAGGTGGCGCTCGAGATGTCGTTCCGGCCGAGGAAGATGCCCACGCCGTTGATGCCCACCACGCCGCCGGTGGCGGCGCAGGCACGGATGAGGTCGTCGGGGATGTTGCGCGGGTGCGCCTGCAGCGCCATGCAGTTGCTGTGCGAGAAGATCACCGGCCGCGTCGCCATCGCCAGCACGTCGCGGGCGGTGCGGTGGCCGGTGTGGCTCAGGCACACCAGCATGCCCACGCGCTCCATCTCGGCCACCACCTCGCGGCCGAAGGCCGTGAGGCCGGCGTCCTCGTCCTGGCAGCCGCCGCCGACGCGGTTGTTGCGGTTGTACGCGAGCGACATCCAGCGCACGCCCAGCGCGTGGTACAGCTGGATCAGGCTCAGCTGGTCGCCGATCGCGTTGGCGCCTTCGATGTCGAAGCCCACGGCCAGGCGCCCGCTGGCCCGCGCCCGCTCCAGGTCGTCGGCCGATTCCAGCAGCAGGTACTCGCCGGGACGCGCCAGCAACCAGTGGCGGAAAGCCGCCAGCATGCGCAGGTGCTCCTCGGGGCCCTGGTCGCCGAAGCCGATGTTGACCGTGACCGCGCTGAACCCTGCCGCCCTGTGACGCTGCAAGGCGGGCAGAAAGCTCTCGTCCGAAGGCCGCAGGGGCAGGCAGGCGTGGTGGTCCCACACCAGGCTGTCGGCCAGCAAGCGGGCGGCGGGGGAGGCACTCATGGGGTGGCGTGCGGCGTTCGGGGTGCGGATGCAGGTTCGGGCGGTGTGGGCTCGATCGGTGCCGGGGCCGGGCGGGATGGGCGCCCGCCCAAGCCCGGCGGCAAGGCAAGTATTGGGTGCCCGGCTTCCGATGGGTTAGGCTTGGCCATCCAAGATTTAGGAGCTTGCACGCGATGCGCATGGCAGCGGCCCCCGATCCCGCGCGCGCCAGCGACGCCGCCTCGGCGCTCGACTTCGAGCACGAGTGGCACCGCGCCTCCAGCGAGGACGGCGAGGCCCAGGTCATCTCGCGCAACGTGGTGCGTGTCATCTACCGGGGCGGGCGCGGCAGTGGCACGGCCGACATGGTGCGGCTGGCCGACGATGCCCTCGTCAACGTCATCAACTGCGTGGTGCCGCGTGCCACGCGGTGGGCCTACGTCAACGAGGAGCCGCTGATCATGCTGCGCGCCTCGCTGGCCTGCCATGTGGAATTGCGCTTCGGCGCGGCGCCGCCGCTGGTGTTCGATCACCCGGAGCTGACGCTGGCCTGCATCCCGGCGGGCCTGGCGATGACGGCCGACATCGCCGCCGGCGCGCGCCAGCAAGGCATCGTGGCGGTGTTCCGCGCGGCTGGGTTCGCCCCGCGCTTCGGCCTGCGGCCCGACGACCTGCCGCCGGAACTGCAGGCCGCGCTGGCCGGCGAGGGCGAGTTCGGCCGCCTGGCCTCGTTCCCCGTGGACCACCGCGTGGCCGCGCTGGTGGCCGACACGCTGGACAGCCGGCTGCGCGGCGAGATGCGCACCGTGCAACTCGCCGGGCGCGTGGCCGAGCTCGTGGCCTACGCCATCGACGCCATGTTCGGGCAGGCCGACCAGCGCAGCGCCCACCTGCCGCGCCGGCGCGACCTGGAGCTGGCTCAGGCGGCGTGCGCGCGCCTCGACCAGGAGTACCGCCGCCCGCCTTCGTTCACCGAGCTGGCACGCGACGTGGGCGTGAGCCAGAACAAGCTCAAGACGCTGTTCCGCGAGGCCTTCGGCGTGACCATGGCCGACTACTGCCTCGAGCGGCGCGTGCGCGAGGCGCAACAGCTGCTGCTGGAAGCCTCGCTCACCATCGCCCAGGTGGCCGAGCGCGTGGGCTACGAGCACCAGAGCAGCTTTACCGCTGCCTTCCGAGGCCAGCTCGGCATGTCGCCGCGCGAATACCGCAAGCACCGCGCGCCGTTCAGTCTCGAGTTGCCCTCGCATCCGGTGCACCCGTCGCACCCGTCGCACCCGTCGCGCCGACCCAGGCGCCCGCGAACGGGCTGAGCTGCAGCCGCCACGCCGGCACTCCGGCCGGCTGAGCCCTGCGGCCCCATCAGGGTTCTCCCCGAGCCGGGTGCGTTTGCCTAAATCTTTGGTGCGACACCAAACCCGGCGTGGCGGGGTCGCGCCTATTGTTCGGCCGCCCCGAGATGCCCGCATTCCACCAACGATTCCAGGAGCGAACGATGAGCCGTGCCCAGCCCCTTCCGTCTCGACCCGCCGAACAAACGCTGCGCCGGCCCACGCGCCTGACGCAGGCGCTGGCCGCCGCCGGCCTGCTCGCCGCCTGGCCCGCGCTGCCCGTGCACGCGCAGCAGGCACCGGCCAAGGCCGAAGACGATGCGCAGCGCGTGGTGGTCACGGCCAACAAGCGCGTCGAGCGCCAGCGCGAAGTGGCCGGTACCGTCTCGGTGCTCGACGGCGGCGAACTCGAGCGCCGCGGCGCGCGCGACCAGGAAGACTCGCTCAAGCTCACGCCGGGCCTGCAGTTCAACAAGGGCGACATCGCCAGCAACACCATCACCATCCGCGGCATCGGCCTGTCCACCACCAATGAGGGCACAGGCGGGCAGCAGGGCCCCACCGGCCAGTACCTGGAAGACGTGCCACTCGCCTCGCCGCAGGGCAAGGGCACGGTGTGGGACCCGATCCTGTGGGACATGGACCGCGTCGAAGTGCTGCGCGGCCCGCAGGGCGTGCTGTTCGGCTCGGGCTCCCTCGGCGGCGCCGTGCGCTACCTCTTCAACAAGCCCGACTTCAAGCGCTTCGGCGGCAGCGTCAAGGGCGAGTACGCGCAGGCGGCCGAGGGCGACGGCAAGTTCTCGCTCTTCGGCATGCTGAATGCGCCGCTGTCGGACATCGCCGCGCTGCGCGTGGTGGTCTACGACCGCAACGACCCGGGCTACATCGACAACCTGGGCAGCGGCACCCAGGACGCCAACGACCTCAAGCAGACCGGTGGCCGCGTGCTGCTGGGCCTGAAGCCCGTGAAGGGCCTCTCGGCCACGCTCGTGGCCAGCACGCAGAAGAGCAAGCAGGGCGACACCTCCAGCGTCTCCCCCGACCCGGGGCGCCTGGAGCATCGCGCGCCCAACGACTCGCGCCGCGAAAGCACGAGCGACTTCGCCAGCCTCACGGTCGACTACGACCTCGGCCCTGCCACGCTGACCTCCATCACCGGCTACTGGCGCAACAAGAGCAGCGCGCTCATCGACGACACCGAGCTCTTCGGCAGCGTCGGCCTCGCGCTGCCGCAGGTCTTCCGGCCGAGCAGCAGCAGCGAGAAGGCCACCTCGCAAGAATTGCGCATCGCCAGCAACCCGGGCGGCCCCTTCAGCTACGTGGCCGGCGCGTTCTACCAGAGCAGCAAGAGCAGCGGTGCGGCCAAGCAGATCGACCC
>JALHOU010000124.1 GCA_022842825.1 Rubrivivax sp.
GCGGGCGTTGCCGCCGACGGTGCGGCGGTGGCCTGCGATGCCGGCGCCGGCGCGCCCGAGAGCGCGCGCTGCAACCAGGCATCGGCCTTCGCCGCCCCCACCACCGCGGTGGCCGCGCCGCCCTGCCCGACCAGCACACCCGAGCTCAACTGCGCACGCTGCTGTGCCGCATCGGCCGTCAGCAGGTCGACGATGGCGGTGGCCGGCGGCTTGTCGCTGCTGTAGCCCATCGCCAGCGCCGGCCTGCCACCCTCCGGCGCCGCAACCCCGAGCGACAGGCGCTCGATCACCGAAGCCGGGGCGCCGCCGCGCACGAAGCCGCTCAGCAGATCGGACTCCACCGTCAGCTTCGCGGCCGTGACCAGGGCGATCAGCGAGGCGCTTGCCAGCCCCTTCGCGTCGACGAAGCGCGCCGGCACCGTGAAAGTCACCGTGCGCCCACGCACTCGCGCATCGCGAACGAAGAACACGGCGGCGTCGACGAGGGCGTCGAGGTCCGCGCCCGGCGCTACCGCACCTTCGGCCAGCGCATCGCGCAACTGGCGGCGCATCAACTCCGGCCGCGGCGTGAGCACGATCGCGCGCTCCCACGCATGAGCGGGGTCCACGCGTGCACGGCGCCCGGGCAGCGTGGTTGTGTGGCCCGAGCCCGGCTGGCGGTCGAGGTCGAGATAGATGTCGAGGTTGAAGGCGTAGAAGCCGCGCCTGGCAAAGAGCGACAGGTCCTCGCTGCCGAGCAGGCCGGACTTCACCTGCGCGGGGTCGCGCACCGGGTTGCGGAAGGTGACCTCGAATCGCAGCGAGTCTGCCTTGGAGAAGACCCGCAGCGAGCGCAAGTCCAGGTCGCCCGGCTCCGCGATCGGCTCGCGCGGATAGATGAGCGAGCCGTCGCCGGCGTCATCGCCTTCGGGGTCCGTGATGTCGATCAGGGCGGCCGGCTGCGCCTGCGCCGCCAGCTGCGCCACCAAGGTGAAGAACAGCGCCGTGGCGAGTGAACGGAACTTCATGGTGTGTGGCACCGGAGGATCGAGGATCCGGCCGAGAGTAAGTCAAAGGGCCCGACCCCGCACGCGGGGTGGGCCCTCAAGGAAATCGGCCGCCCAGGCGGCCGCGTGGTCGTTCTGGGCGTGTGGCCATCCGGGCGCCGAGGCGCCACGGCTGGCTCGGGTCAGAAGATAGCCTTGACGAAGGCCTTCATGCGGTATTGCTTGATGTCCCTGCGCGTACCGGTCTCGCCGGGGTCGCCGTCGCCACTCACCCACTGCGACAACAGGCCGGTCTCGAAGCCGGCGAGGTTGTACGACAGGCGGATGCCGGTGATGCTCTTCTCGTTGTCGACGTTCAGGCCCGGCGTGCGGATGTCGCGCGTGTAGCGGCCGTAGGACAGGGCACCGTAGAGGTCGCCGAAGAGCTGGTTGCCCGCCGTGAGCGTGTAGCCGTTGTCACGGGTCTCGCGGTCGTCGGCAGCGTTGCTGATCTGGCCCTTGTTCTTGTCGAGCACGCGCTTGACCTTGGCGCCCAGCTCGATGCCGCCCATGGCCGGCACCACGTAGCCGATCTTGAACACGCCGATGTTGGTACGGCGGTCGTTGAAGGGCGCGAAGTAGTTCGCCAGTGCCGACGACCCGTTCTGCCAGTTGTAGTTGTAGCCGAGGCGTGTGAGCTCCAGGGCCATCGGGATCTTCGCGATCTCGTAGTTGGCGACCAGGGTATGGCCCTTCCAGCCCTGCACGGACTCGTTGGGCGCCTCGTCGAAGTCCATGAAGTCGTTGTCGACGAGACCGTTGGCCCCGGCGGCGAGACCGCTATCGCTGCGGCAGCGGCCACCGCCACTGACGAAGCACTTGGCCGAAGACGGGGCTTGCTGGTAGTCCTTGGCGGCACCACCGAGCCAGATCGCATCGCCCCACTTGTACCACGCCGCTTCGGAGCCCTCGGTGAGCAACACGTCTGACTCGCGCCGCGTCGCGGTGTTGCTGTAGTAACCGGCGCCAATGTCGAAGTATTGGTAGTTGACCGAGAGGCCCTTCACCGGCAGCGATGCGAAGGCCGCATCGAGCTTGATGGCCTTGCCGCGGACATCGGACTTTGGCGAGTTGATCCAGGGCTGGTCGAAAAACGGAGCCTTGTACGTCGAGCCATAGAGGGCGCCCTTCAGGTCGATCCCTGCCACGCTGCCCTCGGCCTTGATCATCGCGACCTTGTTCTTCGCGAACGTGCGACTGTCGCGCCCGTTGAGGTCGGTGCCGTCGGTGTCGGCGAGGACGCGGTCGTTGAAGAACTGGTAGCTCGAGGCCAGCTTCACCGGACCGAGCGAGCCTTTGAGCTGGCCGATGTAAACCGCCTCGTTGAACTGCGTGTCATCGCTGCCGCAGCAGGCTGGTCCTTGGCCATAGTTGCTCTGCAGGTAGCTGGGCAGCGACAGGCGGCCGACTTCCCAGGTCGCGCCTCTGACAGGCAGCGAGCCCTTGAAGTACAGGCCGTTGTAGTTGTCGCGGTCGATGTAGCGCACCACGCCAACGGTGAAGGGGTCGAACTGCCCCCAATCGCTGCTGCCGATGAGCGCCTGATCGAGCCAGCTGTAACCCGGGGTCAGCAGCACATACGCGCCGCGCAACTTCATGAACTTGCTCTGCTGAGGCCGCGCATTGCTGTCGGTAAACCCCTCGTTGTTGTTGAAGCCGAAGTTCGTCCAGTAGGCGGCGGGACTGCGGCTCTGCAGACGGACGCCCGCTTCTACCTGCCTGCTGATCGTGGCCTTGATGCGCAGCTCGAACTCGCTCCATTGGCCCTGGTCGGCACCTGAAGCGGTGTCACCGCTGGAGTCACTGCTTCGGCGCTGGTCGCCATCGAGGAACTTGATATAGATATTGGAGCCGCCGAAGTCGAGCTTCTGCGCCATCGCGCCGGTGGCGGCCATCGCGAGCATTGCCGCTGCGACCACGGGCTTGAGAGGTAGTTTCTTCATGATGTCCTTCTCGTCTCGGGTTGTGGGTGGATCACTTCTTGACCATCTTCAGCGTGGCGATCTTCTTGCTCTCGCCGGCCGGCCCGCATTCGTAGGCCAGCATCTCGCCCTGCTTGGCGTCAGGGCCGTCGAGCACGTCCATGATGTGCGGGTCGCAGTCACCGTCGTGGCCGCCGCCGTAGCGGTGCTGGCCTTCGTACTCGTTGACCTTGCGCGTGAGGAAGTCGGTGGCCGCAGGGAAGCCCTCGTTGGACTGCATCACGACCTGGTAGCTCCAGCCGTCGACGTTGCCGTCGCCGCCGAGTTCGGACAACGGCACCGTGCCGCTGATCGTGCGCCCGCGGCCGCGCGTGATGTTGGGCACCACCACGTCCTTGGCCAGGGCAGCGAGCTTGGCTTCGGCCTCCCCGGTGACACGTGCCTTCTTCTGCGGCGACAGCACGACCACCTTGTTCCACTCGTGGCCGGGAGCGAACTTGGCGTTGATGCCCGTCCAGGTATCGCTTCGCCCACCTGGCGCGCCGGTCTTGATGAAGATGAAGACCATCTGCACCGCGAAGCCGCCGCCCATGCCCCAGGGGTCTTCGAGGTTGGCCGCCACGTCGACGGAGAAGTCGACGTTGTTGCCGCTCTTGACGGCGCTAAGCTTCACGAGGTCGAACGAGCCGCTCTTGTAGACGCCGTCGGTCGGGTACGTGTAGTTGCCCGGACCCTTGTCGTCACCGCGCGGGTCGGTGAATTCCACGGCGTTGGCTGTGGCCGCACCGAGCGCCAGCGCGGCAGCGACGGCCAGGGTGTGCAATGGGGAGGTTCTGAGTTTCATGCCTATCTCCTCTGGGGTGAATTGACGCTTTCTCGCTCTACTTGACGCTACCGGCCGTGAGACCGGAGACCAGGTACTTCTGCAGGTACATGAACAGGATCACCACCGGCAGCGACACGATCACCGAGCCCGCCGCGAAGAAGCCCCATTGGGAGCTGAAGCCCCCGACGAAGAAGCGCAGCCCCACCGGCGCCGTGTAGTTGGCCTCGCTCTCCATGAACACGGAGGCGAGGATGAATTCGTTCCACGCCGTCATGAACGAGAACAGCGCGGTGATGGCGATGGCGGGTTTCGCCAGCGGCAGGATGATGCGGAAGAAGATCGTCTGCGGGCTCGCGCCGTCGATGCGGGCGCTCTCCTCGATGTCGATCGGGATGGTGTCGAAGTAGCCCTTCATCATCCACACGCAGAACGGGATCGCGGTGGTGGCGTAGACGATGACCAGGCCGAGGAAGTTGTTGCCCAGCCCCAGCCACTTCACGATGATGATGAAGAGGGGAATGAGCATCAGCGTGCCCGGGAACATCTGGCTCACGAGGAAGGCGAGCATCCCCTCGTCGCGCCCCGGGAAGCGGAAGCGGCTGAACGCATAGGCCGCCGTGCAGGCGAGGAAGACGCCGAGCACCGTGGTCATCGTCGAGACGATGACGCTGTTGAGCAGCCAGCGCCCGAACGGCTGCTCGGTCATCACGTCGATGAAGTTCCTGGCCGACACGTGCGCCGGCCACGGCACGACGCCGCGCAGCCGCTCGAGGAAGCTCGGGTCCTTGGGCAGGTCGACGAGCCCCACGCTCTGCTGGCCCGAGAAGGCCAGCGCCAGCACCCACAGCACCGGGTAGATGGTCAGCAGCGTGAAGCCGATGAGCGCGGCGTGCAGCCACAGCGGGTTCTTGGGTCGGCCGAGTGCGAGTGCCATGGTGGGGGTGCGCCTCAGTAGCTTTCCGTCGCTCGCGTGAGGCGGGTCTGGAAGTACCCGTACACGAGCAGGATCACGAAGATCACCGTGGAGTAGGCCGCGGCGTAGGCGTACTGGTATTGCTCGAACGCAATCTTGTAGGCCTTGGTCACCAGGATCTCGTTGGCACCGCCGGGCTCGCCGCCCGAGACGAGGAAGATGATGTTGAACATGTTGAAGGTCCACACCACCGAGATCACGATTGCCGGCACGAGCGTGGGGCGCAGCAGCGGCAACGTGATGCGCCGGAACTGCTGCCAGCGCGTGGCGCCCTCGACGTCGGCGGCCTCGTACATGTCCTTGGGGATGGACTGCAGCGCGCCGAGGATGACGACCATCATGAACGGGAAGCTCAGCCAGCCGTTGGTGACGAGCCCGGTCATGAACGAGCTCACCACACCGTCGAACCAGCGCACGGGCGCCAAGCCGAACATCTGCAGCGCCTGGTTGATGACGCCGAACTGCGGGTGGAACATGCCGCGCCAGACCAGCGCCGTGATGTAGTTCGGGATCGCCCACGGCAGGATCAGCAGCACGCGGTAGATCGTCTTGCCCTTGAAGCCTTCGGTGTTGAGCGCCAGGGCCAGCAGGAAGCCGAAGGTGACGCCGACGGTGACGTTGGTGACGGTCCAGATCACCGTCACCATGAGCGTCCAGTAGAAGTTCTGGTAGTTGACCACCGTGCCTTCGGCGGTGGTCTTGACGATGTCGAAGTCGCCGAGGATGTTGAAGAAGTTTCCGAGGCCGATGAAGCGCTCGCGGAAAGGCAGGTTCTCGTTGAAGAGCGTGGTGTCGGTGAACGCGAGCGCGATGCCGTAGAAGAACGGGAAGAAGACCAGCACCAGCATGCCGATCATCGCCGGCGCCACGTAGGCGTAGGCGACACGATGCTCCTTCAGCGCCCGCGCCGTGCGCGCGGCCCAGCCCAACACGAAGAAGAGCAGCGTCGCGACGCCGAGCGCGCCGATCACCCAGAAGCTCTTCTTCAGGAACGACGTATGCGACGCCGCGGCGAGGTTCGCCTTGGCGAGCGGGCGGCCCTCGGCATCGACGAGGCCGCGCGGCCGGCCGTAGCCGTCGGTGTCCCAGGGGCTGCCGGCTTCGCCGGCCGGTGGCGCCAGCGCCGGTGCGCCACTGCGCGCGTAGGTCGCCCCTGCCGCAGCCTGCACTTTGCCGATCGCGATGTCGCTGGCTGCGGTGGTGCCGGCCATCTGCTCGAGTCGCTGCTGCTGGAAGATGACCGTGCCCAGCACCAGCAGCAAGACCGCAATGCCACGCGGCACGTCGAGAAGCCGCTCGGCCTTGATGTGCAGGAAGGCACCAACCGCGAGGCCGGCGGCCACGAGCGCGAGCGCCATCGCCCAGCCGCCGCCGGGGCTCGTCGATTCGCCGCTGGCGCGCACGCGCGCCTGCACCATGCCCTCGACCTTGCCCTCCACCAGCACGGGCACGCTCACCGTCATGGCGCCCTCGCGGCCGCTGCCCTCCACGCGCAACGTCCGCTTGCGCGTCGTGCCTTCGGCGACGTTTGTTTCTGCCGCGGCGCGCAACTCGTTGGCCAGGTCGAAGAGCGCCTTCTCCTCGCGCCTCAGCGCGCGGGGTGCCTCGTCCGCGGCCAGCGTCGAGGCCTGCATTTCCCGGCCGACGACCACGCGCGCCGACTCGAGCGCCGCATGCTCGGCCTTCCACTTCGCCAGCCGCTGTCCTTTGGCCGCCTCGTCGGCGCCGGCCAGAGACGCCGAGATGGCGTTGGCCAGCAGCACCGCCTCGCGCTGGCGCTGCTCGGCGGCGAGATCGCCCGCCACGCCGCCGGCCAGCCAGCCGCTGGCCAGCACGACAAAGGCCAGCGCGACGCCGAGGCCGAGTGAGGCGGTGCGCTTGAGCCAGTCCATGTCGGCCTGGGGCAAGGGTGATTCAGGAAGGCGAAAGCGCGCCGGCGATCACTTGCCCTTGCGCAGCGCTGCCACGCTGTCCTTGATGGCGCCGTCGGCCTCCTTCAGCGCCGCTTCCACCGTGGCATTGCCCTTCACGATCTTGTTCATCGCGGTGGTGACGGGCGACCACACCATCGTCATCTCGGGCCGGTTGGGCATCGGCTCGGCGTTCTCCAGCTGCGTGCGGAAGGCCTGCAGCATCGGGTCGGCCTTCACCTGCGGGTTGTCGTAGACGGCCTTGTGCGTGTGCAGCTGGCGGCCTTCGAGGGCGAGCACGAGCCCGGCCTCGGCGCCGGCGAGGTACTTCACCAGCTCGTAGGCCGTTTCCTTGTGGGCCGAGCTCGCGGCGATGTAGGCGCCCTCGATCGTCATCCACGGCCGCATCGGCTTCTTGGCCGCGTCGATCACCGGCAGCGGCGCGTAGCCGACGTTGATCTTCTTGTCGATGTCACCGACGAACCAGGGGCCGTTGATGACCATCGCCGCCTTGCCCTCGTTGAACATGGAGGCGATCAGCGCCTCGCTCGGTTCGGTGGGCAGGATGGCGTCCTTCTTGTACCAGGCCATCATCTGGTTCAGCGACGCCACCGTGGCCGGGCTGTTGATGATGACCTTGCCGTCCTTGTCGAAGACGGCACCGCCGAAGGCGTTCATCAGCGCCGAGTGGAAGTAGAAGTTCGTGTACCAGTAGGCCAGGCCGTAGCGGCCGCTGGCGGCGTTGGTGAGCGACCTGGCCAGCTTGACCAGCTCGTCGCCGGTCTTGGGCGGCGTCTTGACGAGGTCCTTGTTGTAGATGAGCGTGGGCATCTTGTAGTTGATCGGCAGCCCGTAGACGCTCCCCTTGTAGGTCATCGCCGTCATCATCCCGGGCAGCAGGCTGTCGCGCGTGGCCTTGTCGATGAAGAAGTCGATCGGCTCGACCGTCTTGCCCGCCTCGATCCAGCCGCCCAGGCGGTCTTGCGCGTAGATGAAGACGTCCGGGCCCTTGCCGCGCGGCACGGCGGCGCTGATCTTGTCGGCGTAGGCGTCGAACGGGATGGCCAGCGTCGAGACCTTGTAGCCCTTGGCCTGGGGCGTCTTGCCGAAGCTCTCCACCACCTTCTCGAAGGCGGCCTTCTCGGCGGCGCGGTAGGCGTGCCAGATGACGATTTCCTTGGCGGCGCCCTGCGCGAGGGCGGGGCCGGAGAACGACGCGGCAACGGCGGCGGCGCCCGCAGCAACGAGAGTGCGGCGGATCGAAGACAGTTCGAACATGGCGGTTCCTTCTCGGGAGGGTCGCGGTGTGCGGGTGGGGTTGGCGAAGGTCGGGGCGAGAGGCTCGGCGGCAAGGCGCTCAGAGGCCGAGCCTCTTCTCGGTCTTCGGGTCGAACAGGTGCATGGCGTCGGTGCGCACCTTCAGCGTGATGCTCTCGCCCGGCGAGGGCAACGCCTGGTGGCTGCGCAGCCGGCCGGAGACGGTCTGGCCCTGCACCTCGAAGTGCACGATGACCTCGTGGCCGAGCGGCTCGAGGATCTCGATCGTGCCGGTGACGCTGGTCTCGCTGGCCCAGTCGATCTCGTGCGCGGCGCCAATGTGCTCGGGGCGGATGCCGAGGATCACGTCGCGGCCCTTGTGCAGCGCCGCCGCATCGCAGAACGCCGCCGACACCGGGATGCGGATGCCGTAAAGCAGCACGTCGTGGCCGTCGTCACTGAGCTTGGCCTTGAGCAGATTCATCTTCGGCGTGCCCATGAAGCCCGCGGTGAAGAGGTTGGCCGGCGTGTCGTAGATCTCCATCGGCGTGCCGACCTGGGTGAGGTTGCTCACCTGGGCGTCGTTGCCGCAGGGGCGCAGCACGCAGATGCGGTGGCCCATGGTCATCGCCTCGACCTGGTCGTGCGTGACGTAGACGGTGGTGGTCTTCAACCGCCGCTGCAGCTTGGCGAGTTCGGCGCGCATGTGCACGCGCAGCTCGGCGTCGAGGTTGGACAGCGGCTCGTCGAACAGGAACACCGAGGGGCTGCGCACGATGGCGCGGCCAAGCGCGACCCGCTGGCGCTGGCCGCCGGAAAGCGCCTTGGGCTTGCGGTCGAGGAAGGCGTTCAGGCCGAGCGTGTCGGCGGCGTCCTGCACGCGCTTCTTGATCTCGTCTTCGGGGATCTTGCGGATCTGCAGCCCGAAGGCGATGTTGTCGTACACCGTCATGTGCGGGTACAGCGCGTAGCTCTGGAAGACCATGGCGATGTCGCGGTCCTTCGGCAGCACGTCGTTGACGACGCGCTCGCCGATGGAGAGCTTGCCGCTGGTCACCGTCTCCAGGCCGGCGATCATGCGCAGCACGGTGCTCTTGCCGCAGCCCGAGGGGCCGACGAAGACCATGAACTCGCCGTCGCGCACGTCGAACGTGAGGTCGCGGATGACGGTGACGTCCTCGGTGTACTTCTTGCCGATGTGGTCGAGGGTGATGGAGGCCATCGGTGGCTGCCCTTCGGTCCTCAGGGGTGGGCCGGCACGAGGATGCGCACCGACTTCGGGGCCAGTTCGACCTTCAGGCGGCCGTCGGCCACGCTGGCCGGTGCCGCCGGCACGCCCGGTGCGGTCAGCCGGTCGCGCACGGCGCGCAGGTCCCAGGCGGCGGGCAGTGCGAGGTCGGCGCTGACGGCCTTGTCTTCGCGGTTGGCCAGCACGATCACGGTGTCGGCGGGCCGGCCGTCGCGCGCCTCGACGCGGCGGGCGAAGGCAAGCGCGCTGTCAGCCGTCTGCGTGAGCAGCGTGTAGTCGCCGTGCCGCAGCGCCGGGTGCGCGAGGCGGACGCGGATCAGCTCCTTGTAGAAGCCACGCAGCGCCTCGTCGCGCGCCACGCCCTTGCCGGGCTGGATGTCGCGGCTGCCCCAGGGCATGTCGTTGCGGTTGAAGGGCCACTCGTGGCCGCCGCGCGCCACTTCTTCTCCGTAGTAGACGACGGGCAAACCGAGCGAGGTCATCTGCAGCGCGGCGCAGAGGCGGAAGCGCTCGCGGTCGCCCTGCAGGTTGCCGAGCATCATCGGCTCGTCGTGGCTGGACAGGTAGTGCGCGAGCACGTAGCCAGGCCGCACGCGGTGGCGGTTGCGCAGGTAGGCGGCATAGGCCACGGTGCGGCCGCGACCGGTGACCCAGCCCTCGCAACTGCCCTTGAAGGTGAAGTCGAAGCCGCTGTCGACCTCGTCGCGCGCGAAGACGGGGTCGAGGACCTCGGCGCTGCCGCCCCAAAGCTCGGCCAGCAGGAAGAAGCCGGCGCCCAGCTCGGCGCGCGTGCGGCGCCGGTGCTCGGCCCACACGTCGCCGCTCACGTGCTTGTAGGTATCGATGCGGAAGCCGTCGATGCCGGTGCGCTTTGCGAGCGCGATGTTGGCGCCGATGACGTGGTCACGCACCTCGGCGATCTCGGTCTTGAAGTCGGGCAGCCCTCCGACCGCGCAGGTGACGGGGTTGACCTCGCAGTTTCCCTCGCCCACGCGCAGCCACGCCTCACCGCTGGCCGTCTTGCGGGTCATGTAGCCCGAGGTGTAGCCGGCGTGGTTGACGACGATGTCCAGCAGCACCTTGATGCCGCGCTGGTGCGCCTGGTCGACCAGGTGCTTGAGGTCGGCCTCGCTGCCGAAGCGCGGCTCCATCTGCGTGAAGTCGTGCATCCAGTAGCCGTGGAAGCCCTCGTGCGTGAACTCGCGCGCGCCCGGCGCCTGCGCGGGCATGCCGCGCGCCTGCTGCAACTGCACCGGGTTGATCCAGATCGCGGTGATGCCGAGGTCGCGCAGTTCGTCGAGCTGCTGCGCCAGGCCCCTCAGGTCGCCGCCGTGCCAGCCGCCTGGGTTGCTGCGGTCGACGCCGCGGTTGTTTCCCGGGTCACCGTCGGCGAAGCGGTCGACGAGCACGAAGTAGAGGATCTCGTCGGCCCAGGTGCGCGGGTTGATCAGCGCCGCCGGGGCACCGGTCGCCGTTGCCGTCGTAGAGTCGGGCGCGCGCGACTGAGACGCCGCAGACATCTGCGTCGCGCAGGCGCCGAGCAGACCAGAAGACACGGCGACGCAAGCCAGAACACCGCAGGCCAGCCGTTGCGCGCGCAGGAAGCGACCGAGCCTGGAAGGCCTCCGTTCGCCCGCGCGACCGTCATCGACCACTGCACGCCCCTCCGTTCAACCATGCGGCATGGCCAGGGCTGATCCACGGCCACCGCTCATCGTGTCGCGGACTGTCACCACTTCGGATGGGTCCCGGATTGACAAGGCTCAAAGGTGATGCGGAGCGAAGCGCCGCTATACATTGGCGCAACAGCGGTTGGCGGCGAGTCGAGGGACCCGCGGGCGATCACCTACGTCACCGGCAGGGGCACTTATTCAATATGCAGCACCCCACACCTCAGGAGCGCGAACCGATGCTTCCCGACGCCGACGTCGAATCGATCTGCCGGGCCACGCATGGCGACCCGTTCTCGGTGCTCGGCCCGCACCTCGACGAAGCCACCGGGGTGCGCTGGCTGCGCGCATTCCTGCCCGGCGCGACGCAGGTGCAGGCGGTAGGCGCCGACGGCCGCGTGCTCGGTGCGCTGGCGCGTCGGCATGCCGAGGGCTTCTTCGAGGGACCGCTGCCTGGGGCCGGGCCCTACCGGCTGCAGGTGCGATGGGCCGTGGGCCAGGCCGTGCTCCTCGAGGACCCCTACCGCTTCCCGCCCGTGCTCGGCGAGACCGACGCCTGGCTGATGGGCGAGGGCACGCATCTGCGGCCCTTCGAGGTGCTGGGCGCCACGCTGCGCACAGTGCTGGGCGTCGAAGGCACGGCCTTCGCGGTGTGGGCGCCGAACGCGCAGCGCGTCAGTGTCGTGGGCGACTTCAACCTCTGGGACGGCCGCCGCCACCCGATGCGCCTGCGCCGCGAATGCGGCGTGTGGGAGATCTTCGTGCCCGGCGTGGCGGCAGGCGAGCGCTACAAGTTCGAGATCCGCAGCCGCGACGGCGAGGTGCTGCCGCTGAAGGCCGACCCCTACGCGCTGCACGCCGAGCTGCGGCCGGCCACGGCCAGCATCGTCGGGCGGCTGCCGGCGCGCGTGCCTCCCTCGCCGGTGCGGCAGCGCGCCAACGCGCTGGACGCGCCGGTGTCCATCTACGAGGTGCACCTCGGCTCGTGGCGGCGCGTACCCGAGGAAGGCCAGCGCTTCCAGCGCTGGGACGAGCTCGCCGACACGCTCGTGCCTTACGTCGCCGATCTCGGCTTCACGCACATCGAGGTGCTGCCCGTCAACGAACACCCGTTCGACGGCTCGTGGGGCTACCAGACCACCGGCCTGTACGCCGTGACCTCGCGCTTCGGCGGGCCCGAGGGCTTCGGCCGCTTCGTCGCGCGCGCGCACGCGGCGGGGCTGGGCGTCATCATCGACTGGGTGCCGGCGCACTTCCCGTCCGACGCGCACGGGCTGGCGCGCTTCGACGGCACCCACCTGTACGAGTACGCCGACCCGCGCGAGGGCTTCCACCGCGACTGGGACACGCTCATCTACAACTACGGCCGCACCGAGGTGCGCAACTTCCTGGTCGGCAGCGCCCTCTTCTGGCTCGAGCGCTACGGCGTGGACGGCCTGCGCGTCGACGCCGTGGCCTCGATGCTGTACCGCGACTACAGCCGCCGCCCCGGCGAGTGGGTGCCCAACGTGCACGGCGGGCGCGAGAACCTGGAGGCGATCGGCTTCCTGCGGCGCCTCAACGAGGTCGTCGGCGTCGAGCGCCCCGAGGCGGTGACGCTGGCCGAGGAGAGCACGGCCTTCCCGGCCGTCTCGCGCCCCACCTACCTCGGCGGCCTCGGCTTCCACTACAAGTGGAACATGGGCTGGATGCACGACACGCTGAAGTACATGGCGCGCGACCCCATCCACCGCAGGTTCCACCACGGCGAGATGACCTTCGGCCTCGTCTACGCCTTCAACGAGAACTTCGTGCTGCCGCTGTCACACGACGAGGTGGTGCACGGCAAGGGTTCGCTGCTGGGCAAGATGCCGGGCGACCGCTGGCAGAAGTTCGCCAATCTGCGCGCCTACTTCGGCTTCATGTGGGGTCACCCGGGCAAGAAGCTGCTCTTCATGGGCGGCGAGTTTGCGCAGGAGCGCGAGTGGAACCACGACACGAGCCTGGACTGGCACCTGCTCGCCGACCCGGCGCACGAAGGCGTGTGGCGCCTGGTGCGCGACCTCAACGGCCTCTACCGCGCCACGCCGGCGCTGTTCGAGCGCGACTTCGACGGCTCGGGCTTCGAATGGATCACGCACGAGGACGCCGAGCGCTGCGTGCTGGCCTTCGTGCGCAAGGGCGCCGCCGGCGGGGACGGCCGCTCGATGGTGCTGGTGGTGAGCAACTTCACGCCCGTCGTGTTGCACGGCTTCCGCCTGGGCGTGCCGGCGCCGGGCGTCTGGCGCGAGCGCCTCAACACCGACTCGGCCTTCTACGGCGGCAGCAACGTCGGCACGCCGTTCGGGCAGGCGGGCGCCGAGCCGGTGCCCAGCCACGGCCGGCCGTGGTCGATCGAGATCACGCTGCCGCCGCTGGCGACGGTGTTCCTCGAATGGGGCGCTTGAAATCCGGGGGGAGCGGCCGCTCGACTCTCGGGCTTTTGCGCGCTTGCGGCCAACGACACAAGAGCAGCGATCTCGCGGGCGTTGGGCTGCGCTTGTGAGCGCGCGTCGACAGCTGTGGCGCGCCGAGGACGCCGGGTGGTCGGCTCTGCTCGTGTCCTCTTTCGGCGGCCCAGCTTCGCTGGTCCCCCGAATGCCCCCTTGACCTCGCTGAGCCGATCACCCGGCGTCCTCGGCGAGCACCGGACGTTGTCTTCGAGGGAGTGCCACCGGCGGTGCCGGATCGGGCCGGCGGGGTTCCCTGCGCAGCGAAATCAAGGGGGCATCGGGGGGACCAGCGAAGCTGGGCCGCCCGAAGAGGACATTCGCGGAGCAGGGTACCCCGTCGGTCCGATCCCGCCACGATTCCGTCGCCGCTCGTTGGCGTGCGCCCCACCCAGACCGACTTCCGATCGATCGATCGCGAAGTGGTATCAGGCGTGCTGCCCCAGCGCCGCGGCCGCGCCGGTGAGCGCGGCGCGCGTGTCGACGATGAGCCAGGTCGGGATGGCGCGCAGATAGGGCTCGAAGCGCCCCTTGGCTTCGAACCGCTCGCGAAAGCGCGAGCGGAAGAAGAGCTCCCCCAGCCGCGGCACGATGCCGCCACCGATGTAGAGGCCGCCCCGCGCGCCGAGCGTCAGCGCCACGTTGCCGGCAAAGCCGCCGAGCAAGGCACAGAAGTGCTCCAGCGTCTCGCGGCACACCGGGTTGGCCTCGACACTCCCGGGATCGGCCAGGCCGGCGGCGACGATGCCCGCGGTGTCCATCGGCGCCACAGTCAGCCCGCGCACAGCCGCCACGGCCTGGTGCAGCACCGGCAGCCCGATGCCCGAGAGCAGCCGTTCGGCCGACACGTGCAAGTGGTGCCTGCGCACCTCGGCGAGCAGCGAACTCTCGAAGTCGTCGTCGGCGGCGAGGCTCGCATGCCCGCCCTCGCCCGGCACGGCGAGCCAGCGTGTCGGCGTGCCCGGGCAGGGCAGGAGCCCGGCGACGCCGAGGCCGGTGCCCGGCCCGATCACCGCCCGCGCCGCCGCC
>JALHOU010000125.1 GCA_022842825.1 Rubrivivax sp.
TGGGCGGTCTTGGCGGGCGCTTGCCTCGGCGGCTGCGCCGCGACCGGCCGCGCCGGCGCCTCGACGCCGCGCACCGCGGCGCGGCTGAGCTCGAGCAGCCAGCGCTGGTAGTCGTCGAGGTCGCCGTCGAAGGGCTCGACGCCGCCGCGGGTGACGAGCCAGAACTCGTCGCACACCTCGCGCAGCAGCGCGCGGTCGTGGCTCACCAGCAGCACGGTGCCGTCGAACTCGTTGAGCGCGATCGACAACGCCTCGCGTGTCGTCAGGTCGAGGTGGTTGGTCGGTTCGTCGAGCAGCAGCAGGTTGGGCCGCTGCCACACGATCGTGGCGAGGACCAGGCGCGCACGTTCGCCGCCGGAGAGGGTGCCGACGGCCCGCTTCACCATCTCGCCGTCGAAGCGGAACTGGCCGAGGAAGTTGCGCAGCGCCTGCTCGCGTATGTCCTCTCCCGAGAGCCCCGGCTGGCCCGACTGCGCCGCCTCGCGCGCCAGACGCGTCATCAGCTGCAATGGCGTGTCGTCGGCGTGCAGCAGGTCCATCTCCTGCTGCGCGAAGTAGCCGATCGCCAGGCCCTTGCCTTCGGTGACCGTGCCCGCCAGCGCCGGCAGAGCGCGCGCGATCGTCTTCACGAGCGTCGACTTGCCCTGGCCGTTGGCGCCGAGGATGCCGATGCGCTGGCCGGCGAGCACGGTGCGGTTGACGTCGCGCACGATGGCGCGCTCGCCGCCGGCGTCGGGCCGCACCAAGCCACCGGGCACCCCTTCATGGCGTGCGGGGGGCGTGTCGCCGTCCACGGCGACCGGGGGCCTCGTGTACCCGCACACCACGTCGCGCAGCACGAGCATCGGGTTGGGCAGGCTCGCCGGCTCGCGGAACTCGAACTGGAAGTCGCTCGCCGTCAGCACCGGCGCGAGCTTCTCCATGCGCGCCAAGGCCTTGACACGGCTTTGCGCCTGCTTGGCCTTGGTCGCCTTGGCCTTGAAGCGGTCGATGAAGCGCTGCAGGTGCGCGATGCGCTCGCGCTGGCGGGCATAGGCGCTCGCCGCCTGCGAGAGGCGCTCGGCACGCATCGACTCGAAGGCCGTGTAGTTGCCGGCGTAGCGCGTGACCTGGCCCTGGTCGACGTGCAGCGTGACGCGCGTGACGGCGTCGAGGAACTCGCGGTCGTGGCTGATGACGAGCATCGTGCCGGCAAAGCGCTGCAGCCAGTTCTCCAGCCACACGAGCGCGTCGAGGTCGAGGTGGTTGGTCGGCTCGTCGAGCAGCAGCAGGTCGGCCGGGCACATGAGTGCGCGCGCCAGCTGCAGCCGCATGCGCCAGCCGCCGGAGAAGCTGTTCACCGGCGCGTCGAGCTCGGCCGCCTTGAAGCCCAGGCCGAGCAGCAGCGCCTGGGCGCGCGAAGGCGCGTCGAAGGCGCCGGCCTCGTCCAGCGCCACGTGCGCCTCGGCGATGGCGTGGCCGTCGTCGCTGGCCTCGGCCGCGACGAGCTGCATCTGCGCGCGCACGAGCGGCGCGTCGCCCTGCAGCACAAACGACGTGGCACCGTCGTCGGTGTCGGGCATGTCCTGCG
Organism: Rubrivivax sp.; assembly: GCA_022842825.1. Classification (GTDB taxonomy): domain Bacteria; phylum Pseudomonadota; class Gammaproteobacteria; order Burkholderiales; family Burkholderiaceae_C; genus Rubrivivax. The sequence continues at coordinate 1,571 of JALHOU010000125.1, forward strand.
CCACCTCGCCGATCTGCCAGCGGGGCGGCAGGTCGATGTCGCCCTGGTCGGCGTGCAGGCGCCCGGCGAGCAGGGCGAAGAGGCTCGACTTGCCAGCGCCGTTGTGGCCGACGAGGCCCGCCTTCTCGCCCGGATTGAGCGTGAACCCGGCGCCTTGCAGCACGACATTGGCGCCGCGGCGCAGCGTGACGTTGCGGACGGTGATCATCGCCGGGCCACCTTGCGCTGCGCCGGCGACAACGGCGGCGCCAGTTGTTCGCGCGTCAGCAGGAGCACCTCGTCGTCACCGGCGCTCGTGCCGAGCCACAGTGGCTCGAGGCCCGGAAAGGCGGCCTCGAAGTGCGCCCGTTCGTGGCCGATCTCCAGCACGAGCGCGCCCAACGGCCGCAGGTGCGCCGCGGCGCCCTCGAGCAGCGGCCGCACGAAGTCCATGCCGTCGATGCCGCCGGCGAGCGCCATGCCCGGCTCGGCGCGGAACTCCGGCGGCAGCGACGACATCGACTCCGCGTTGACGTAGGGCGGGTTGCACAACACGAGGTCGAAGTGCTCCGACGCCTTCAGCGCCGCCAGGCCATCGCCTCGCCGCAACTCGATGCGGCCGGCCAGGTCGTGCCGGGCCACGTTGCGTTGCGCGAGCTCGAGCGCCTCGGCGCTGAGGTCGGTGCCGAGCATGTGCGCCTCGGGCCAGGTCAGGGCTGCCAGCACGGCGAGGCTGCCGCCGCCGGTGCACAGGTCGAGCACGGCACGGGGTTCGCGCCCCAACAAGGACTCGATCGACCCTTCGAGCAGCGGCTCGGCGATCAGCGAGCGCGGCACGATGGCTCGCGCGTCGGCGAAGAACGGCACGCCGTGCAGCCATGCTTCGCCAGTGAGGTAGGCGGTGGGTCGGCGGCTCGCGATGCGCTCGTCGACGAGGGCATGGACGGCCGCCTCCTCTTCCGCGGAGAGCGGCCGCTCGGCCTGCTCGTCGAGGGCATCGAGCGGCAGGCCGAGCCGCCACAGCACCAGCCAGGCGGCCTCGTCGAACGCATGGGTGGTGCCGTGGCCGAAGGAGACCCCCGCGGAGTCGAGCCGTTCGGCCATCCGCTCGATGCAGTCGATGAGCTTCACGGCGCGAGCAGCGTGGCGAGCGTGCGCCGGTAGATGCGCGTCAGCGGTTCGATGCTCGCCACCTCTACCCACTCGTCGACCTGGTGGATGCTGGCGTTGACGACGCCGAACTCCACCACCTGCGGGCAGATGCGCGCGATGAAGCGGCCGTCGGACGTGCCACCGGTGGTGGAGAGCTCCGGACGGAGCCCGCCGCACTCTGCCTGGATGGCGGCACACAGCGCTTCGCTGAGTGGCCCGGGCCGCGTCAGGAACGGGTCACCGCCGTGCGTCCAGGCGATCTCGTGCTCGACGCGGTGCCGATCGAGGATCTCGCGCACGCGCTCCTTCAGTTCCTCGGTTGTCGACTCGGTGCTGTAGCGGAAGTTGAACTCGCAGACGAGCGAGCCCGGGATGACGTTGAGCGCGCCGGTGCCGGCGTTCAGGTTGCTCACTTGCCAGGTGGTGGGCGGGAAGTGCGCGTTGCCCTCGTCCCAGCGCGTCGCGGCGAGCTCGGCCAGCGCCGGTGCCAGCTCGTGCACCGGGTTGCGCGCCAGCTGCGGGTAGGCCACATGCCCCTGCACGCCCTTGACGACGAGCCGGCCCGAGAGCGTGCCGCGGCGACCGTTCTTGATCATGTCACCCAGCCGCTGCACCGAGGTGGGCTCGCCGACGATGCAGGCGTCGAGCTTCTCGCCGCGCGCGACGAAAGACTCGACCACGTGCCGAACGCCGTGCAACGAGGGACCTTCCTCGTCGCTGGTGATGAGCAGCGCCACGCGGCCCGCATGTTGCGGTGCCTCGGCGACGAACTGCTCGGCCGCAACGGTCATGGCCGCCACCGCCGTCTTCATGTCGGCGGCGCCGCGGCCGTAAAGGCGCCCGTCGCGGTGCGTCGGCACGAAGGGGTCGCTGCGCCAGCCGGCGAGCGGCCCGGGCGGCACGACGTCGACGTGACCGAGCAGCACCACCGTTGGCCCCGGCCGCGCGCCGGCATGCACCGCATACAGGTTGCCGACGCGGGCATCGGCCGGGCCATCGTCCAGGCGCTCACAGGCGAAGCCGGCCGCCGCGAGCCGCGCCGACAGCAGCGCCAGCGTCCCGCCGTCGGCCGGCGTCACCGAGGGGCAGGAAATCAGTTGCTCGGTGAGCCGGAGCGCGGCGTTCACGACCGGCCCGGGACCCCGGCAAGCGCCGCGGGGCCCGGCTTGCGCGAGGGCGGCTCCTCGCCGCGCACGTCGATGACGATTTCGGTGAAGCTGGCGGCCTCGGGCTCGTCTTTCTTCGAGGGTGTGACGCGCGACACCGGCGCCTGCTCGTTTTGCAGCCGCCACAGCAGGTTGGTCGGGCTGTCGGCGTAGGCCATGCCTTCGTCGCGCGAGACGACGCCGTCATTGATGAGGCGGGCGATGTCCTGTTCGAAGGTCTGCGACCCCTCGGCGAGCGACTTCTCCATCGCTTCCTTCACGCCCGAGAGGTCGCCCTTCTCGATCAGTTCGGCGATGAGCTTGGTGTTGAGCATCACCTCGACCGCGGGCACGCGGCCGCCGGCGTTGCTGCGCAGGAGGCGTTGCGAGACCACCGAGCGCAGGCCGGCGGCGAGGTCGGCGAGCAGCGTCGGCCGCGCCTCCGGCGAATAGAACGACAGGATCCGCCCCATGGCGTGGTAGCTGTTGTTGGCGTGCAGCGTGGCCAGCACGAGGTGGCCCGAAAGGGCGTACGAGAGCGCCGAGCTCATCGTCTCGCGGTCGCGGATCTCGCCGATCAGGATGCAGTCGGGCGCCTGGCGCAGCGCGTTCTTCAGCGCGATCTGAAGGCTCTGCGTGTCGCGGCCCACCTCGCGCTGGTTGACGATGCTCTTCTTGTTGGAGAAGAGGAATTCGATCGGGTCCTCGATGGTGAGGATGTGCCCGGTCATCTGCTGGTTGCGCCACTCGATCATCGACGCGAGCGTCGTGCTCTTGCCGGTGCCGGTGGCGCCGACCATCAGGATGAGGCCGCGCTTCTCGACCACCAGGTTGGAGAGCAGGTCGGGCAGGCCAAGTGTCTCCAGCGTGGGGATCTGGAACGGGATGCAGCGCACCACCGCCGCGATGGAGCCGCGCTGCTTGAAGGCGGAGAGGCGGAAGCTGCCCACGCGCTGCATCGAGATGCCGACGTTGAGCTCGCCGGTGTCGTCGAGCTCCTCCAGCTGCTGCGGCGTGAGCATCTCGGCCAGCAACTGGCGCGTCTGGTGCTGCGCCAGGGTCTGGTCCGAGAGCTGCAGGATCTGGCCGTGGATCTTGATGAGGATCGGCGTGTTCGCCGCCATGTACACGTCGGAGGCGTTCTTCTCCGCCATCAGGCGAAGGACACGCTCGAGGTTGTTCGACATGGCGGTGGGCTCCTGGTGGTGGCGGGACGAGGCGGCGGCGCGGTCAGTCGCGCAGGAGTTCGTTGATGGAGGTCTTCTCGCGCGTGGCCGCGGTGACGCGCTTGACGATCACGGCGCAGTACAGGCTGTGGCTGCCATCGGGCGCCGGCAGCGAGCCACTGACGACGACGCTGCCGGCCGGCACGCGGCCGTAGCTCACCTCGCCGGTCATGCGGTTGTAGATCTTCGTGCTCTGCCCGATGTACACGCCCATGCTGATGACCGAGTTCTCCTCGACGATGACGCCTTCGACGACCTCGCTGCGCGCGCCGATGAAGCAGTTGTCCTCGATGATGGTCGGATTGGCCTGCAACGGCTCGAGCACGCCACCGATGCCGACGCCGCCAGAGAGGTGCACGTTCTTGCCAATCTGCGCGCAACTGCCCACGGTGGCCCAGGTGTCGACCATCGTGCCCTCGCCGACGTAGGCGCCGATGTTCACGTAGCTGGGCATCAGGATGGCGCCCTTGGCGATGAAGCTTCCGCGCCGCGCCACGGCCGGCGGCACCACGCGCACGCCGGCTTCGCGCAGGGCCGCTTCGTCGAGGTGCGCGAACTTGGTGGGCACCTTGTCGTAGAAGCCGAGGTCGCCGGCGCGCATGACGCGGTTGTCGTTGAGGCGGAAACTCAGCAGTACCGCCTTCTTCACCCACTGGTTGACCACCCACTCGCCGACGCCGCGGCGTTCGGCCACGCGCAGGCGGCCGGCGTCGAGCTCGGAGATCACCTGCTCGACCTCCTCGCGCACCTGCGGGGCGTTGGCGGCGCTGATCTGGGCGCGGGCCTCCCAGGCGTTCTCGATGGCGGCTTGCAGCGTGGCGGAGGTCATGTTCGGGGTCTTCGGGTGAGTTCTTGGCTGTAGGCGACGATGCGCAACGCGGCCTCGCGGCACTCGGCGGGGGTGGCGACGAGGGCCATGCGGATGCGCCCGGCGCCGGGGTTGGGCCGGCCACCGGACTCGCGGGCCAGCAGGCGGCCCGGAAGCACGGCGACATTGTATTGAGCGAGCAGGCCGCGAGCGTAGGCGATCTCGTCGCCCTTGCACACTGCGGGCACGCCGGCCCAGAGGTAGAACGCGGCATCGGGCAGCTTCACGTCCAGCACCCCGGCCAGGATCGGCGTGACCTCGGCGAACTTGGCGCGGTAGAGCTCGCGGTTGGCGGCCACGTGGGCCTCGTCGCCCCAGGCGGCGATGCTGGCGCGCTGCACCAGGCCGCTCATGGCGCTGCCGTGGTAGGTGCGATAGAGCAGGAACGGCTTGATCCAGCGCGCGTCACCCGCGACGAAGCCCGAGCGCAGGCCGGGCACGTTGCTGCGCTTGGACAACGACGTGAAGGCGATCAGGTTGCGGAAGTCGTCCCGGCCCAGGGCCTTGGCCGCTTCCAGCGAGCCGAGCGGAGGCTCGTCGCGGAAGTAGATCTCCGAATAGCACTCGTCGCTGGCGATGACGAAGCCGTGGCGGTCGGAGAGCTCGAAGAGGTGCTTCCACTCGGCCAGCGGCATCACCGCCCCGGTGGGGTTGCCCGGCGAGCAGACATAGAGCAGCTGCGTGCGCGCCCACACGTCGGCGGGCACGCTTTCCCAGTCGGCGGCGAAGTTGCGTGCCGCATCGCTCGCGACGTAGTGCGGCAACGCGCCGCCGAGCAGCGCCGCGCCCTCGTAGATCTGATAGAAGGGATTGGGGCAGACGACGGTGGCGGCCGGCTTCGTGTCGTCGATCGCCACCTGCGCGAAGGCGAAAAGCGCCTCGCGCGAGCCGTTCACCGGCAGCACCTGCGTGGCCGGGTTCAGCGTCACGCCATAGCGGCGCTTCACCCAGCCGGCCACCGCCTCGCGCAGCGCCGGCTCGCCGGCCGTGGCGGGGTAGCCCGAGAGTGCCGGCAGCGCCTGCACGAGCGCCTCCTCGATCAAGGCAGGGGTCTTGTGCCGGGGCTCGCCGATGCCCAGGCCGATGGGCGCCAGATGCGTCGGCGGCCGGATGTCGCTCGTCAGCTCGCGCCAGCGCTCGAACGGGTAGGGATGCAGGAGCGCCAGGCGCGGATTCGTCATGGGCCGATTATCCTGGGCGCTGATGCCTGAAGCACGGCGCACGCGCCGACACCCGATGCACCTGCTGTGGTCGTTGCCGCTCGCCGCGGCCGCGTTGTACGCCGCGCTGCTGGCGCTGCTGTGGTTCGGCCAGGAGAAGCTCATCTTTCTGCCGCAGAAGCTGCCCGCGGACCACCGCTTCGATTTCGGCAGCGACGTGCACGAGGTGTGGATCGACCGGCCGGGTCCGGACGCGGCGCGACTGCACGCGCTGCACCTGCGCCTGCCGGCGTCCGAAGGACTCGTGTTCTATCTGCACGGCAACGCCGGCAACCTGGAGGGCTGGTTCGTCAATGCCGACTTCTGGCGCAGCCTCAACCACGATGTCTTCATGCTCGACTACCGCGGCTACGGCAAGAGTGGCGGCCGGGTGCGCAGCGAGGCAGAACTGGTGGCTGACGTGCGTGCCGCGTGGGACCAGGTGGCGCCGCGCTACGCCGGCAGGCAGCTCGTCATCTTCGGCCGCTCGCTCGGCAGCGCGCTCGCAGCCAAGCTGGCTGCCGAGGTGTCGCCGGACCTCGTCGTGCTCGTCTCGCCCTACGAGAGCATGGCCGCATTGGCGGCCGAGCACTATCGATGGGTGCCCGCGGCGTTGCTGCGCTACCCGCTGCGCACCGATGAAGCTGTTGTCAGGATCCAGGGGCGCGTGCTTCTGCTGCATGGCGAGCGCGACGAGGTGATCGGCCTGCACCACAGCGAGCGCTTGCTGGCGAAGGCTGTTGCGGCCAGGGAGGCGCACCTCGTCCGCGTGCCGGACGCCGGGCACAACGACCTGCAGATGTTCGACGCGTACCTCCGGCCGTTGCGCGCTGCTCTATCGGTTCAGCGCTGACCTGCGGTATCGCCGCAACCCGGGCGGGCGACGCCACAGGTGGGCGAAGCGGTCAAAGCGCGCCGCGGCACTGCGGGGAACCGCAGCGGCAGGCGAGCTTGCCGTCGTGGTGGGTCTCGCCGTAGTCGACGGTGATCTCCTGGCCCGGCACGATGGCCTGTCGGGCGTAGAACTCGACGCGACCGTTGCGGATCACCAAGCGCGCGTTCGGCTTGCAGCTGTGGTTGGTGAAGCGCATCGGGTCCGTGCTCTTGCTGAAATCGATGGCGCGGCGCGACGACAGCTCGACGATCATCACGCGATCGGTGCGCGTGGCGCGGATGCGTGCTTCGGCCACGCTGATGGCCTCGCCGCGGATCTCGCCGATCTTCAGCCGCGGCGGCACCGGATCGGCGGCGAAGACGCCATGGCCGTCGATGCGGCTGCGCCTGACTGCCACCGCGAACTTCTGCCATGGCGGGCGCACGACCCTGGGTGCCGCGCCCGGCGCGGCAGCGGCTTCGGCGGAGGCTTCAGCGAAGGACTTCGCGCTCTTCATGCTCGATAGCGGCGCTGTCGCGTTCAGCCGCGGGGCAGTTCCACGGAAGGCGCCGGCTTCCACCCCTTCTTGCGGTGTTCGGCGGTGACGAAGGTGCGGATGCCGCCGCGCACGTACCAGTCGGCGTGGATGCGCACGAAGCGTGGCGCGATGGCGCGCACGATGTCGTCGCAGATGGTGTTGGTGACCTTCTCGTGAAAGGCGCCTTCGTTGCGGAAGCTCCAGAAGTACATCTTCAGGCTCTTCAACTCGACGCAGAGCCTGTCGGCCACGATCTCGATCGTGAAGTGCGCGAAGTCGGGCTGGCCGGTCAGCGGGCACAGGCAGGTGAACTCGGGCGCGTCGAAGCGGATGACGTAGTCGCGGCCCGGCGCGGGGTTCGGGAAGACCTGCAGGTCCTTGCTCGGTGCGGTCGGCGGCACAGGCGGCGCCTGTCGCTGGTTGAGGGCTCTCTTGGGCATCGGAGTCGGGGCGGATCGGGGTCGTGCCGGTGGCGCGTTGCCTCGTGGCGGCGAGCCGCGAGCGAGGCCTTCGCGCGCATTCGACAAGCGGGGCCACGGGGGGTATCGGCAGGGGGCGCGATGCTATCATCCGCCGCCATTGCGCTCGGCTTCGGGCGCTTTTTTCCTTTTAGATTCAAGTACTTGCAGTGGTCGGCCGAGTGCGGCCCGCTGCCCCACCCGATGCGCCTTTCCTCCATCAAGCTCTCGGGCTTCAAGTCCTTCGCGGAACCCACCACCTTCCAGCTCCCGGGGCAGCGCGTGGGCGTGGTTGGCCCGAACGGTTGCGGCAAGAGCAACATCATGGACGCCGTGCGCTGGGTGCTTGGCGAGAGCAAGGCGAGCGAACTGCGTGGCGAGAGCATGCAGGACGTCATCTTCAACGGCAGCGGCCACCGCAAGCCGGCCAGCCGCGCCAGCGTGGAGCTCGTCTTCGACAACGCCACGGCGCGCGCCGGCGGGCAGTGGAACAGCTTCGCAGAGATCGCCGTCAAGCGCGTGCTCACGCGCGACGGCAGCTCCAGCTACTTCATCAACAACCAGCCGGTGCGCCGGCGCGACGTGCAGGACGTGTTCCTCGGCACAGGCCTCGGGCCGCGTGCCTACGCCATCATCGGCCAGGGCACGATCAGCCGCATCATTGAGAGTCGGCCCGAGGAGCTGCGCCTCTTCCTCGAGGAGGCGGCCGGCGTCAGCAAGTACAAGGAGCGCCGGCGCGAGACGGAGAACCGGCTCAAGGACACGCGCGAGAACCTCACGCGCGTGGACGACATTCTGCGCGAGCTGGGCAGCAACCTCGACAAGCTCGAGAAGCAGGCCGAGGTGGCCTCGCAGTACCGCGCCCTGCAGGACGCGGGCACGCTGAAGCTGCACCAGCTGTGGTTCCTCAAGCACCGCGACGCGGCCGGCGAGGAGGAGCGCATCAAGGCCGCCGCGGCCGAAGCGGCCACGGCGCTGGAAGCGCGCCTGGCCGACCTGCGCCACGTGGAGGCCGAGCTCGAGACGCTGCGCCAGGCGCACTACGCCGCCAGCGACGCCCTGCACGCCAAGCAGGGCCTGCTCGGCGAGGCGCAGCTCGAGGTGAGCCGGCTCGAGGAGCGCATCCGCTACGTTGTGGAGGGCCGCAAGCGGGCCGAGCAGCGCCTGGTCGACCTGCGCGCGCAGAACCAGCAATGGGCGACGCGCCAGGACGAGGCGCGCGCCGAGCTGGCGTTGATCGCCGAGCAGATCGCCGCCGCCGACGAGCAGGCCGAAGTGCTTGCCGCGCAGGCCGAGGAACAGGGCACACGCCTGCCCGATCTTGAGGAGGCGCATCGCGCCGCCCAGGGCCGCAGCAATGCCCAGCGCGGCGTCGTGGCGCAGGTGCAGCAGCAGATCCAGGTGCTCGCCGCCGAGAGCCGCAGCATCGAGGAGCAGACGCGCACGTTGGGCGCGCGCCGCGAGCGGCTGGCAAACGAGCACAAAGGGATCGAAGCGCCCGACCTGCCGCGCCTGGAAGCCCTGCGCGCGCAGGAGGCCGCCGCGACCGGGGTGCGCGAGGTTGCGGACGCGCGCCTGGCCGAACTCGGCGAGCTCGTGCCGCAACTCGATGCGCAGCGCCGCACGGCGCAAGAGGAGTCGGCGCGCGCCTCGGCGCGGCTGGCCGACATCCAGGCCCGCCTGGACGCCTTGCGCGCGTTGCAGGAGAAGGTGCAGACCGAGGGCAAGCTCAAGCCCTGGCTCGAGCGGCACGGCCTTACCGGCCTGCAAGGCCTGTGGACGCGCGTGCACATCGAGTCGGGCTGGGAGACGGCGCTGGAGTCGGCGCTGCGCGAGCGGCTCAACGCGCTCTCGGTGGGGCGGCTGGACACCGTGCGCGCCTTCGCCGCCGACGCGCCACCGGCCAAGCTGGCGTTCTACGCCGCGCCGCAGGCGGCCATCGACAACACGCACCAGACGCTGCCGCGCCTGTCCGACCTGCTGCGGCTGAACGATGCCGGCCTCAAGGCGCTGCTCAACGACTGGCTCGAGGGCGTCTACACCGCCGCGTCGCTCGACGAGGCGCTGGCCAGCCGCAGCCGCCTCACGCACGGCGAAGTGATCACGACGCGCGAAGGCCACGCCGTCTCGCAGTACGCGGTGAGCTTCTACGCCCCCGACTCCGAGCAGGCCGGCATGCTGGCGCGTGCGCAGGAAATCGAGAACCTCGAGCGCGAGCAGCGCGCGCTGGCGCTGCTCGCCGAGGACGCGCGCGGCCAGGCCGTGCGCCTGGAAGCCGCCTACACCGACGCCGCGTTGCGCGAGCAGACCGCCCGCCGCGAGGCCGCCGAGGCGCAGAACCGCGCCCACGCGCTGCACGTGGAGGTGCTGCGGTTGGCCCAGCAGGCCGAGGCCGCCAGCGCGCGCGGCCAGCAGCTGGCTGGCGAGCTGGCCGAAACCGACGGCGAGCTGGAGGCGCTGGCCGAGCGCCGCGCCATCGGCGAGGCGCGCTTCGAGGATCTGGACATCGAGCTCGCCACGGCGCAGGAACGCCACGCCGAGATCGACGACGGCGTCATCGCCGCCGAGCGCACGCTGGCCGACGCGCGCGAGCAGCAGCGCGCGCTGGAGCGGCAGGCGCAGGAGGCCGGCTTCCAGGCGCGCGCGCTCGCCGGCCGCCGCGGCGAGCTGCAACGCAGCATCGAAACGGCGGCCCTGCAGATCGAAAGCAACCAGGCGGCCGGCCAGCAGCTCGAGCTGGAGCTTGGCGCCTTCGACGACGCGAGCGCCGAATCGGGCCTGCAGGCGGCACTGGCGGTCAAGCTCGACCGCGAGCAGGTGCTGGCCGCGGCGCGCGGCGAGTACGACGACCTGGCGGCCAAGCTGCGTGCCGCCGACGAACAGCGCCTGACCCACGAGCGCAGCCTGGAGCCGCAGCGCGAGCGCATCACGCAGTTGCAGCTGGAGCAGCAGGCGGCGCAGCTGGGCGGGGCGCAGTACCTCGAGCAGCTCACGGCGGCTTCCGTGGATCTCGGCGCACTGGCGCAGGGCATCGAGGGCGGTGGCGTCAAGCTCCACGGCCTGCAAAGCGAGATCGACCGCATCCAGCGCGAGGTGGCCGCGCTCGGCGCGGTGAACCTGGCCGCCCTCGACGAGCTGACCACGTCGCGCGAGCGCAAGACCTTCCTCGACGCGCAGAACGCCGACCTGCAGGACGCGATCAAGACGCTCGAGGACGCGATCCACAAGATCGACCTCGAGACGCGCGACCTCCTCGCCTCCACCTTCAACCAGGTCAACGAGCACTTCGGGCGCATGTTCCCGCAGCTGTTCGGCGGCGGCAACGCGCGCCTGGTCATGACCGGGGCCGAGATCCTGGACGCTGGCGTGCAGGTGATGGCGCAGCCGCCGGGCAAGAAGAACAGCACCATCCACCTTCTCTCCGGCGGTGAGAAGGCGCTCACGGCCATCGCGCTCGTGTTCGCGATCTTCCAGCTCAACCCGGCGCCGTTCTGCCTTCTCGACGAGGTCGATGCGCCGCTGGACGATGCCAACACCGAGCGCTACCGCAGTCTCGTCACCGAGATGAGCAAGGGCACGCAGTTCCTCTTCATCAGCCACAACAAGATCGCCATGGAGATGGCCGAGCAGCTGATCGGCGTGACGATGCAGGAGCAGGGGGTGAGCCGCATCGTCGCTGTGGACATGGAGTCCGCGGTGTCGCTTGCCGAGGCCGCTTGACGGTGCGCGCCGACGCATGAGCCTTGCCGCCGCGCTTGCCTTGCTGGGTGGCGTGGTGCTGCTGGGGCTGGTGCTGCACGGCTGGTGGCGGGTGCGTCGCGTGGGGCCTCGGAAGACTCGCGAGCGTGACGACGCACCCACGGTGCCGTTCGAGCCCGACCGCGTGGAGCCCTCGCTCGGCCTGGACGGCGAAGCGGCGCCGGAGGGGCCGCTGCACCTGGAGGAAGGCCTGCAGCCCGTGACGCCGGCCGAGCTGGCCGCCGCGCTGCGCAGCCCGCCGCGGCGCGAGTTGCGGCTCGATGCCCTCATCGACGCCATCGTGCCCCTCGTGCTGGAGCACCCGATCGCCGGCGAGACCGCGCTGGCGCACCTGCCCCCTTCGCGGCGGGCCGGCAGCAAGCCCTTCTACATCGAGGGCCTGGACATGCACACCGGTCTTTGGGAGCCGCTGGCCCTCGGGCAGCGCTACAGCGAACTGCAGGCCGGCGTGCAGCTGGCCAGCCGCAGCGGGCCGCTCAACGAGATCGAATACAGCGAGTTCGTGCAGAAGGTCGAGGCCTTTGCCGAGGCCATCCATGCGCGCGCCGATGCGCCCGACATGCTCGACGTGGTGGCGCGCGCGCGCGAGCTCGACAGCCTGGCGAGCCCGCTCGATGCCCAGCTGTCCATCGGGTTGCGCAGCAACGGCGTGGCCTGGTCGGTGAGCTACCTGCAGCAGATCGCTGCGCGCGCCGGTTTCGTGCCGGGCGTGCTGCCGGGCCGCTGGGTGCTGCCGGCGGCGGACGAGGGCGAGCCACCGGTGGTGGTTCTCTCGCTGGATCCGCAGGCGGCGCTCGCCGACGATCCGCAGGCCGCAGCGGTGCGCGAGTGCACCCTGTCGCTCGATGTGCCGCAGACGCCCGAGAGCGCAGAGCCCTTCCCGACGCTGCACCGCATGGCCACGCAGCTGGCCGAGGACCTCGACGCCAGCGCGGTGGACGACCTTGGCGAGCCGATCACCCTGCATGCCTTCCAGGTGATCGGGCAGGAGCTGGCGCGGCTGTACCGCGGGCTCGAGGCGCTCGATTTGGCGGCGGGCACGCCGGCCGCGCGGCGCCTGTTCAGCTGAGGCTGCGGCGCGGGCGCGCCGGGTGCCTGTCGCCCTTGTTGTCCTCGTTGCTTGCGTCGCGCGCGCCGGCCGTGCCGCCTGCCTCCGGCGGCCACGGGCCGTGACCCACCCCGGCGCGCCTCAGCAGGCCAGCGACACGGCCTGCAGCGGCCGCGCCTCGGGCACCGAGGTGACGACGAAGACGATGCGTCGCGGGTGTGCCGCGGCGCTGGGGGGCACCTCCAGGCGGCTGCTTTGGCCCGCGCTGGCGGCGAAGTCCGGCACAGGGTGGTGCAGGCGCACCACGTGGTCGTGGCGCAGGGTCTCGCCGGCGTTCTCACCGGTGCGCACGCGGCTCGTGTGCCGGTCTTCGACCACGGCCCAGTAGGCGGCCAGCCGTCCGGGCGCGGGCGGCGACGCAGGTGTGACGCGCGCGTGGACGCGCCCGTCGGCCTCGCGCGTGAGCACGACCTCGGGTGCCGGCGGCGCGCCGGCCG
>JALHOU010000126.1:0-2778 GCA_022842825.1 Rubrivivax sp.
GTCCGGGCAGGCGCTGGCGCGGATCGAGCGTGATGGCGCAGCGGCCCTTGCCGTGCACGTTGACCAGGGTGTCGAGCCGCGCTTCGGGCACCACCTCGCCGAGGATGGTGGCGGTGGCGCGGAAGGCGAGGTCGCTCTGCACCTCGGCCACCGCCAGCTTGACCGGCCCGTCGCCGTGGATCTGCATGACGAGCGCACCGTTGAACTTGATGTTGGCCTGCATCAGCACGCCGGCGGCCGTCATCTCGCCCAGCAACTCGCGCACCGGCTGCGGATAGGCGCCGGCCGCGCCGCGCCGGCGCAGCACCTCGCGCCAGCTGTCGGTGAGGCGCACCAGCATGCCGCGCACCGGCAGGCCCTCGAAGATGAACTTGGTCAGCTCGCTCATCGGCGGTGGTCGCGTCGAGGTGCCGGGTCAGCCGACGCGCCGCAGCATCGTGCGATGGCGCGTGGCGTTCTCGACATAGTGCGCGGTGCCTGAGCGCATGCGCTCGAACTGCGCCGGTTCCAGCGGCCGCACCGCCTTGGCCGGCGCGCCGACGATGAGCCAGCCGTCCTCGAACACCTTGCCCTCGGTGACGATGGCGCCGGCGGCCACGAGGCAACCCTTGCCGATGCGTGCGCCGTTGAGCACGATGGCCTGCATGCCGATGAGCGCGCCGTCGCCGACCGTGCAGCCGTGCAGCATGACCTGGTGGCCGATGGTCACGTCGTCACCGACGACAAGGGGAAAGCCCATGTCGGTGTGCATGACGCTGCCGTCCTGCACGTTGCAACGCGCGCCGATGCGGATCCACTCGTTGTCGCCGCGCAGCACGCAGCCGTACCAGACGCTCGCCGCGTCGGCCAGCTCGACGCGGCCGATGACCTGGGCGCTCTCGGCCACCCAGGCCGTGGGCGCGATGCGCGGCGCGTCGTCGCCGAATTGATAGATCGCCAAGGGCGGCTCCGGTGAAGGGGTGGATGAAGGGGAAACCGATAATTCTAGGGATGGAGCTGCGTCGCGAGGCCTTGCGCATCCTGGCCCTCGCCGATCCGGCGGCGAAGGCGGCGGCGACGCGGGCTTGGTTGGCCGAGCACGCCGCGGCACCGGTGGCGCCGGACCAGGTGCTCAGCGCTGGCGAGGAACCCCACGCGCCGCTGCCCGGCCGGCCCCCCCGGCCCCGCCTCGTGGACCCGGCACAGGTGCCGCGGCGCACCCCCTTCACCCCGGAAGGCCGCGCCGCGCTGCTGCACGCCGTGGCGCACATCGAGTTCAACGCCATCAACCTCGCGCTCGACGCGGTGTGGCGCTTCGCCGGCCTGCCCGAGGCCTACTACCGCGACTGGCAGCGCGTGGCCGCCGAGGAGGCGCTGCACTTCACGCTCGTCGCCGAACACCTCGCCTCGCTCGGCCACGCCTACGGCGACTTCGACGCGCACGACGGCCTGTGGGCGATGTGCGAGAAGACGGCCGGTGACGTCGTCGCGCGCATGGCGCTCGTGCCGCGCACGCTGGAGGCGCGCGGCCTGGACGCGACGCCGCCGATGCGCGCCAAGTTCGCGCGCGCCGGCGATGCCCGCGCCGTGGAGATCCTCGACATCATCCTGCGCGACGAGATCGGCCACGTCGCGGTGGGCAACCGCTGGTACCGCTGGCTGTGCGAGCGCGAGGGGCTCGACCCGGTGGCGCACTATGCCGTGCTGGCGGCGCGGCACGGCGCGCCCCGGTTGAAGGGGCCCTTCAACATGGCCGCGCGGCGGGCCGCCGGGTTCGGCGACGAGGAACTGCGCGCACTGGATCGGACCGGCCCTGAGCGCGATGGCGCTGGTCGCACGGCACCTTGAGTCGGAATGGGGGGCCCGCGCCCTGCGCCTTCGTTGTTGCCATCCGCGGCCCGGCGAGAATTGATCGCCCGCCTCCAGGTTGTCGGCCAGAACCGGATGTGGCGGCGATCATGCGATGGCCACCATGCGTCGGCGGGCGCCGTCGCCGGCCGTTGCCTGCGGGCCCATCCAAGAAAAGGACGAGACCATGAACAAGCCTGTCTGCCTGATCCTCGGCGCCGGTGCCGGCATCGGGGGCCACGTGGCCAAGCGCTTTGCCCGCGAGGGGTACCACGCCTGCCTCGCACGCCGCAGCGACAAGGCCGGGCTGGACAGGCTGGTGGCCGAGATCGGGGCCGAGGGCGGCTCGGCCAGCGGCTTCATGCTCAACGCGGTGGAAGAAGGCAGCATCGAGCAACTCGTCACCCACGTCGAGGCCGACATCGGCCCGATCGCGGTGGCGGTGTTCAACCTGGGCGCGCAGATCGGCGACCGCGGCCTGGCCAGCACCACGCTGAAGCAGTTCGAGATGGGCTGGCGCATGGCCACCTTCGGCCTGTTCCGCCTGGCGCAGGTGCTGTTGCCGTCGATGGAGCAGCGTGGCAAGGGGGCGCTGCTGGTGACATCGGCCACCGCCGCGCTGCGCGGCAACGCAGGCCAGCATTCGCACGCTTCGGCCATGGGCGGGCGGCGCATGCTGTGCCAGTCGTTGAACGCCCAGTTCGCCAGCAAGGGCATCCACGTCGCCCACATCGTCATCGACGGCGCCGTGGACGCGCCCGACACCCTGGGCAAGATGCTCGGCCCCGAGCGCTTCCAGGCGTTGCGCGAGAAGAAGGGGCTGGAGAACGACGGCCTGCTGCTACCGGCCGAAGTGGCCAACACCTACTTCTACATCGCGCACCAGCACCGCTCGGCCTGGACCTTCGAGCTGGACCTGCGCGCCCATTCCGACCTGGCCTGGTGGAACCA
>JALHOU010000126.1:2878-14163 GCA_022842825.1 Rubrivivax sp.
ACAAGACCCTCGAATTCCACTTCGACTTCGGCAGCCCCACCACCTACCTGGCCTACACGCAAGTGCCGCGCATCGCGCAGGAAGCGGGCGCGACGCTGGCGTGGCACCCCATGCTGCTGGGCGGCGTGTTCAAGGCCACGGGCAACGCCAGCCCGGTGAGCGTGCCCGCCAAGGGCCGCTGGATGAACGACGACATCGCACGCTGGGCCCGGCGCTGGGGCGTGCCGTTCGCGATGAACCCGCACTTTCCGGTCAACACGCTGACGCTGATGCGCGGTGCCTGCGGCCTGCTGATGCGCCAGCCGGCAGACTTCCGGCGCTATGTGGACGCTGTGTTCCACGCGATGTGGGTGGCGCCGCGCAATCTGGGCGACGCCGCCGAACTCGCGGCCGTGCTGGCCCAGGCCGGCTTCGATGCCGCGGCCTTCACGGCCCTGGTCGGGGACGCCGAAGTCAAGGCCGACCTGATCGCGCGCACCGAGGCGTCGGTGGCGCGCGGCGCCTTCGGCGCGCCCACCTTCTTTGTCGGCCAGCAGATGTTCTTCGGCCAGGACCGGCTGGACTTCGTGCGCGAAGCGCTGGCCGCCGCGTGATGCGACCGAGCGCATGACGGCCTCCGCATGACGACCGCACCCCCCGAGCGGCCCTGGCTGGTGCTGGCCGGCCTGGCGTTGGGCGTCACCGTGACCAACGGTTTTGCCCGCTTTGCCTATGGCCTGCTGCTGCCGGCGATGAAGTCGGAAATGGCGTGGACCTATGCGCAGGCCGGTTGGTTGAACACGGCCAACGCGCTGGGCTACGTCGGTGGCGCGGTGCTGACGATGCTGCTCATCCGCCGCATCTCGCCCGCGAGGCTCTTCGCCTTCGGCATGGTCACCACCACGCTGGCGCTGCTGGCCACAGGGCTGAGCGCTGCGCTGTGGTGGCAGACGGTGTGGCGCATCGCTGCAGGCGTGCTGGGGGCGCTGTCGTTTTCCACCGCCGGTGCGCTGGCCGCGGGGTTGTTCCAGGGCGATGCGCGCCGCAACGCGCTGGCCATCGCCATCCTGTTCGGTACCGGGGGCGGCTTGGGCATCGTGCTGGCCGGCGCGGCGCTTCCGCTGATGCTGGATGCGTGGGGCCCTGCATCGTGGCCCAAGGGCTGGATGGTCATCGGCGTCATCAGCCTGTGCTGCGTGCCGCTGAGCCTGTGGGCGGCATCGCAACTGCACGCGCCCGCGCAGGCGCGGGGGCAAGCCGACCGCACGCGCCTGCCGGTGCGCCGCATGCTGCCCGAGATGGCCGGCTACGCGGGCTTCGGCCTGGGCTACATCGTCTACCTGACGTTCCTGTCGGCATGGATGACCGAGCAGCACGCCGGCGCGCGCTTCATCGCGCTGGTGTGGGTGGTGCTGGGCACCTGCATCTGCCTGTCGCCGTTCGTGTGGCGGCGCGTGCTGGCGCGCCACGCGTCGGGCCTGCCGCTGGCGTTGATCCTGACCTGCATCGCCATCGGGTCCGCGCTGCCGGTGGTGCTGCCGAACGGGCCCGTGCTGCTGGTGTCGGCGGTGGTCTTCGGCCTCTCGGTCTTCATGGCCCCCGGCGCGGTGACCCACTTCTCAAGGCAGAACCTGCCGCCGCAGGCCTGGGGACGCGCCATCAGCCTGTTCACGCTGGTCTTCGCCGTGGCCCAGACGGCCGGCCCTTATGGCGCCGGGCTGGTGGGCGACCTCGCGGGCAACATCGGCATCAGCCTGCTGGCGGCCGCGGGGCTGTTGCTCGTCGGCGCGGCGCTGGCCTTGCTGCAGCGCCCCTTGCAGCAGCCTGCGCAACGAGCCCGGTGACGGACCTGCCTTCAGCCCTTCGTTCGACCCCAGCCATGAATCCACCCCACCCCTTCGACGCCGCCATCCACCTGCAACCCCAAGGCGAGGGCCATTGGCGCGGCCACACCCACGAGGCCTACGGCAACATGGTGGGGCCGTTTGGCGGCGCCACGGCCGCAGCCGCACTGGCCGCGGTGCTGGCGCATCCGGCGCGCCAGGGCGAACCCATCGCACTGACCGTCAACTTCGCCGGCCCCGTCGCACAGGGCCCCTTCGACGTCGAGGCCGCGGCTGCGCGCACCAATCGCTCGACGCAACATTGGTCGGTGCAGATGCGCCAGGGCGCCGACGTGGTGGTCACGGCCACCGCCGTGCTGGCGACGCGCCGCGAGACGTGGTCATCCGTGGAGTCCGGCTTTCCCCAGGCCCCGCCGGCCGAGGCGATCGCGCGCACGCCGCCGCTGGACCGTGTGCGGTGGACCAGCGCCTACGACATGCGCTTCGTTCAAGGGCCGCTGCAGATCGGCGCCGCCCCGCCGGCGGGCGAAACCGACTCGGTCAGCCTGCTGTGGGTGCGCGACGAGCCACCGCGGGTGCTCGACTTCTGTTCACTCGCGGCCTTGTGCGATGTGTTCTTCCCGCGCATCTTCGTCAAGCGGGGCCACTGGGTTCCCATCGGCACCGTGTCGTTCACGGTGTACTTCCACACCGACGCCGCCACGTTGGCCGCCATCGGCACCCATCATCTGCTGGCGCATGCGCGTGCACAGCAGTTTCGCAACGGCTACTTCGACCAGTCCGCGGAGGTGTGGGGCCCCGGCGGAGAACTGCTCGCGGTGACGCACCAGATCGTCTACTACAAGGAATGAGGGCGAGCCGCGCCGGGACACGTTGGTCGGCCACGTGGCCCGTGCACCGTCTGGCAACATCGTGAACCCCTCTCCAGGAGTGCCGATGCACCGCGATGCCCAAGACGCCGCCCGCCTGCTCTGGACCTGCCGGCAGTCCGGCACGGTCATCGACGCGCTGCCGGCCGAGCTTCGCCCGCACGACACGCTCGCAGGCCACGCCATCCAGGCCGCGCTGCCCGCCGTCGCCGACCGCCCCGTCGTCGGCTGGAAGATCGCCGCCACCAGTGCCGCGGGGCAGGCGCACATCCAGGTGGACGGCCCGCTGCCGGGGCGCATCCTCGACAGCTTCGTGTGGCCGATCGGAGCCACACTGTCGCTCGCCGGCAACCGCATGCGCGTGGTCGAGCCCGAGTTCGCGTTCCGCATGGGCGCCGCGCTGCCACCACGCGCCGCGCCCTACGCGGCCGACGAGGTGCTCGCGGCCGTCGCTTCGCTGCACCCGGCCTTCGAGGTGCCCGATTCGCGCTACGCGGACTTCGCCCGCGCCGGCAAGGCCCAGCTGCTCGCCGACGATGCCTGCTGCGGCCGCTTCGCCTTCGGTGCGGCCGCGCCGGCGGCGTGGCGGGCCGCCGATCTCGCGGCTCACCGCGTGCACGCAACCGTCTTCGGCGCCGACGGAGGCGTGCGCTTCACGCGCGAGGGCGAAGGGCGCGCGCTGCTCGGCAACCCGCTTGCCGCGCTGGCCTGGCTCGCCAACGAGCTGTCGTCGCTCGGCGTCGGCTTGCAGGCGGGCGACTGGGCCTCGTGCGGCACGTGCATGGTGCCGCTGGAGATCGCGCCCGGAGATCGCGTCGTGGCCGACTACGGCACGTTCGGCCGCATCGAGATCGGCTTCGACGGCTAGGAGCCTGGGCCTCCTGAGCCGCCGGCTTCAGCGAGGAAGTTCAGCGAGGAAGTTCAGCGAGGAAGAACGGCGCGCGCCGGGGCCGGCCTGGGCTCGCTGATCACTGTCAGAACGACGCCCAGTCGTCGGTCCCGGTCTTGGCCTCGGCGCCGGCGCTCGCCACGGAGGTCGGCGGCGTTGCTGCGGCCGGTTTGGCCTTGAAGGCGGGCCGGGCGACGTTCGCGGCACGGTTCGGCCCGCGGCGCTCGACGCTGGGCGCATTGGCCGCCGGCGTGGCGGCGCGGCTGGTCACGGCTTGCGCCTCGTCGGCGAGCCTGAACACCGCCACAGCCTGCACGAGCTGGTTCGCCTGATGCTTCAGGCTCTCGGCGGCCGCGGCGCTCTCCTCCACCAGCGCGGCGTTCTGCTGCGTCGCCTGGTCCATCTGCGTCACGGCCTGGCCCACCTGCTGCACGCCCGAGCTCTGCTCGACGCTGGCCGAGGTGATCTCGGCCACGATGTCGCTGACGCGCTGGATGCTGCCCACGATCTCGCCCATGGTCTTGCCGGCCTGGTCGACCAGCGCGCTGCCCTGTTCCACCTGCTCGACGCTGCGGCCGATGAGCGCCTTGATCTCCTTGGCGGCCTCGGCACTGCGCTGGGCGAGGCTGCGCACCTCGGAGGCGACGACGGCGAAGCCGCGCCCCTGTTCACCGGCGCGGGCCGCTTCGACGGCGGCGTTCAGCGCCAGGATGTTGGTCTGGAAGGCGATGCCGTCGATGGTGCCGATGATGTCGCCGATCTTGCGGCTGCTGTCGTTGATGCCCTGCATGGTGGTGACCACCCGCCCGACCACCTCGCCACCCTGGGCGGCCACGCTCGAGGCGCTCTGCGCCAGCTGGTTGGCCTGCTTGGCACTGTCGGCGTTGTTGCGAACGGTGGTGCCCAGTTCTTCCATCGTGGCGGCCGTCTGCTGCAGGGCGCTGGCCTGTTGTTCCGTGCGGCCCGACAGGTCCTGGTTGCCTTGGGCGATCTGGGCGCTGGCCGTGGCCACGCTGTCGGCGTTGCTGCGCACGCTGCCCACCACCCGCGACAGGCTTTGCTGCATCTCGGCCAGCGCGGCCAGCAGCGGGCTGATCTCGTCGCGAGCAGCGTCGGCGGTGCGCGTGGCCAGGTCGCCGTCACGCACCTGCTCGGCCACCTGGCGGGCCTGGGAGATGCGGCGCTTCAGCAGGGTGGCGATGTGCCAGCTGAACAGCGCCAGCAAGACCACCGCCGCCAGCAACAGCCCCAGCACCAGGTACTTCGCCTGCTTGGCGTCGGCTTCGATCATGTCGATGTCCTTGCCCAGGCCTTCGTTCTGGTACTTCACCGTCAACGCCAGCCGCTCGAGCAACTGGTTGCGCGCCGGGATGGTCTTGTCCACCAGGAAAGCGAAGGCCTCCTCCTTCTTGCCGGCCTGGATGAGCCTGAGGTTCTCTTCGCCCACGCGCCAGAAGTTGGCCACCAGCGGGGGCAGCGCGGCAAAATGCTCGCGGCCGGCCTGGGTGAACAGGCCCTTCTCGTACTCGGCCAGCGTCTGTTCGATGAGCTTGCGCTTGGCGCCCACATCGGCCAGCGTGGCCGCCTGTTCCTCGGGCGTGCGCGAGAGCATCGCGTGCCGCAGCTGCAGCGACACCCGCGTCACGTTCAGTTCCAGATCGCCCACTCGCATCAGCTGCGGTACGCGCTTGTGGCCCGTGTCTTCCGCCTTGGTGACGACGACGTCCAGCCGCTGCGTGGTCACGGCGGCGGCCGTGACGAACGCGAGAGCAAGCAGGGCGACGACGCCATACAGCCGCTGGGAGATGCTGAGCGTGGAGAGGAAGTTCATGTCTTGTCTCTGTGGTGAGCGGAGGAACCGGGTAAGCAGGGGCCGCCAGCGGCAGGTGCGCAAGCGCACGTCCAGGCTTCAGTCAGAAGCTCTGGCGACGATGCTCGCAGCGTTATCGGGCGCAGAAACGCGGACTTGAGGCCGGAATGCGGGCCTTCTCGGGTCCGTCGGGCGCTTGTCACGGTGCGCCGCCGCGGCTGGCGCGCTGCATGGCGGGGACGGTGCGCCCAGCCGCACCGCGCTGCGCCGGCCGTCTATCCGCGGGGGTGGTGCTTGGCGTGCAGCTGCCGCAGCCGCTCGCGCGCCACGTGCGTGTAGATCGTGGTGGTGGCGATGTCGGCGTGCCCGAGCAGCATCTGCACCGCGCGCAGGTCGGCACCGTGGTTCAGCAGGTGCGTGGCGAAGGCGTGGCGCAGCGTGTGCGGGGTGAGCGGCGCGGTGATGCCGGCAACGATGGCGTAGCGCTTCACGAGCTTCCAGAACATCTGGCGCGTCATGCCGCTGCCGCGGCGCGTGACGAAGAGGGCCTCGCTGGTGCGCAGGCTGCCGGCGGCGGCGTTGCGGGCGCCGCCCACGCGCAGCAACTCCGGCCGGCCCTCGGCCAGCCAGCGCGTGAGCCAGCCGTGCGCCTCCTCGCCGAAGGGCACGAGGCGCTCGCGCGCGCCCTTGCCGAGCACGCGCAGCACGCCTTCGGAAAGGCTCAGGTGCAGGAGCTTGGCTTCGACGAGCTCGCTCACGCGCAGGCCGCTGGCGTACATCAGCTCCAGCATCGCACGGTCGCGCTGGCCAAGCGCGGCGGTGGTGTCGGGCGCGCCGAGCAGCGCCTCCACCTGCGCCTCCGACAGCGTCTTCGGCACGCGCAGCGGCTGCCGCGCGGCCAGCAGTTCGAGGGTCGGGTCGGCGCTCACGCGCCGCTCGCGCAGCGCCCAGCGGAAATAGCGCCGGAAGACGGTGAGGCGCCGGTTGGCCGTGGTGGCGCGGCTGCCGGCGTGGCGCGCCGCGATGTAGCCCAGCAGGTCGGCCTTGCTGCACTCGTCGAGCGCGCGCTCGGCGTTCTTCGCCAGCCACGCCGCCAGCAGCGAGAGATCGCGCCGGTAGGCCGCCAGCGTCAGCTGCGACAGGCCATCCTCCACCCACAACGCATCGACGAAGCGGTCGATGCCCTCGTGGCTGCGCTCGAGGACGGCGGGGGCGCTCACCGGGCCGGCGCGCGGCGACGACCGGCGCTGCAGGTCAATCGAGCTTCAGGTTCTGCTTGGCGACGACGCCCTTGTAGACCTCGAACTCGGCCTTGATCTGCTCGGCGAACTGCGCCGGCGTGTTGCCGACGATGAGCGAGCCGGTGTCCTCGATGCGCTTCTTGATCGCCGCGTCGCCGAGCGCCTTGGCCACTGCCTGGCCGACCTTGTCGACCACGTCCCTGGGCGTGCCCTTGGGCGCGAGCACGCCGTAGTAGGCCATGCGGTTCACGGCCTCCAGGCCGACCTCCTTGAACGTGGGCACGTTGGGCAGCACCGTCAGGCGCTGCGGCGCGGCGACGACGATGGGCACGAGACGGCCGTCCTTGATGAACGGCAGCGCCGAGGGCAGGTTGTCGAAGATGATGGTCACCTGGCCGGCCACCGTGTCGTTGAGCGCCGGGCCGGCGCCGCGGTAGGGGATGTGCGTCATGAACACGCCCGCCAGGCTCTTGAAGAGCTCGGTCTGCAGGTGGCCGATGCCGCCGGTGCCCGAGCTGGCGTAGCTGTACTTGCCCGGGTTCTTCTTCAGCACCTCGAGGAAGGTCTTGTAGTCCTTGGCCGGGAAGCTCGGATGCACGGCGATGACGTTGGGCGTGGCCGCGATGTTGATGATGGGCGTGAAATCGACGAGCGGGTCGTAGCCGATCTTCGGGTTGATGGCCGGGTTGGCGGCGGTGGTCGAGACGGTGGCCATGCCGAGCACGTGGCCGTCCGCTGGCGCCTTGATCATCTCGAGCGCACCGATGGAGCCGCCGCCACCGGCCTTGTTCTCCACCACGACCTGCTGGCCGAGCGCCGCCGACATGGCCGGCGCGACGATGCGCGCCACGATGTCGGTGGTGCCGCCGGGCGCGAAGGGCACGATCAGCCGCACGGGCTTGCTCGGGTAGCCCTGGGCCCAGGCGCCGGACGGGGCGGCCACAGAGGCGGCCGCGGCGAGCGCCGCCACAAGAGCGAAGCGACGGGTGGGGAAGGGAACGCATTGCATGAAGTGACTCTCCTTGTCGACGGAACGGGGAAGATCGGTTGGGCTGAGAACCTGAGAGGCCTGCACGGGCCGGGTGCCTCCGCAGCGCGCAGCGCCGCTCATGCGGGCGTGCCGAGCAGGCCGCTCTTGAGCTTCTTGTGGTACGGGTGCTCGCCGACGAACGAACGCAGCACCGCAGCATAAAAGTCGTCGCCGGCGATCGGCGCGCCGCGCGCCTTGCCGTTGAGCGACAGGGTCGTGCCACGCGCGGGATCGAAGTCGAGGTCGACGGTATCGCCTTGGCGCACCCTGCCCACCGACTCCATGAGCTCGAACATGCGCGCCAGCCGCGCGCGCAGCACCTCGACCTCGGCGCCGCTGTTGCGCCTGACGCCTTTGTCGAAGCCCTTGGCCAGCTCGATGGCCGGCGCGTCGACCAGCAGCACGAGGCGCACGCGCTTGGGCCCCCCCTGGGCGAGCACTTCGGGCGCGGAGCCGGCTCGCTGGGGCAGGTAGAGGGCGGCGACGTAGGCCTTGAACCAGCCGGCCGCGCGCAGGCCGGTGCCGTTGAGCAGGAGCTCGCGGCCCGCCAGCGTGATGCGATCGTCGAACTGCACGCCCTCGAAGGTGGCCGCGTGCGCCGCACCGGCGCCGACGCTCGCCAGCGCCAAGGCGCCGGCAGCTGCGCACAGCCAGACACGGCGGCTCGGGGGCGGCGGCGACACGAATACAGGCATCGGATGCGGATTGTCCGTGAACTCGGGCCGTGCGATCGTGTCGTGCGGGATGGCACGTCAAGCCCGGCGCGGCGAGTGGGGGCGGGTCGCCCCTCAACGCGGCCTGCGCCGGCCGGGCCGACGCTTCGCCGCGGCATGACGCCCATCGCCTGCAGCCCAGGAGGTGGCCGCTCCAAGGGCTGGCAGACTGTGGGCCCATGCCCGTGGCCGTTCTGCTCGTTCCTGACTTCCTGCTCATTGCCGCCGGCTGGTTGATCTGCCGACACACGTCGCTCAATCGGACGGTGTGGGACGGCGCCGAACGGCTCGTCTACCACGTGCTGTTTCCGGCCCTGTTGTTCGAGGCCATCGCACGCAACCCGTTGATGCCGGGCGCGGCGGCGCCGCTGGTGGCCTGCGCCATGGCCCTCACAGCCGTGGGGTCGATGCTGGCGCTGGCGCTCGGCGCCTGGCCCGGCGTGGACGCGCGCGCGCATGCGTCGGGTGCGCAGACGGCCTACCGCTTCAACTCCTACATCGCGCTGGCGTTGGCCTCGCGCCTGGGCGGGGCCGAAGGGCTGGCGCAGATGGCACTCGTCCTCGCGATGTGCGTGCCGCTTGTCAACGTGGCCGCCGTGTGGCCGCTCACCAGGCTGGCCGGCCGAGGCGGCCACGGCTACCTGCGCGAGCTGGCACGCAACCCACTCATCATCGCCACCGTGGCCGGTCTGCTGTTCAATGCGTTCGGCCTGCAGCTGCCGGAGTGGCTGTCGGTGACGCTGTCGCGCATGGGCGCGGCGGCGCTGCCGGTCGGCCTGATGGCCGTCGGCGCCGGCCTCACCTTCGGCGCGCTGCGCGAGGCGCCCCGGCTCGCGACGGCGTTGCTGGCCATCCGCCATGCCGTGTTGCCCGCGCTGGCTCTCGCTCTCGTGCTGCTGGCGGGCCTCGGCGCCGCGCAGCAGGTGGTGCTGGTGACCTTTGCGTCGTTGCCCACCGCCTCCAGCGCCTACGTGCTGGCAGTGCGGCTGGGCGGGCATGGCGCCTTCGTCGCGGGGCTGGTCACGGTGTCGACGCTCATCGCCATGGTCGGGTTACCGCTGTCGCTGTCGGCGCTGGAGTGGCTCAAAGGCTGAGGGCTGAGGGCTGAGGGCTGAGGGCTGAGGGCTGAGGCCTGAAGGCTGAAGGGTGGAAGGCCGAAGGGGGGTTGAAGGGTCAGGTCCAGGTCAGGTCCGGTCTCCGCCGGCCACTGCCTGCGCCAGTGCCCAGTCGATGTGCTCGCGCACCATCTCGTCGGCGCCGTCCCGGGCCACGGCCAGCGCCGGCACCAGCGCGGCCTCGGCCCCGACGCCAGCGCGCAGCGCATTGCCCATCGCCACGGCCAGGTTGCGGCGCCAGCGCGTGTAGCCGATGCGCCGGATCGCGCTGCCCTCGGTGAGGTGCAGGAACGCCCGCTCGTCCCAGGCCCACAGCGCCAACAGCGAAGCGTGGCCGAGGCCGTGCCGCTCGTCGAAGTCGGGCAGTGGGCTGCGCTGGGCGTACTTGTTCCAGGGGCAGGCCAGCTGGCAGTCGTCGCAGCCGTAGATGCGGTTGCCGATGGCGGTGCGCCACTGCAGCGGGATCGGCCCGTGCAGTTCGATCGTCAGGTAGCTGATGCAGCGGCGCGCGTCCAACCGGTACGGTGCGACGATCGCTCCGGTCGGGCAAGCGTCGAGGCAGGCCGTGCAGGCGCCGCAGTGCGCGCCCGTCGGCCCGTCAGGGGGCAGCGTCAGGTCCACGAAGATCTCGCCCAGGAAGAACATCGAGCCACCCTCGCGCGCCAGCGCCAGGGTGTGCTTGCCGCGCCAGCCGAGGCCGGCGCGCGTGGCCAGCTCCACTTCCAGCACCGGGGCCGAGTCGGTGAAGACGCGGTGGCCGAACGGGCCCACCTCGAGCGCCAGGCGCTCGGCCAGCTTCTGCAGACGCTGGCGGAGCACCTTGTGGTAGTCGCGGCCGCGGGCATAGACCGACACCACGGCCTCGGCGGCGGCCGCCGGCGTGAGGCGTTGCCGTTCGCGCGCGGCCCACTCGGCCGGGGCGTCGCGCGGCAGGTAGTCCAGGCGCGCGCTGATCACGCTCACGGTGCCGGGCACCAGCTCGGCCGGTCGCGCGCGCGTCAGCCCATACCGCGCCATGTAGGCCATGGCGCCATGGAAGCCCGCCTCGAGCCATGACTGCAACCCGGCCTCGGCGGTGGCGAGGTCGATGCCCGCGATGCCGATCTGGGAGAATCCCAACTCGTGCCCCCAAGCCCGCAACCGCCCTCGCAATTCGACAGGGTCGACCCCGGCAGGTTGCCCGCCGCTTCGGCCCGTGTCGACGCCGGTTCGCATCGCGACATGATGGCAGGAACGACGGACTCCCCTGGCTCCGCCTCGTCGGATGAAGCTGCGGGTGGTGGCCCTGCCCCGGCGCCGGCGCGGCGGTCATGGCTCTGGCACTGGCCCGACGAGGTGGCCTGCGCGGCGAGTGCGCAGGCACTTGCGGGCACCATCGCCACGCACCCCGACCTGCGCGACGCCACCATCGAGCTGCTCGGCCCGCTCGGCGCCGGCAAGACGACCTTCGTGCGCCAGCTTCTGCGCGCACTGGGCGTCAGCGGCCGCGTCAAGAGCCCGACGTACACGGTGGTCGAGCCCTACCACGCGGGTGGTCTCGACATCTCGCACTTCGACTTCTACCGCTTCGAGGACGCCCGCGAACTCGTCGACGCCGGCCTGCGCGAGACCTTCGCGGCGCCGGGGCTGAAGCTCGTCGAATGGGCGGAGCGCGCCGGCGCGTGGCGGCCGGCCGCCGACCTGCAGCTCGAGATCGAGCCGCAGGCCGACGAGAGCCGCCGGGTGCGGGTGCGCGCGCTCACGCCGCGCGGCGAAGCCCTGCTCGCATGAACCGCCCTGCCGCGCCGCCGCCACC
>JALHOU010000127.1 GCA_022842825.1 Rubrivivax sp.
GCGAGCCCGAGGCCGACGGAGGCCCAGCCTTCGCCCAGCCGCGTGCTGGCCACCGCGACGCCATAGGCGCCGATGCCGAAGAACATCGTGTGCGCGAAGCTGACGATGCCGGTGTAGCCCAGCAGCAGGTCGAAGCTCGCGACGAGCAGGATGAAGACGAGCATCTTCGCCGCCACCGACAGCGCCTTCGCGCCCGGGAACAGCAAGGGCGCCGCGGCGAGTGCGAGCACGATGACGATGAGCAGCACTGCCAGTGCCGGATGGCCGGGGCGGTCGTGCGAGAGCAGGCGGTCGATCATGGGTGCCCCCTGTGCCTCTCTTCTGCGGAGTACCGCAGCCGATCCCCCAAGGGGATGGCCGCTTGCTGCGGGCCACGCGCGGCGCTCATCGGTTGGCCACCGGGTACAGCCCCTGCGGGCGCCACAGCAGCACGCCCACCATGAGGCCGATGGTGGAGAAGAGCGCCACCTTGGGCGCCAGGAAGCCGATGTAGTTGGCCATCAGGCCGACGAGCAGCGCGCCGACGAAGCAGCCGAAGGTGCTGCCGAGCCCGCCGATGATGATGACGATGAAGATGAGCACGTTCACCTGCGCACCGATCTGCGGCGTCACGCTCTGCTGGTACAGCGCCCACAGCACG
This sequence comes from Rubrivivax sp., assembly GCA_022842825.1. Classification (GTDB taxonomy): domain Bacteria; phylum Pseudomonadota; class Gammaproteobacteria; order Burkholderiales; family Burkholderiaceae_C; genus Rubrivivax. Next base: position 641 of record JALHOU010000127.1, read on the forward strand.
CCACCGAGCCCGGCCAGCGCCGAGCCAGCCACGAACACGCCCACGAAGAGGCGGCGGATGCGGTAGCCGAGCGCCTCGACCATCTCGCGGTCCTGCACGCCGGCGCGGATGAGCAGGCCGATCTTGGTGCGGTTGAGCGTGAAGACGAGCGCCGCGAAGACGACGAGCCCGAGCGCCGAGGCGAGCACGCGGTACTTCTCGACCGAGGCCTCGCCCAGCACCCACGAGCCGCGCAGCACGTCGGGCAGCGGCAGCGCGATCTGCTGCGGCCCCCAGGCGGCCTTGATCAGCTCCTCGCCGACGATCATGCCGCCCATCGTGATGAGGATCTGCTTGAGGTGCAGGCCGTAGACCGGCCGCACGATGACACGCTCGAAGGCCCAGCCGACGGCGCCAGCCACGAGCATGGCGACGAGCATCGAGGCGAAGACGCCGGCCACGTTCGGCCCCGTCCAGCCCATCACGGTGGTGGCCATGAAGGCGCCGAGCGCGATGAAGAGGCCGTGCCCGAAGTTGAGCACGTCCATGAGGCCGAAGACGAGCGTCAGGCCCGAGGCGATGACGAAGATGATGAGCCCCATCGCGAGGCCTGCGACCGTGAGCGTGAGCCAGGTGCTGCCGCTGCCCATGGCCGGCAGGGCCAGGGCCATCACGCCGAGCAGCAGGGCGATCGGCCGCCAGTCGAACTGCGCTTTCGGCACCGCCGTGGCGGCTGCAGCAGGCGCGGGGTTGGGGACCGGGGCCGGTGCGGCGGCGTTCATGCGTGTGCTCCCAGTGAGAGACCAAGCAGGCGCTGCTGCAGCGCCTCGTCGCCGGCCAGCGCGGCCATCGCGCCACGAAACACGACGCGGCCGTTGTCCATCACCGCCACGCTGTCGCCGAGCGCGCGCGCCATCTGGAAGTTCTGCTCGACGAGCAGGAGGGTCGTGCGCTGGCGCTTGAGCTCGCGGAAGGCGGTGATGAGGTTCTGGATGATCGAGGGCGCCAGGCCCTTGCTCGGCTCGTCGATGAGGATGAGCGCACGCGGCTCGACGATGGCGCGCGCCACGGCGAGCATCTGCTTCTGCCCGCCCGAGAGCTTGCCCGCCGGGTAGAGCCAGAACTTCTTCAGCGCCGGCAGCAGGCCGAAGATCCACTCGAGCCGCTCGGTGTCGAGCTCGCCCGCGTGCCGCGCCGAACGCGCGGCCAGCACGATGTTCTCCTTCACCGTGAGATCGGTGAAGATGCCCATGCTCTCGGGCACGTAGGCGATGCCGCGGCCCGCGATGTCGGGCGTGGCGAGGCCGTTCAGCCGCTCCGTCTCACCGCCGCGCCGCAGGCGGATCTCGCCGGCACTCGCCTGCCACAGGCCCATGATCGTGCGCAGCGTCGTGCTCTTGCCGGCGCCGTTGCGGCCGAGCAGCATCGTCACCTCACCCTCGGGCACGGCGAAGTCCACGCCGTGCAGGATGTGGTACGCGCCGATGTGCGTCTGCACGCCCTGCAGTTCGAGCAGCGGCGTGGCCGCGTTCGCTGCCGTGCCTGTCTTCGGGGCCGCGTTCATGCCGGCTCCTCCGCCGCCATGCCCAGGTAGGCTTGCTGCACGACCGGCGAGGCGATCACTTCGGCCGGCGCGCCGTCGGCGACGAGCTGGCCGTTGTGCAGCACGACGATGCGGTCCGACAACTCGCGCACCACGTCCATCTTGTGCTCCACCAGCAGCACGACGATGTCCTTGCGGGCCTTCAGCGCGCGGATGAGGTCCAGGATCACCGGCACTTCGTCCACGCTCATGCCGGCCGTGGGCTCGTCGAACATGAAGACCTTGGGGTCGAGCGCGAGCAGCATCGCCACCTCGAGCTTGCGCTGGTCGCCGTGCGGCAGGCTCGCCGCCGGGGCCGCCGCGCGGTGGCCGAGGCGCACCTGCTCGAGCAACGCCTCGGCCTCGGCGATCCACGCCTTGTGGTCGAGCCACAGGCGCAGCAGGTCGATGCCGCCGAGGCCGCCGCCCTTGCCGCGCCCCTGCTCGCGCGCCTGCACCGCCAGGCGCACGTTCTCGCGCACGGTGAGGTGCGGGAAGAGCTGCGTCAGCTGGAAAGCGCGCCCGAGGCCGCGGCGCGTGCGCAGCGGCGCCGGCAGCGTGGTGATGTCCTCACCGGCCAGCAGCACCTGGCCTTCGCTCGCTTGCAGCTGGCCCGAGATGAGGTTGAAGTAGGTGGTCTTGCCCGCGCCGTTGGGCCCGACGATGGCCGTCAGCGTGCCGGGCTGGAACGTGCACGACACGTGATCGACGGCCACATGGCCGCCGAAGCGAATCGTCAGGTCACGCGTCTCGAGCATGTCCGCCCGTATGCATTTCCCCCTCTCCCGCAGGGCGGGAGAGGGTTGGGGTGAGGGTGGGAAGGGTCCGAGGCCGACGACAAGAGTGAGCGGCCGACCACCACCCCTCACCCCTGCCCTCTCCCCGCACGCGGGGAGAGGGAGGAAGACCGGTCAGCGCTTGTTGCGGATGGGGATCTGCAACTCCGACGCCGGAATCACCCGCACCAGTTCGGGCACGCCCCAGGCAAATGCCGGGTCGTTCTTGATGCGGAAATGGAACATGTCCTGCATCGCCTGGTGGTCTTCCTTGCGGAAGGTCATCTTGCCCTTGGGCGTCTCGAAGCTCATGCCTTCCATCGTGGCGATGAGCTTGTCGGTGGCGGTATCGCCCTTGGTCTTCTTCAGGGCCTCCACCACGGCGATGGCCGCGCTCATGCCGCCAGCGGTGAAGAAGTCCGGCGGCGTCTTGAACTTGCTGTAGTGGTTGGCCACGAGCCACTCGTTGACCGGGTTCTTCGGGATGCCGAAGTAGTAGTACAGCGCCCCCTCCATGCCCTCGAACTGCTTGTAGGCCACCATGGCCGGCAGGATGTTGCCGCCGGTGGCGAGCTTGATGCCGAAGCGCTTGTCGAGCTCCATGTCGGCGATCTTCGGGAACGGCGTCGGCGCACCGGCCCAGGCCACGCTGATGTACTTCTTGCCCGGCTGGTCCTTGAGCTTGTCGATGATGCGCTGCAGGCCGGCGGTGAAGTCGCTGGTGCCGGTGGGCAGGTACTCCTCGTGGACGATCTTGGCCTTCTTGGTGAACTCCTTGACCGCTTTGATGCCGTCGCGCCCGAAGGCGGTGTCGTTGGCGAGCGTGGCCACGACGTTGCCCGGCTGGTCCAGCGCCGCGGCGTTGGCCGCCGCGTCCTGGCTGCTGTTGCGGCCGGTGCGGAAGATGTACTTGTTCCACTTGTCGCCGGTGATGCTGTCGGCCACCGCCGGCTCGACGAGCAGGATCTTCTTGTACTCCTCGGCCACCGGCAGCATGGCCAGCGCCACCGGGCTCGCGGTGGGGCCGACGGCGATGTCGACCTTGTCGTCGCCGTAGGCAGCGGCGAGCGCGGCCTTGCCCACGTCGGGCTTGCCCTGGTCGTCCTTCTCGATGACCACGAGCTTGCGGCCGGCCACCGTCATCGTGCCGCCGGTGGCGTACTCCAAGCCCATCATGAAGCCGACGATGGTCTGCTTGGCGTAGGCCTCGAGCGGGCCGGTCTTGCTCGCGATGATGGCGATCTTGACGTCCTTGCCGGCCTGGGCCAAGGCGCCGATCGGCAGCATGGCGGCGCCCGCGGCCGCAGCAGCAAGGGCCAGCGCCGCGCGGCGCGGCATCGTTTGGGGTCGGGTCATCCTGAAGCCTCCGTCGGTTGTATGAAACGCAGACAGTTTCTGCCGTCACAAGGCAACAGTCGCAACGGGCGTGCCACAGCGACCGACCTTGGTGCAAACCCCTAGAGAAATCCACTCTCGAAGGGCCGGACTCGGCTCTTTCGAGTTGCCGCGACGAAAGCCATGGCGGTCAGCAAAGCCCCACGCGGTCGAGTCTCCGACAACATGTCTGACTTTCAGGCACGCCTTGCGCTGGCGACCTCCAGAAGCAGAGCCGCAAACTCCTGCGGCCGGCTGACCATCGGGAAGTGGCCGGCCTTCATCTCGCGCACCTGCCAGCCCGGCTGCTCGCGCACCCGGACGCGCATCGCCGCGATGGTGGGAAAGGCGGGCTCCGTGCAGTCGATGAACCAGCGCGGCAGGCGCGCCCAGCGCCCGGCGTCGTAGTCCACCGGTTCGCGGTACATGCCGAAGGGGTGCGGCACGTGCCGGCGCTGCAGCCAGCCGCTGTCGGCGGCGTCGAGGCCGAACACGCCGGCATCGGGCGGCAGCAGGGCGTGGTCGTGCGCCGCCGCGGTCGCCAGGCGCTGCGCCTGCACTTCGGGTGCGTGCGTGCTGCTCCAAGACTCGCCGGGCAGCGGCACCATCGCATCGACATAGACCAGCGAACGCGGCCGCCCGCCGGCGCCCGCCGGCCGTGCAAGCAGGCGGTCGGCCGCCGCCGTGATGACCATGCCGCCGTAGCTGTGGCCCACGAGCACGAAATCGTCGAGCTCCTCGGCCTCGACGAGGCCGAGCACATCGGCCACATGCGTGCCCAGGCCGATGTCGGCGCGGCGCAGGTGCGCGCGCTCGCCGTCGCCGGTGAGCGTGACGGCGTGCACCTCGTGCCCGGCAGCGCGCAGCGGCGCGAACACGCGCCTCCAGACCCACGCGCCGCCCCAGGCGCCGTGCACGAGCAGGATCGGGGGCTTGCCGGTCGTCGCGTTCATGCCCGACAGTGTCGTTCCGACAGGACGTTCGCCGACACCGGAGTTGTGCTACCGGGGGGTGCCGGTCGATCCTTCCGCGGTCCGCGCCGGGTTGCCCCCCACGTCAGCCAGCACGGCAGTCAGCCGCGAGTTCAACGCCACCGCCTGAGGACTGCGCTTCGCGTCCAGACGTCCCGCCAGCAACTCAATCGCGGCACGCAACTGGGCAAGCGCCTCGTCGTGGTGACCGTCGGCGTGGAGCGCTGCGCCGAGCACGGCGCGCAGCCGGCACTCAAGATCCGCCCGGTGCAGGCGCGGCCGCTCGGCACAGATGCGCTCGAGCCCCTCACGGGCCAGAGCCATTGCCTGCCGCGGACCGCCGAGCGCCTCCGCGACCTCGGCCCGCAGCGGCCACCGCTCCAGCGGCACGCGCTCGCCATGTTGGGCATTCGTCTCGAGCGACGACACCCGCTCGGCCACCTCTTCGAGGCCGGCACGGTCGCCGGTCGCTCTCGCCAGCGTCAGCACCGCCGCCCAGTGCCGCTCCCGCTGCGGGCTACCCGCGCGCAACAGGGAGGCCCTCTCCGACGCGGCCTGCAGCAGACTCAATGCGACTTCGTACTCGCCGCGCCAAGTGCAAACCTCGGCCCTCATGCGCGCCAGGTACATCCACAGGACGGGCCGCGGGAAATCGCCAGGCCCGGAAGCGTGCACCCGCAGGCGCTCGAAGATCGCCGCGCCGCCGGCGAGGTCGCCGAGCGCCGCTCGAGCGGCGGCGTGATAGCCCAGCACGAGCGGCGATACCCAATCGGACTCGCCCTGCGCCGCGCGTCGCTGCGCCGCCTCGGCCAACGGACGGAGCACGGCATCGGCCTGCAATGCCTCTCCGCGATGGAAGAGTGAGCTGCCGAGTTCCGCTGCCGCCATCAGCGTGATCAACGAGTCGGCACCATGGCGATCCATGCAGGAAGCCAGAATCTCTCGTTGACGCGCCTCGCCGCGCAGCACCTCACCCCGCTCGATCTGCACGCGCGCCCAGGCGCGGTTCAGTTCGTCCGCCAGCGCGAGGCCCGACTCGCCCAGATCGGCCGCATCGCGCAGGCCCTCTTCGATCACCGCCTGCGCCTCGTCGGAGCGGGCTGCCGACGACAACGTATGCGACAGCAGGTGCAGCGCACTCACGCGCTCGCGCGAGACGGGGTGCCGACGCAGCACTTGCACCGCGCGTGTGGACCAGTCAATCGCGTCGGGGGCATCTCGTAGAGCCGACAGCATCGCTCGTGCATCGAGGGCCCGACCCCACAGCGAGCTGGTGTCGTCGCCCCGCCGCTGAAGAATGGCCATGGCGGCCTCCACGGCATGGCCGACCCCCGCCAGGTCGGAACGCTGTCCCTCGGCTTCGGCGACGTCGAGCCAGGCCTGAGCGATGCGCGTCTCGCGGCTTGCGTTGTGTTCGCCGTCCAGGCGACCCAGAACGGCAATGCGCTTGCGGTGCAATTCGACAGCCACGGGATAGTGCGAAAGACCCTCGTACATCCGGGCCAGCATCTCGAGGGCCTGCAGGTGTGCCTCGGGCGCGACAGCCAGCGCCTCGTCGATCCTCTTCGCCCCGCGATCGAGGAGCTCGCGTGCCGTGAGGGCACGAGCCTCCATCGGATCAGCTTGGTCGGCACGGTTGACGGCGAAGATGTCGAGCATGAAGCGCTGCACGGCCTGCGAGGTGCGCGCCTGCAATTCGGCACGCCGGGCATGCGCCGTTGCGCGCCGCCCTTGCCACAGCGCCGCTGCGAGGCCCGCGGTGAGTGCACAAAGGACAAGCACGGTCGCTCCGGCGCCCAGCGCAAGTACCAGCACGACGCCGACCGCGCTCACTCCGCCCAGCGGCCAGCGATGCCGTTTTGCGAGGCGGACAACGCGATAGCGCAACGTTTCCGGACGCGCCTGCACGCGTTGCCCGTCGAGATGACGTCGCAGGTCTTGAGCCAGGGCCTCTACGGAGGCGTAACGCTCGGAAGGCGCCTTGCGCAATGCACGAAGCAGGACCGCGTCGAGGTCGCCGCGCAAGGCGCCTGCCACCGCCGGATCCTTCGCAACCAGACTCGGGGGCCGCACATCGGCCGTGAGAATCGCCTGCTCCAACTCGGCTGCGCTCCCGCGCTTGAGGCGGTAGGCCGGCATGCCGGTCAGGACCAAGTAGGCCAGCACGGCCAGTGAATAAACGTCGCTGGCCGTTCCGAGCGGTCGGCCTGCGATCTGCTCAGGGCTCGCAAAGTCGCGACTGAAGGCCCTGCCCGATTGCTGCGTCAAGTCAGTGGACTCGGCGGCGGATTGCGGGCCTTCCATCAGCTTGGCGATGCCGAAGTCAAGCAAACGCACCTGCCCCTGCCGCGTGACGAAGACATTGCCGGGCTTCAAGTCGCGATGAAGCACCAGGCGGCTGTGCGCGTACGTCACCGCGTCGGCCACCTGCAACAACAGGCGCACACGCTCGACTGTCGGCAGGGCACGCTCACGACACCAGCTGTCAATCGGTTGCCCATCCACGAACTCGAGCGCGAGATAGGGTTGCCCGTCGGCCGTGACGCCGGCGTCATACAGCCGCGCGATGTGGGCGTGCTCGAGCCCGGCCAGGATCTCGCGCTCGCGCGAAAATCGCTGCAGCAATTCGGCGCGGCGGAAGGCCAGGATCGGGAGCTTCAGCGCTACCTGGCGAGTGAACTGACCGTCCGCCCGCTCAGCGAGCCACACCTCGCCCATGCCACCGGCACCGAGCTCGCGCACGAGCCTGTACGGCCCCAGATGCGACCCGGCCTCAAGCGCGTGCCCTGGAGCCCAGGCCGCGCGCAAGGCCGCCTCGCCCAGGTCAGCGTGCGGCTCCAGCAGGTTCCACGCCGTTCTGGAGGCCGATTGCACGAAAGCCTTGCGCAGTACCTGTCCAAGCGCACGCTGGTCGCCTTCGAGCGAGTCGAGCGCCTTGGTGCGCTCATCCGCCTCTAGGTCGATCACCCGATCAAGCAGCGCAGAGAGGCGCGCCAAGTCTTCGGCCTGCATGCACCCATCTTGCCGCCAATGAGGGCGGCTGCCCAGGGGGTCGCCGGCTTGCCGAGTTACGCGTCATGATGCGCAGCGCGTTGGCCCGAAGCCGGCGGCCGGCAAGGCCGCACCCGCTCTCGGCTGCAGGGTCCCGGCGTCGGGATCGGGTCGGGCCGGCACGCCGGAAGGCGCCGGCACGCGGCAGCCCTTGGCCCGGCGGCCGACCCGAAACCTCCTCAGCCCACGCCGTGATGGCGCCAGTGCGCCTCTTCGTCGCTGACCTCCTCAGCCGGCGCCGATACCTCGCAGGCCAACCCGGCCACTGCCCTCCCCTGCCCGGGCCGCGGCGCTGGCGCAGCAAGCAGCGCACGCCAGCGTGCCAGCTGTTTCGGCCCGACCTGGAAGTTCATCCGATAGAGCTGCGGCCCGAACTGCCGCATCTCGAGCGCGATCCGCGCCGCTTCGCGATGGCCGCAATCCGCAAGCTGCGCAAAGCGGCGGTGTGCATCGGCATAGTGACCACGCTCGAGCTGCGCACGGGCTTGTTCGAAGACCTCAGCCGCAGGTGCCGCCCGGGCCACGCGCGCCGTCGTCGGTATCGCCATGCAGACGAGCACGGCCAGCGAAATCAGAAGGCTCTTCATGAAGTACCCCTCTCTCAAGGTGTGTGGGCATCCAGAGCAGCCGCGGGCGACTCCGTATCTCTTAGTACGCAATGGGAGCCGGGAACCGGCCACGCTCGGCGCGCCCAGCCGCGGCTGCATCGCCCGAGACTCGAGCGCGCCCGCCCGGCTGGCGTGCCCGCGCTTCAGTCGGCTCCAGCCGTGACCGCGCAAGGACGTGCGACCCAATGCACTCCGGCGTCACTGCGGCCCTGCGGCCCAGCGGCCCACCGGCACCGGCCGGGTCGGCGCTCGGGCGCGCACGTGCGCACCCGCTCCCGCGCCGATTCGCTACTTCTTCGGCACGGACGGCGCCGCGATCCGGCGCCGGCATTCGGCCAAAGCCCGCTCCGACTCCAGCCGCCATGGGCTCGTGCGCACGTGCAACTGGGCATACAGCGCCGCCGAGCGCGCGAGCGGTTCGAGCGCTCCGGCACAGTCGCCGGCGGCGCGTCGGATCTCTCCGCGCACCTGCAACAGCTCGGCTTCGAGCCACGCCCGATGGTGACGGTCGGGTGCCAATTCGACGGCCGCAAGGGCCTGGTCGACCACCTGCGTGGCCCGATCGGAGGACCCAGCCGCCGCCAGAGCGCGTGCGTGCAGGCTGGACGGCCGCTGCGCGGTCGCGCCCGCCCCTGCGGCGGACTGCATGGCGTCCAGCCGCGCAAGCGCCGCCGCAGGATCGCCGCGTGCGAGATGCCACTCGACCTCGACCTCCGCCAGGCTGCGCGAGAGCGCCGAACGCGGACCCAGGCCCAGGCGCTCGATCATTTCAGCGGCCGAACGCATCGTCGAGCGTGCGCGCACGAACTGCCGGCCTTCGGTCTCGACGATGGCGCGGTCGACCAGCAGATCGGCGTGCTCAAAGGACTCGCCGCCGAGGCCGTTGGGATCGGCAAACGCTTCTTCCACGAGGATCCGCCCGGCCGCGATGTCGCCTTGCGCCAGCATCACCTCGAAAGCCAAGCGGCGAGCCGTCGACATCTGGAACGGCTCACCGCGCCCGGCAGGCTTGGCCGCATCGGCCAAGGCCCGCTCGGCCAACTGTCGCGCCTCGCTGGTGGCACTGATGCCGGCGAGGTGCCTCGCGAGCGCCAAACGGACCGCGATCGTTCCGGTGCCATGCTCGCCATGCGCACGCTCGGCCAGCCGCATCGCCTCGCGCAGCAACGGGTCGGCCCGGGTGCGATTGTCCTGAAGGAAGTTCAGCTCGCCCGCGCGCTTCAACAACACCGCGATCGCAGCGTCGTGCCGTCCGCGCGTGCGCGCGGCGTGCACGGCTTCCTCCATCAGCGCCGCGCCGCGCGCGTGCTCGCCCAGGCGAAAGCTCGCATTGGCCAGGCTCTCCAGGGCATCGTCCAGCCCCGGCCGCCCCTGCTCGCGCAGGCGCAGCAGCGCCACGCTGCGCTCGGCGTGCCTCAGTGCTTCCGCAGGTGCGTTCGACAACAGGTGGTCCGACAGCTGCATGTGCCAGCGCGCGCGCAGCGGGCTGCTCGTGTCACCGGCCGCATCGAGCACGCGCCCGGCCTCCATGAGCAACGGCACCACCTCGGTGGCGGAGTCACGCTCCCGCGCGTCGAGCACCGCGGCGTGGTCGAGCAGCGCCCGCGCAAGCGCCGGGTCGGCTGGGCCATGCACTCGGCGTGCCAACCCCAGACGCTGTTCGGTCAGGCGCGAGGCCTCGGGCAACAGGCCCAGCTGCTTGTACAGATCGCCCAAGGTCTCGAGCAGCAACTCCTTCGCAGCAGGCTGGTCGCGCAGCGCGTCCGAGGGCTCTGCATCGGCCACCAATCGCACCGCTCCGATGTCCAGTAGCTGCCGCGCGGTCGTGCGCCGTGCCTGCTCCGGGTCGGCCTGTTCGGCACTGTTGGCACGAAATAGGTCCAGCAGGAAGCCCTGCACGGCGAGCGCACGCGCAGCTTCGGAACGCGCGCGGCCCGCCTGCCACAACGACACCCCGGTGGCGACAAGAAGCGTCAGCGCGATGAGGCCACTGGCGGCAACCGCCGTGCGATGCCGCACCACGAAGCGGGCACCGCGATAGGCCGCGCTCGCCGGCCGCGCCAGCACCGGCTCGCCTCGCTGCCAGCGGTCGAGATCGTCGGCCAGCGCCTGCACCGTGGCATACCGTTCTGCCGGCACCTTGCGCAGCGCCTTCAGCACGATGGTTTCCAGGTCGGCGGCACGCGCGCGCGACAAGCGCCTGATGGCGCCGGACCGGTGCGCGGTCGGCCGCGGCGGATCTTCTTCGAGCAGCACGCGCTCGATGCCACCGAGCGCGCGCGCAGAGAACGGCAGCCGACCCGTGAGCAACTCGTACAGCAGCACGCCCAGCGCCCAGACATCGGTGGCGGTGCTCACAGCACCACCTGAGACTTGCTCCGGCGCCGCATAGGCCAGCGTCATGACGCGGCCGCCGACCTGTGTCATTTCGGTGGCCATGCCCTGGCCTTGCGCCGACTGCAGCAGCTTGGCGATGCCGAAGTCGAGCAGCATCGCGTGGCCGTCCTCGCGCACGAGCACGTTGCTCGGCTTGAGGTCGCGATGCACCACCAGGTGCATGTGCGCGTACTGCACGGCGTCCACCACCTGGCGCAGCAGCCGCACGCGCGCCGTCGCGTCCAGCGAACGTGTTTCGCAGAAGGTCGTGATCGGCACGCCCTGGACCCACTCGAGCGCCAGATAGGGCTGCCCGTCGGCGGCCAGGCCGGTGTCGTACAGGCGGGCGATGTGGGCGTGCTCCAGTGCGGCCAGGATGTCGCGCTCGCGCGCAAACCGTTGCACGAGCAGGTCACGTCGCAGGGCCAGCGTCGGCAGCTTCAGCGCCACACCGCGCTTCAGCAGGCCATCGGTGCGCTCGGCGAGCCACACCTCGCCCATGCCGCCTTCACCCAGCTTGCGCACGAGCCGATACGGGCCGACCTCCTCGTCGGCCCGGTGCAGCGGCGTGGCCTCGGGCAGCGAGCCGGCGGCGCCACGCTCCAGCCAGTCCGCCGTCTCGCGCACGGCCGGTCGCACCAGCAAGTCACGCAGCTGGCCCCTGAAGCGCGCGTCTTCTCCGCTCAGCGAGGCGAGCCAGCGTTCACGACCGGCGGCGTCGAGGTCGAGCGCCACGTCGAGCAGCGAGGACAGTTGCGCCAGCTCAGCCGGAGTCATCAGCGCCTCACCGTTGCCGCATCACCGCATCGCTCCTACGGAACTCGGAGACCTTTCCGGACATCGCGCCTTCAACCGAAGCGGTCTGCGGCTCGTCCCGACTTCTTGCTTCCTGCCCCGGGTCAGCTTGCCCCCACTCGCCCCATCGTGCCGAGGAAGAGCTCGAGCACGGCGTCGCATCGCACCGCCGTGCACACACGCTGATCGGGCACGCCCTCCCAGGCATCGCCCTGCGAGTAGCGGCGCCCGGCCGTGCGCTGGATGGTCTGGCCGATGGCGATGCCCTGCTCGACCACGCGCACGGGCCCGGCGCGCGTCGTGAACAGCTCCGGCGCGATCGCGTAGGCCACGGCGCTGGAGTCGTGCACGTAGCAGCCCTCGACGCCGACCGCGCGTCCGTAGAAGCCGACGTAGTGGCGCGAGGCCTCCCAGATGAACGCCCCTTCGACTCCGCCCTCGGCGCGCAGCCGCTCGAAGAAGGCGTGGTCCATCAACACGCGGTGCGTGACGTCGAGGCCGACGATCGTCACCGGCCACGGCGCCGTGAGGACCGCGTCGGCCGCATGCGGGTCGGACAGGATGTTGGCCTCCGCCACCGGCGTGACGTTGCCGCCCTGGCCGTCGATGCCGAAGGCACCGCCCATCACGACCACCTGCTTCACCTGGCGCGCGATCGCCGGCTCCTCGGCCAGCGCGAGCGCGAGGTTGGTGAGCGGGCCCACCGCGAGCAGCGTCACCTCGCCCGGGTGCGCGCGCACCGATTCGATGACGAAGCGGTGCGCGGGCCTCGGGTCGGCGACGCGAGCGGTGTGCACCGGGCCGGCGAGATTGCCGAGACCGTCGTCGCCATGCACATCGGGCGCCGCGCCACGAGGCGGCCGCACGAGCGGCAAAGCCGCGCCCCTTGCGACAGGTACGGCAATGCCGAAGCGCTCGCACAGGTACAGCGCATTGCGGGTGGTGATGTCGATCTCGGCGTTGCCGAACACGGTGGTGATGCCCACCAGTTCCACCGCCGGGTGGCGGTGCAGGAACAGCAGCGCCATCGCGTCGTCGACGCCGGGGTCGGTATCGAACAGGATTTTGAGCGGCATGGCGGGTGGGGACACGCGTCACGTTGGCAGCGCCGTGGGCGCGGCAGGATTCTCGCTGGTGGCCTGCCCGACGGCGCGTCGCCAAGGCCACGTCAGCCGGTCGTGCCCTCGGGCCGGCGCACCCAGGCCAGCACCGCGGTGTCACGCGGCAGGCCACCCAACTGCGGCCGCCACGTGGCCATGCGCAGCACGCCTTCGGGCTGCAGACCCAGCTTGTGCAGCACGCGCAGCGAGCGCACGTTCTCGCTGTCGGTGGTGGCCCAGATGCGCAGGATCTCCGGCTGCCGCCGCAGCCAGCCCACCAGCAACGCGGCCGCCTCGGTGCCCAGGCCCTGGCCCCAGGCGTCGCGCGCCAGCAGGTAGCCAAAGTCGGCCGCGTGCCCCGAGATGCGGCAGGAGATGCTGCCGATGGGCGCCCCGGACCGCTTGTCGACGATCACCCAGTGGAACTCGGTACCGGCTTCCCAGCGCACCTGGCAGCCCTGCAGGTAGGCCCGCGCGTCGGCCTCGCTGCGGTGGGCCGGCCAATCCATGTAGCGCATCACCTCGGCGTGCGCCGCAGCGTGGAAGGACGACGGTGCATCGTCGGGGGTCGAGCGGCGCAGGCGCAGCCGCACGCCCTCGATGAGCACAGGTGGTGGGGTGGTCATGACGGTGGTTTCGACGCGGCCCTGGCTCGCGCTCGGGCCATTGTGGCTCCGGCCTGGTCCAGCAACTGCCGGTCGGCCGCGCCGCGCAGGCCGCTGGAACGCGCCACCGCGGCGCGCCAAGCCCTCTCGGCAGCGGGTGCGTCGCCCTGCTGCGCATGGGCCATGGCCAGCAGCGCAAGCGCGCGCGTGTGCGGGGCGCATCCTGGGTGCGCCGTTTGCCAGTAGCCCGCCGCCCGCGCCGCCGGTGGCGGCGCCGCC
>JALHOU010000128.1 GCA_022842825.1 Rubrivivax sp.
CGCCGGCCGCGCGCAGCCCGCCCGCCGCCACCGCCGCGGGGTCACCGCCTGCGCGCTGGGCCGAGGCCCGCAACCTGCGCGCGCAGCTGCAGTTCGACCCCCAGATGCAACTCGTCAGCCTGAGTGCCGAACCGGGCCGCGTGCGCATCGCGGACTCGTTTGCCGTTCGCTGGGACGCCGTGCTGGTGGACTTTCGGCGAGCGAGCGCCGACTTCGCGCTGCGCGCCGACATCGAACCCTTCTCGCTGCCGCCGCTGCTGCGCCGCGCGCTTCCCAACATCGGCTGGCAGGGCGACTTGCGCTTGTCGGCCAAGGTCGACTTGCGGGCCGCCGAGCGCTTCGAAGCCGACCTCGTGTTCCAGCGCCAGGACGGCGACCTGCACGTCGAGACCCAGGGTGAGTTGCAGTTGCTGGGGCTCACCGACTTCCGGCTGCAGCTGAAGGCGCGCGAGGGGCTGTGGGACTTCGAGCCCGTCTTCACCGGCCGCGGCCTGGGCGAGATCCGCGGCCGGCTGCGCGTGCGCACGACGCCCGAGCGCCGCTGGCCGCACGACGACGCGCCCATCGAAGGGCAGATCCAGGCTCGCGTGCCCGACATCGGCGTGTGGGGCCACTGGGCACCGCCCGGTTGGCGGCTCACCGGAGAGCTCGCCACCACGGCACAAGTGGGCGGCCGCTTCGCCGCACCCACCTACACCGGCGAGCTGAGCGGCAAGGGGCTCGGCGTGCGCAACCTGCTGCAGGGCGTGAATGTCGGCGACGGCCGCCTGCTCGTGCGGCTGGCGGGAACGAGCGCGCAGATCGAGACCTTCACGCTGCGCGGCGGCGAGGGGCGCATCAGCGTCACCGGCAACGCCGACCTGGGCGCGTTGCCGAGCGCGCGCCTCAGGCTCGAAGCGGAGCGTTTCCGCGTGCTCGGCCGTGTCGACCGCATGCTCACCGCCAGCGGTCAGGCCGAGCTTGCGCTGGCGGCGGAAGCGAGCAAGCTCGACGGCCGCTTCCGCATCGACGAGGGCCTCTTCGACTTCACGCGCGCCGATGCGCCGAGCCTGGACGAGGACGTCACCGTGCGCGGCACCGAGGCCGCCGTGAGCGAGGCGGCGCGCGCCGATGCGCAGGCCGGTGCGCGCGGCCGCCAGCGTTTCGTGATGGGCGTGGACATCGACCTGGGCACGCAGTTGCGCGCCAAGGGCCGGGGCGTCGACACCGGCCTCGGCGGCTCCGTGCGCATCACCAACCCGAACGGCCGGCTGGCCGTGCGCGGCACCATCGAGTCGGTGGGCGGCACCTACGCGGCCTACGGCCAGAAGCTGGAGCTCGAGAAGGGCGTGCTCGCCTTCAACGGGCCGCCCGACAACCCCTGGCTCGACATCTGGGCGTTGCGGCCGAACCTGGACCTGCGCGTCGGGCTGCAGATCAGCGGGCCGCTGCAGGGGTTGCGCGTGCGGCTGTTCTCCGACCCCGAGATGTCGGAGACCGACAAGCTCAGCTGGCTGGTGCTCGGCCGCGCCAGCGACGGCCTCGGCCGCAACGACACCGCCTTGCTGCAACGCGCCGCCTTGGCGCTGCTGGCCGGCGAGGGCGAGGCGCCCACCGACGCCTTCATGCGCCGCCTGGGCATCGACGAGCTGACGCTCAAGCAGGGCGAAGGCGACGTGCGCGAGACCGTGGTGTCGCTCGGCAAGCAGCTCTCGCGGCGCTGGTACCTGGGCTACGAGCGCGGCGTCAATGCCACCACGGGCACCTGGCAGCTCATCTACCGCGCCGCGCAGCGCTTCACGCTGCGCGCGCAAAGCGGCCTGGAGAATTCGCTCGACCTCATCTGGACGCTGCGCCTGCAGCAGCCGCCCGCCGAAGGGGGCGTGAGAAAATCGCTGCCGGCTGTCCCGCCCTGAGGTTCTCGCGGTCTGCGGGATCCGCGGATCCCGCGGCCGCAAGGCACGCCTCTCCCGCCGTAGTTCAATGGATAGAACGGGCGCCTCCTAAGCGCCAGATACAGGTTCGATTCCTGTCGGGGGGGCCACTTCGTCGTGGCCAGGGAACCGGGCTCAGAGCCCGGCGAGCCTGCCGAAGCTGGTCCACCAGCCGTCGCCTTGCGGGTCGACACGCTGCTGGGCGTTGTACTCGGCCAGCCGCCGCAGCTCTCGCGTCACTGGCGTCGGGAAGCCCTGGCGCCCGCCGCGGCGGTCGTGCAACAAGTCCTCGAGCACCTGCGTCGCGATCTCGGGGTTCTGCCAGCACCAAGCCAGGCGGTTGGCCACGCGCGGGTAAAGCTGGCACATGCGCAGCGGCCGGCGCCGCGATGGCAGTGCGCGCAACCAGCGGCGCGCCGTGCCCGTGAGCGCCTCGTCGCTGGCACGGGCGGCGCGGCGCTGGGGAGCCCAGTCCAGCGCCGCGGAGTCGGATTCGGGAGAGGTCTTCATGCGCCGGGCCCCTGCAGCAAGTCGAGCCGATCTTCGGCCGCGGGCGACGCCCGCGCCCAGACCGCGTCTCCGGGGGATTTCGACTCCCGCGCCCACGAACTGAAGCGTGGCGTGTGGGCCTTCACGGCCTGCGCCCCGACCACGGCCGCGTTGGGCGTCGCCCGCTTGGGCTTCAGGACGGGGCGCGCATCGCCCTGCTGAGCAGCAGCACCGGAATGAGCCCGACCGCGACGATGGCCAACGATGGCAGCGCCGCCTCGGCCAGCCGCTCGTCGCGCGCGAAGTTGTAGGCCACCACGGCCAGCGTGTCGCTGCCGAAGGGGCGCAGCAGCAGCGTGGCCGGCAGCTCCTTCATCACGTCGACGAAGACGAGCAGCAGCGCCGCAAACACCGAGCGCCGCAGCAGCGGCAGGTGCAGGCGTCCAAACACGCGTACCGGCCCGGTGCCGAGCAGCAGCGCGGTCTCGTCCACCGAGCGGGGAATGCGCGCATAGCCCGCCTCCACCGACTGCAGCGCCACCGCCGCGAAGCGCACGAGATAGGCGTACATGACGCCGAATGCGGTGCCGGTGGCGAGCGCCGAGATGCCCGCCGCGGGCCAATGCTGCTGCAGCCAGGCGAACGGCAGCAACACGCCGATGCCCACGACGGCACCGGGCATCGCATAGCCGAGCGACAGGACGCGCGCCGTGGCCTTCAGCCACCAGCCGCGCCCGCGACGCAGCACGAAGGCGAGCAAGAGGGCAAGGCCGGTAGCGAGCAACGCCGCCAGCGCGGCCAGCCGGAAGCTGGCCCAGCCCCATAACGCGAAGCGCGCCAGCGGCAGCCCGAACTCCGAAGCGCGCGCTTCCTGCCAGAGCAGCCACAGCAGCCAGGCCACAGGCAGCACGAAGCCGAGCAGCACCGGCACGGCGCACAGCAGCCAGGCCGCCGCCGCGGCGCTGCCGCGCAGCCGCAGCGGCCGCGCGTCGCTGGCATGCTGCGGCCCGCTCTTGCTGCCGGCAAACCGCAGTTGCCTCTGTGCCGCCCGCTCGGCCAGCAGCAGCGCCGCGACGAGCACGAGCAGCAGCGAAGCCAGTTGCAGCGCCGCGACGCGGTCGTTCATCACCAGCCAGGCCTTGTAGATGCCGGTGCTGAACGTGGCCAGGCCGAAGTAGGCGCCGACGCCGTAGTCGGCCAGCACCTCCATCAGCGCCAGCGCGGCCCCGGCGGCCACGGCCGGGCGGGCCATCGGCAGGGCCACAGCCAGCACGCGGCGCCGCAACGGTGCGCCGAGCAGGCGCGCCGCCTCCATCAGCTGCACGGCGCGCTCGCCGAGCGCAGCGCGGGCGAGCAGGTAGACATAGGGGTAGAGGCACAGCACGAAGAGCACGGCCGCGCTCCAGGCGTTGCGCACGTCGGGCCACAGCGCGCCTCGGCGGCCGAGGGCCTCGCGCAGCGCCGTCTGGAGCGGGCTGGCGAACTGCAGCGCATCGGTCCAGGCGTACGCCAGCACGTAGGCCGGCATGGCCAGCGGCAGAAGCAGCGCCCATTCGAAGGCACGCCGCCCCGGAAAGTCGGCCAGCGTCACGACCGCGGCGGTGGCGGCGCCGAGAACCACCACGCCCACGCCGACGCCCAGCGCCAGCGCCAGCGTCTGCAACGCGTACTCGGGCAGCACGGTGCTGGCCTGATGGCGCAACACCGCAGCGGCGCTGTCGTCGAAGGCGAACCAGGAGCCCAGCACGGCGAGCACCGGCACAGCCAGCCCCAGGCAGACCAGGCCCAGGCCGGCACGCCCCAGGCGGCTGCGCAGGGCCGCCCCGCCGCCCGAGGCCTCGGCGATCCAGCGACTCAGCTTGGCCCAGCCCGCAGCGGAACGAATGCGAACGATGCTCATTTGCGCCCTGGCATTATCATGGAGGCATGTTCCTGAGCCTGACCGGTCTCGCGTTGCGCTACCCACGCGCCAGCGCCGGTCGGGCGGCGGTGGACGGGGTGTCCCTCTCGCTCGGCCGCGGCGCCATCGGCGCGCTCATCGGGCCCTCGGGCTGCGGCAAGACCTCGCTGCTGCGCCTGGTGGCCGGCCTGGAGCGACCCGATGCCGGACGCATCGAGATCGAAGGCGAGGTGCTGGCCGACGCCGCCCGGCGCATCCACCAGGCGGCCGAGCACCGCCGCATCGGCATGGTCTTCCAGGACTACGCGCTGTTCCCGCACCTTTCGATCACGGACAACGTCGCCTTCGGCATCGCGGACTGGCCGCGAGCCGAGCGCGAGCCGCGCGTGGCGCAGATGCTCGACCTCGTGGGCCTCGCGCACGCGGCGCGCCGGGCGCCACACGAGCTTTCGGGGGGCCAGCAGCAGCGCGTGGCGCTGGCGCGCGCGCTGGCGCCGCGGCCGCGGCTGCTGCTGCTGGACGAGCCCTTCTCCAGTCTCGACATCGACCTGCGCGAACGCCTCGCCCAGGAGGTGCGCACGATCCTGAAGGAAAGCGGCACGACCGCCCTGCTCGTCACGCACGACCAGCTCGAGGCCTTCGCCGTGGGCGACGTGATCGGCGTCATGAACAAGGGGCGCCTGGAACAGTGGGACGATGCCTACTCGCTGTACCACCGGCCGGCCAGCCGCTTCGTCGCCGGCTTCATCGGCCACGGCGTCTTCACGCCGGCGCGCATCGTCGAGTGCGCGCACGGCCACTGCGTCGAGACGCCGCTGGGCGAACTGCACGACGTGGCCGACTGCCCGCTGCCCGGCGCCTACCCCGAGGGCGTGTGCGACGTGCTGCTGCGCGCCGACGACATCGTGCACGACGACGCCAGCCCGGTGCGGGCGCTCATCGAGCGCAAGGCCTTCCGCGGCTCCGAGTTTCTTTACACGCTGCGCCTGGCCGGCGGCGAGCGCGTCATGGCGCACGTGCCCTCGCACCACGACCACCAGGTCGGCGAGTGGGTGGGCATCCGCGCCGAGGTGGACCACGTGGTCACCTTCCCTCGCGAAGCCATGCCTTCCGCGGCCGACTGATCCGGATGCGCTGCCCAAAGTGGCACGGGGCGCCGCCCTTCGCGGCCCGTTGGCGGAGTTTCGCCAGGCAATCGAATCAGGGTGCAACTTTGCCCCTTCTTCCGCGCTCCAACAGGGCGCCGGTCCTATACTGGTGAGGACCTCCGGTCCGACCGGATTCCTCCTCGACAGCAGAGGCTCTTGACGAGCGCGACGAACGCCCCGACGGGCGCAGCAAAGGCGAATTTGCGATGGGTGCCAAACTGAAGGTTGCCGGTCTTCTCGCCGTGGGCGCGCTGGCCGGTGCGCTCACCACGATGCAGCTCACCGCCGTGGCGCGCAGCTCGCTGGCGCCGCTGCCGCTGGAGGAACTGCAGCAACTGGCCGCCGTCTTCGGCATGGTGAAGAGCGAGTACGTCGAGCCTGTCGACGAGAAGAAGCTCATCTCCGACGCCATCGGCGGCATGGTGGCCGGCCTCGACCCGCACTCGCAGTACTTCGACAAGAAGAGCTTCCGTGAATTCCGCGAGAGCACCGGCGGCAAGTTCGTCGGCATCGGCATCGAGATGGGCATGGAAGACGGCGTCGTCAAGGTCATCTCGCCCATCGAAGGCTCGCCGGCCTTCCGCGTCGGCCTGAAGAGCGGCGACCTCATCACCCGCATCGACGAAACGCCCGTGAAGGGCATGACGGTCGACCAGGCCGTCAAGCGCATGCGCGGCGAGCCGAACACCAAGGTGGTGCTCACCGTCTTCCGCCGCGCCGAGAACCGCACCTTCCCGGTCACCATCCTGCGCGAGGAGATCCGCGTGCAAAGCGTGCGCGCCAAGATGGTCGAGCCCGGCTACGGCTGGGTGCGCGTGAGCCAGTTCCAGGACCGCACCGTCGAGGACTTCGTCGCCCGCGTCGAACAGCTCTACAAGCAGGACCCCAACCTGAAGGGCCTGGTGCTCGACCTGCGCAACGACCCCGGCGGCCTGCTCGACGGCGCCATCGCCATCTCGGCGGCCTTCCTGCCCAGCGACGTGGTGGTCGTGTCCACCAACGGCCAGTTGCCCGACTCGCGCGCCACCTACCGCGCCGCGCCCGAGTATTACGCGCGCCGCGGCGGCGGCAACGACCCCCTGCGTCGCCTGCCGGCCGCCATCAAGAAGGTGCCGGTGGTGGTGCTGGTCAACGAAGGTTCGGCGTCGGCCAGCGAGATCGTCGCCGGCGCGCTGCAGGACCACAAGCGCGCCACCGTCATGGGCGCGCAGACCTTCGGCAAGGGCTCGGTGCAGACCGTGCGGCCGCTGTCGGCCGAGACGGCGCTGAAGATCACCACCGCCCGCTACTACACACCGAACGGCCGCGGCATCCAGGCACGCGGCATCGTGCCGGACATCTTCCTCGACGAAACCGCTGAGGGCAATGTTTTTGCCGCGCTGCGCGTGCGCGAAGCCGACCTCGACCGCCACCTGCCCACCGCCACCGGCAGCAGCGCCGACGGCGACAAGGACCCGGCCCGCCAGCGCGAGCGCGACGCCGCCCGCGCGCGCCTCGAAGCCGAGCAGGCCCGCACCAACCAGCCGCCCAAGCCGTTGCCGGAGTTTGGCAGTGCCGAGGACTTCCCGCTCGTGCAGGCGCTCAACCAGTTGCGTGGCTTGCCCGTGGTGGCCAGCAAGACCGCCGCCGAGCGCAAGGCCGAAGCCACTCCCGCCAAGTAGCCGCCAGCGGCGGCCGGATCGGCGGTTTCAGCCTACCGACCATCGTCCCGCCAGCGGGCCGGCCCGGCCCGCCACGGAATACCGGCCCGCCTCGGCGGGCCGTTCCTTTTCCCGCCCCGCGCCCACGGCGCGCGACTATGCTTCGCGGCCCCGAGTTGCCCGCGCATCGGCCGCGCACGCCCACCGATGGATGCCAAGACCCCCCGCCTGCCCAGCCGCAACTTCCCGAGCGCCGAGGAAGAGGCCGCGGCCGTCACAGAGCCTTCGCGCTACGCAGGCCCCGAGAGCGCTTACCGCCTCGCCTTCACCGACACGGCCTTCCTGCTGCGCGAGGAACTGCGCCCCGTGCGAATGCAGCTCGAGCTGCTCAAGCCCGAACTCGTGCAGCAGGAGCAAGGTGTGCGCAACACCATCGTCATCTTCGGCAGCGCCCGCATCCTGCCGCCCGACGAGGCGCAGTCCGCGCTCGACGCCGCGCGCACCGGCGGCAACGCGCAGCAGCAACGCCGCGCCGAGATTGCGCTCGAGATGAGCCGCTACTACGACGAGGCGCGCCGCTTCGCCGCCCTCGTCACCGACCGCTCGCGCGAGCACGAGACGCCCATCTACGTCGTCACCGGCGGCGGCCCCGGCATCATGGAAGCGGGCAACCGCGGCGCGCACGACGTGCGCGGCAAGAGCATCGGCCTGAACATCGTGCTGCCGCACGAGCAGGCGCCCAACCCGTACATCACGCCGGAGCTGTGCTTCCAGTTCCACTACTTCGCGCTGCGCAAGATGCACTTCGTGATGCGCAGCATCGCGCTGGTGTGCTTCCCCGGCGGCTTCGGCACGCTCGACGAGCTGTTCGAGACGCTCACGCTGGTGCAGACCGGCAAGAGCCGCGCCCGCCCCATCCTGCTCTTCGGGCGCGAGTTCTGGGAGCGGCTCATCAGCTTCCAGCACCTCATCGACACCGGCATGATCAGCGCCGGCGACGAGAAGCTCATCCGCTTCGTCGAGACGGCCGAGGAGGCCTGGGAGGTGCTCGCCTCGCACTACGGCTTCGACCTGCCGCCCACCGAGACGGGCGAGTTCGCCGACCACATCTGAGACCCGGCACGTCGCCATGAATGCCCGCGTCACGCTCATCGGTGCGCCCACCGACATCGGCGCCGGCACGCGCGGCGCCAGCATGGGCCCCGAGGCGCTGCGCGTGGCCCATCTCGGCGCCACCCTGCAAGGCCACGGCGTCGAGGTCCTCGACCGCGGCAACCTCTCCGGCCCGGCCAACCCGTGGCTGCCGCCAGTGGCCGGGCACCGCCACCTTGCCGAGGTGGTGGCATGGAACGGCGTCGTGCACGACGCCGTTCTCGCCGAGCTGCGCGACGCCCGCTTGCCGGTGCTGCTGGGCGGCGACCACAGCCTGGCCATCGGCTCCATCAGCGCCGTGGCCCGGCATTGCCGCGAGGCGGGCAAGAAGCTGCGCGTGCTGTGGCTCGACGCCCATGCCGACTTCAACACCAGCGCCCTCACCCCCAGCGGCAACCTGCACGGCATGCCGGTGGCGTGCCTGTGCGGCCACGGCCCGAAGGAACTGGTCGAACTGGGCAGCGAAGGGAGCGGCCAGCCCATCCTCGACCCGAAATGCCTGCGCCAGATCGGCATCCGCAGCGTCGACGCCGGCGAGAAGCGCTTCGTGCACGGGGCCGGGCTCGAGGTCTTCGACATGCGCTACATCGACGAGATGGGCATGCGCCACACGATGGAGCTGGCGCTGGCCACCATCGACACCCACACGCACCTGCACGTGAGCTTCGACGTCGACTTCCTCGACCCCGAGATCGCGCCCGGCGTGGGCACCACGGTGCCCGGTGGCCCCACCTACCGCGAGGCGCAACTGTGCATGGAGATGATCGCCGACACCGGGCGCCTGGCCAGTCTCGACGTGATGGAGCTCAACCCGGCGCTCGACGTGCGCAACAAGACGGCGCTGCTGGCCGTGGACCTGATCGAGAGCCTGTTCGGCAAGAGCACGCTGATGCGCGAGGGCGGCTGAGGCGGCCTTGCGGCCGGGTTCGCGCCGGGGCACGCGACGGCCGCGCGCTCTGGAGTGGGCACCCTAGACGCCGCTGCGCACGATCAGCCCCAAGGCGCAAGCCGACGGCCACAATGCCACGCCATGGAATATGACTACGTGATCGTGGGTGGCGGCAGTGCCGGTTGCGCACTCGCGGGCCGACTCAGTGAGGACCCCGACGTCACCGTCGCGCTGCTCGAGGCCGGCGTCTCCGACCGCAGCGTGCTGATCCATTGCCCGGCGGGCCTGGCCGTGATGGCCAAGCAGAAGGACATCAACTGGGCCTTCGAGACGACGCCGCAACCCGGCCTCAACGGGCGCCGCGGCTACCAGCCACGCGGGCGTGTGCTGGGCGGATCGAGCTCGATCAACGCGATGATCTACATGCGCGGCCAGCCCGAGGACTACGACGCCTGGGCGGCGGCCGGCAACCCCGGCTGGGGCTGGACCGACGTGCTGCCATGGTTCAAGCGCGCCGAACACAACGAGCGCGGCGCCGATGCCTGGCACGGCACGGGCGGGCCGTTGAACGTGATGGACCTGCGCAGCCCGAATGCGATGCTGCCCGACTTCGTCGAGGCTGGCCGGCAGGCCGGCTACCCCGCCAATGCCGACTTCAACGGCGCCATGCAAGAGGGCATCGGCGCCTATCAGGTCACGCACAAGAACGGCGAGCGCTTCAGCGCCGCCAAGGCCTACGTCACGCCGCACCTGAACCGGCCGAACCTGAAGGTCTTCACCGACACCCGTACGCTGCGCGTGCTGCTGGAGGGGCGCCGTGCCGTGGGCGTGGAAGCGATGCGCGGCCACGAACGTTTCACCGTGCGCGCGCGCGGCGAGGTGCTGCTGGCCGCGGGCGCGCTTCAGTCGCCGCAACTGCTGCTGCTTTCCGGCATCGGCGCACCCGACGAGTTGCATCGCCACGGCATCGCCGTGGCGCACGCGCTGCCGGGCGTGGGGCGCAACCTGCACGACCACATCGACGTCGTGCAGGTCGTCTCGGCTCCCGCGGCACACTCCACGTTCGGCATTTCACTGCACGGCGTGTGGGACGTGCTGAAGGGCATCGGCGAGTGGCGCGACCACCGTCGCGGCATGCTGACCACCAACTTCGGCGAGGCCGGCGGCTTCATCAAGAGCCGCCCCGAGGAAGCGACGCCCGACCTGCAACTGCACTTCGTGATCGGCAAGCTCGTCGACCATGGCCGCAAGACCGTGCTCGGCCACGGCTACTCGTGCCACGTCTGCGTGCTCCGGCCCAGGAGCCGCGGCCGCCTGCAGCTGGCCAGCGCCGACCCGCTCGCCGCACCTCTGATCGACCCCAATTTCTTCGGCGACCCCGACGACCTCGCTCGTCTCGTGCGCGGCTTCAAGTTGATGCGTGGTCTGCTCAACCAGCCGGCGCTGGCCAAGTACGGCGGGCGCGAGTCACCGGCTTCGGCCGGCGCGACGACCGATGGCGCGATCGAGCAGTTCATCCGCAACCACGCCGACACGATCTACCACCCCGTGGGCACCTGCCGCATGGGACCCGGCGGCCCGGGCTCGACGAACGTGGTCGACCACGAGTTGCGCGTGCATGGCATCGAACGCCTGCGCGTGGTCGACGCCTCGATCATGCCGAGCATCGTCAGCGGCAACACCAACGCGCCGACGATCATGATCGGCGAGCGCGCCGCCGCGATGGTGCGCGCCGCGCGGCAGTCGGCCACGCAACCGCTTGCCGCCGTCGCGGCCTGAGAGCGGGCGCTGCGTCGTTCAACGTCCCGTGCGGCCGCTGCGCGCACGGGCGTTGCAAGGCCGCCACCGGCCGCTGCCACGATTGAGCCGGGTCAACCGCTGCCCGGCAAACCATCCCCTATCGTGCCCAACGTCCCTTGGAGTGGAGCAGACGATGAAATCCATTGCAGCGCTGACGCGACTCGTGCTCGCGACCGCCTGCCTGGGCGCGGCCACGCTGGCACAGGCCCAGTCCTTCTACGTCGCCGGCACGGCGGGCCGTTCGAACTGGAGCGACCTCGACTGCAACAGCGGCTGTGACCGCCACACGACGGGCCTGCGCGTCGCCGGCGGCGCGTGGTTCAGCCGCGTCTTCGCGGCCGAGGCGTTCATCATGGATATGGGCACTGCACGCTCGTCCGCCTCCTCGCTCGACGGCAGGCTGCGCGGTCGCGCCCTCGGCGCGGTGGCGTTGCTGGGCTGGCGGGGCGAGCGCTTCGACATCGCCGGCAAGCTCGGCGTCGCCAGCGTGCATTCGCGCTTCACCGCTGCGCCGACGAGCGGCTGGCCTTCGGAGTCCAAGCGCTCGACCGAGCCGGTGGGCGGCATGATGCTGGCCGTGCGCGCAACGCCCCAGCTCTCCGTGCGCTTCGATGCCGACGTGATGACCGTGGCGCTGATCGGCGGCGTCTTCCTCTACGGCCGCGGCGCCGACGTGCACACTTTCTCGCTCGGCGCGAGCTACGCCTTCTAGGCTTCGGGCTGGCGGCCGGCCGGCCAGCGGTCGTAGACGCGCGCCGGCACCGGCTCGCCCCAGAGGTCGACCTGCGCCGGCTCGCCCGCCCAGGGCCGGGTGGCCGCCTCGCCGCGCACGTAGCCCAGCCCCACGCACGCGCCGGCACGCCGGCTCCACCCCACCGAGCTCAGCTCGCCGGCCGCTTGCCCGGCGACGGTGAAGGTCTCGCCGCCCCAGGCGTAGGCGGCAGGGTCGCCCAGCACCACCGTCACGAGCTTCTTGCGCAGCGGCTGCGCCTGGGCCCGCACGAGCGCCTCGCGCCCGATAAAGGGTGTGGGCTTGTCCATCTTCACGGCGAACATCAACCCGGCCTCCAGCGGCGTCTCGTCGGGCCCGAGCTCGGCGCCCCAGGCGCGACGGCCGGCCTCGATGCGCAGCGCGTCGATGGCGTAGTAGCCCGCGTCGACCAGGCCGCGCGCGCGGCCTGAGGCATCCGGCAAGCCGAGATCCGCGCCCGCCTCGTGCAGCACCTGGTCGACGTGCCGCGCCATCTCCACCGGCACGTAGAGTTCGCAGCCCGGCCCGCCGACGTAGCTCATGCGCGCCGCGCGCACGCGTGCCAGGCCGAGGTCGATCTCCAACGTGTGCGAGAACTTCAACGCCGCCGGCGAGAGGTGGTCGGGGCTCATGTCCGGGCTCACACGGGCCAGCAGCTCGGCCGCGCGCGGCCCCATCACCGAGATCACGCTCCACATCGCGCTCACGTCGGTGAGCACGGCGAACTCGTCGGGCGCGATATGGCGCTGGATCCAGTCGGCGTCGCGCACCGGCTGCGCCGAGCCGGTGACGATGAGGAAGCGGTCGGCCGCCAGCCGCATCACCGTGAGGTCGCTCTCGAAGCCGCCGCGCTCGTTGAGCATCGGGGTGTAGACCACGCGGCCCATCTGCCCGAACGGCACGTCCATCTCGTTGGCACACAGCCGCTGCAGCACGGCGAGCGCGTCGCGGCCCTGCAGCAGCAGCTTGCCGAAGCTCGTCTGGTCGTACACCGCCACGGCCTCGCGCGTGGCGCGCTGCTCCTCGATGACCCAGTCGAGCCAGCCCGGGCGGCCGAGCGTCTCGGCCGGCCGCGCCGCGCCGGCGGGCCGGAAGTAGTTGGCCCGCTCCCAGCCGTTCTTGCTGCCGAATTCCGCGCCGCGCGCCAGGAGCGTGTCGTACAGCGGCGAGGTGCGCAGCGGCCGCATCGTCTGCAGTTCCTGCCGCGGCCAGCGCATCGCGTAGTGCAGGCCGAGCGTCTCGCCGGTGCGCTCGGCCAGTGCCTTGCGGTTGGCCATGAAGGGCGCGAAGCGGCGGATGTCCACGTCCCACAGGTCGGCCGGCGCCTCGCCGCCGGCGATCCACTCGGCCATCAGGCGCCCGGCGCCGCCGCTGTTGGCGATGCCGGCGCTGTTGAAACCCGCGCAGACGAAATAGCCGCGTTTCTCGGGCGCCTCGCCGAGGATGAAGTTGCCGTCGGGGGTGAAGCTCTCGGGGCCGTTGAGCAGCATTTTCACCTTGGCCGTCTCCAGGCACGGCGTGCGGTGGATGGCGTTGGTCATCAGGATCTCGAACTGGTCCCAGTCCTCGCCAAGCAGCTGGAACTGGAAGGTCGAGGGGATCGGGTCCATGCGCCAGGGCTTGGCCACCGGCTCGAAGCCGCCCATCAAGAGGCCGCCGACCTCCTCCTTGTAGTAGATGTAGCCGTCGGGGTCACGCATCACCGGCAGCATCGGAAACACGCCCTCGATGCGGTCGGTGACGATGTAGAAGTGCTCGGCCGGGTAGAGCGGTACCGTCACACCCGCGAGCGCGCCGAACTGCCTGGCCCACTGCCCCGCGCAGTTCACCAGCACCTCGCAGCGCACATCGCCGGCGGCCGTGCGCACGCCGGTCACGCGCTCGGCGCCGCCCGGGCCACGCTCGCTGAGCACGCCCGTCACCTCCACGCCCTCCACCATCTTCACGCCACGGTTGCGCGCGCCCTTGGCCAGGCTCATGCACAGGTCGGCCGGGTTGGCCTTGCCGTCGCCCGGAATCCAGATGGCACCCTGCAGATCGTCGGTGCGCATCACCGGATAGAGGTCGCCCGCCTCCTTCGGCGAGATCAAGTGCACCTCGACACCGAAGCTCCTGGCCAGCGCCACCTGCTTCTTCAGCACCGACATGCGCTCGGGCGTGCGCGCCACGTTGACGCTGCCGCATTGCTTCCAGCCGGTGGCCAGGCCCGTCTCGGCTTCGAGCGTGCTGTACAGCTCGATCCCGTACTTGCTCATGCGCGTCTGGTTGCGGTTGGGCCGCATCTGGCCCACCAGCCCGGCCGCGTGCCAGGTCGTGCCGCTCGTGAGCTTGCCCTGCTCGAGCAGCAGCACGTCGGTGAGGCCGAGCTTCGCGAGGTGGTAGGCGGTGGAGCAGCCGGCGATGCCGCCGCCGACGATGAC
>JALHOU010000129.1 GCA_022842825.1 Rubrivivax sp.
TACAGCGAGACCGCCGGCGCATTGGCCAGCGTCACCATCAGCCCGAGCTCGCGCTCGCCCAGCAACCGCAGCTGGGCCATCGCCGCGCGGATGCAGGCGCCGGCCAGGCCCTGCCCCTGGCTGGATGGGTCGGTGAAGGTGAAGGCGACGAACGGCTGGCCCACCAGGCGTGTCACGAGCGTGGCCGAGACGATGCGCGAGCCGCGCTCGGCAACCATCGAGCACGCCGGCATGAATTCGCCGTATTCGCCCGCCAGCGTCTTGCGCACCTCGGCCACGGCGTCCTGCTCCGTCTCGCCTTCGTCGTCCACGGTGCCGCGGTAGGCACGTTGCATCAGCGGGCCGAGCTCGGGCTCGTCGCGGGGCCGGAAGGGCCGCACGCCGGGCAGGTCGGCGGCCGGCGGTGCGGGCCGCAGCACGGCGCGCATGAAGGTCCTCGGGTGGGCTGTCATGTCGAAGGGATCGGGGCCGGTCGGCGATGGGGCTGGCGGATGGGCGGATGGGCGGATGGGCCGGTGGGCCGACGGCCGATGGCGGCGCTACGGATGCGTGCCCCAGGGCGCGGCCAGCAGCAGCTGGTTGGTCTGCGTCTTGAGCAAGGGTCGAAGCTGCTTGACGAAGGCGCCGAACTCCGCGTTCTCGGACAGCCGCTTCCAGAACGCGCGCCGCTCGTCGTCGCTCTCGAAGCGCCACAGGTGCACGAGCTGGTGCAGCTCACCGGTGTCGCTGATGAAGTAGCCGATGCAGTGCTTGGCGAAGCCGCCGGCCTCGAGCGCCGGCCATCCGAGCGTGGTGTACAGGCGCACGACTTCGGGCATCTGCCCGACGGTAACGGCGTAGGTGCGCTTCTCGTACAGGGTGGGCATGGTGCGGGCTCTCGTGGGGCAGGGAAGGGGGCTGCGCAAGTCCGGTGAGGTTCGCTGAGGTTCGGTGCGGGCGGGACGGGCGGGGCCGTCGGGAGCGCGCGACCGGAGGATCGCAGGGCCGTCGCGATGGCGCATTTTGAGCTGCCCTGTGCGGGTCGGAAGGCCCATGCACGCCGCACCACCGCGCCGTGCCTGCGCCGGGTGTGCCGCACTACACTGCCGGCCCGCTCCTGAACGGCCGCGGCCCCGCCGCGCCCCCTGGCCACGAGATGCGCTCCACACGCCATCGTGCGCTCGTCGGCCTGTTGCTGGCCGCCGCGCTGGTGCTGACCTGGCAACGGCCGCTCGACGCGCTGGCCGAGCGCCAGGTCGAGGCCGGCCTGAAGCGTGCGCTCATCGCCTTCGCCTCGGCGCGCACGCTCAACGCCGCGCTGAGCGCGCTGCAGGAGGCGACGGTGTCGTTCCAGGTCGGTGCCGGCCTCTCGGTGAAGCCGGGCGCCATCCTCGAGCCGCTGGACGACGTGGTCGAGCAGTTCTCCAACCTCATGTTCCTGGCCACCGCCTCGTTTGCGGTGCAGCGGCTGATGATCGAGATGCTGTCGGCCTGGCCGGTGTGTGTGCTGGCCACGGCACTGCTCGGAGCCTGGGCGGTGCTGGCCGTGCGCGCACGCGGCGTGCCGGGCTGGCTGCCGCGGCTCGCGCTCGGCGTGCTGATGCTGCGCCTGGCGGTGCCGGTGCTCGCGGTGGCGAGCGAGGCCGTGCACTGGGCGGTGCTCGAGCGGCCCTACCAGCAGCATGCCGGGCAGCTGGCAGCGCTGGAGGGCGCCGACCCCAAGCTGCCCAGGGCCGCGTCAAGCGAAAGCCTGCTGGACAGGATGAGGGGCCTGCTCGCGCAAGGCGGCGACATCGCCAGGCAGGTGGAGGCGCTGCGCACGCGCGCGCAGGACATCGTCGAGAACCTGGTGCGGCTGGGCGCCGTGTTCATCGTGCAGACGCTGGTGCTGCCGCTGCTGTACGTCGGTTTCCTGTTCTGGCTCTACCGCGCATTGACCTCGGCGCCCGGGCAGGTCTCGCCGCAGCGTGACCTGTAACCGAACCCCCCAAGGCGCATGCGACCGCGCGCCCGGGCGCCACTTTCACCTCGCAGCAACCTAGAATACGGGCCGTTACACGTTGCGTCGTGGCGCGTCGTTCGCGCTGTCCAAACTGCTGCGAGGTGCTGAAGATGAGACCCCCGTTCTTGAGCACGGACTTCCAAGAGTCGCGGATCGAAGACGAGCCGATCCTCGGCACGGTGTTGCGCTTGTCCGACGGCCGCATCCAGACACTCACGTGGTGGGAGCGCGTGCTCGTGGCACTGCGCCTTGCCGACGCGAAGTCGCTCGAGGCGCGCTACGCCAGGCCCCTGGGCGCCTGATCCGGCGCCGGATCAGGCACGTGAGCCGGCACCTGAGCCGGCACCACCTGAGCCGGCACGGGCCCGTGGCCGTCGGCAGCGCGTGGACCTACTTCGCCGCTGCCGCGTCCAGCGGATAGATCGGACGCCGCACCTTCTTGAACGCCAGCAGGTCGTAGTCCGAGGTGCACACGCCGCTGCCGGCGCACTCCACCACGGCGTGCGCGAGCGGGCCGAGGCCGGCGCGCCAGTGCACGCGACTCTTCAGCATCACGAAGCGCTTCGTCTCCGGGGCGATGCCCACCGCCGTGAACGCGGCCAGGTCGTGCGGCTCGACGTGATCGCTGATGACGACGATCAACACGCGGCCGGTGTCGAGCACGGCGCTCGGGCCCATGTCGCCCATCTCGCCGCGCGCCATCGGGCCGCGGTTGCGGTAGCGGCCGTCGCTGAGCAGGCGCACGCGCCCGCTCACCGTGCGCGGCTGGCCGTTCTGGCCGATGGCCGGCATGTCGAGCTTGCCGCCGAGCGACAACGTCACGTCGGCGCCGACGCCGGCGCGCGCCATCTGCTGCACCGCGGCCGGGTCGTAGATGGCGAAGGCGGCCACGTCCTCCAGGCCGGCGTCGAGGATGGCGCCGAGCACCGTCATCGTGTCCATCGTGCCGCCGCTGGCGCAGTTGTCGCTGTGGTCGAGCAGCATGATCGGGCCGGAGCCCGCCGGTTTGGCCGCCCCCAGCGCGCGCGCCCGCGTCATCGAATCGGCGAGCGGCTCGAGGCGGTAGACGAACTTCTCGCGGGCCGCCCAGGCAAGCGCCAGCAGTTCGTCGCACCAGCGACGCGCCAGCGCCGGGTCGTTGTCGGTGACGACCACCGCCGAGAGCCCGGCCATGTCGATGTCGGCATTCGGGAAGCCGACGAACACGCTCGCCGCCAGCGCCCCTTCGGCCTCCATCTGCCGGCAGCGCGCCTGCAGCTCGCGGTTCGGTGAGTCGGCGCTGCCCTGGCGCATCACGTGCGGCAGCATGGCGTTGCGGCCCCAGGCCATCGTCGGTCTCGCCTTGCCGGCGAGCTGGGCCAGGACGGCGCGGCCGGCGCGCTGGCCGGTCTCGTACATGTCGATGTGGGGGTAGGTCTGGTAGCCGGCGATGGCCGTGGCGTGGGCGCCCATCCCGTCGTAGAGGTTGGTGTGCATGTCCAGCGCCACGCCGACAGGCACCTTCGGGCCGACGATGGCGCGCACGCGCCGCAGCAGCTCGCCCTCGCCGTCGTCGAAGGTCTGCGTGACCATGGCGCCGTGAAGGTCGAGCAGCACGGCATCGCAGCCTTGGGCCACAGCGTCGCAGATGCGCCCGGCAATGTGCTCGAAGGCGGCGTCGTGCACCGGGCCGCTCGGCCAGGCACTGGCAGCGATGGGCACGGTGTACTCGGCGCCCGCTTCCTCCGCGAGGTCGATGAAGGCACCGATCGCCGAGCCGGTGCCGCGGTAGGCGGCCACCGCGGCGGCGCCTTCGGGCGGCACCTCGGCACCGGTGGCGAAGCGCGCCAGCGGCGTCGGCACCGGCGAGTAGGTGTTGGTTTCATGCTTCATCTGGGCGATGACGAGCTTCATCGGGTTGCGCTCCTGAGGGGTGGCCGGATGATGCCGCAAGGACGGACGTGCCCTGCGAAGACCGGCCGGTCCGTGGTGGTCGCGCGCGCACCCCGCCAGGCCATGAGCGGTTGCAGCTTGTAGGGCATTCCCCGGCGCGCCCGGCGCGGGCAGCGGAGAAGATCGCGGCATGCCTGCCAGTCCACCCCCCACCGGGCCCGGCGCCCTGCCGGCCGCGCCCCGCAAGGGCCCGACCACGACGACCAGCTTCGTCGGCGGCGAGTTCCGGCCGCGCGCCACCGACGTCGCCGACTTCACCGCCGCCGACCTGGTGGTGCTGTACCACAGCCGCAGCCTCTCGCCGGTGGAGGCCACCAAGGCCGTGCTGTCACGCATCGACAAGCTCAACCCGCGGCTCAACGCCTATTGCTACCTCGCGCCGGAGGCGGCGCTCGAAGCCGCGCGCGCCAGCGAGGAGCGCTGGATGCGCGGCGAGCCGCTCTCGGTGCTCGACGGCGTGCCGGCGTCCATCAAGGACCTCGTGCTCGCCAAGGGCTGGCCGACGCTGCGCGGCAGCCACACGGTGGACCCGAAGCAGCCCTGGGACGTGGACGCCCCGGCCACGGCGCGCCTGCGCGAGGGCGGCGTCGTGCTCGTGGGCAAGACCGCCACGCCCGAGTTCGGCTGCAAGGGCGAGACCAACTCGCCCAGGACCGGCATCACGCGCAACCCGTGGAACCGCCTCAAGTCGCCCGGCGGCAGCTCCGGCGGCAGCGCCGCAGCGGTGGCCGCCGGCATGGCGCCGCTGTCCGTCGGCACCGACGGCGCCGGCAGCGTGCGCGTTCCCGCCTCGTTTTGCGGCAACTTCGGCTTGAAGCCGAGCTTCGGGCGCGTGCCGGCCCATCCGTTGTCGCCCTTCGGCACCGTGGCCCACCTCG
Organism: Rubrivivax sp.; assembly: GCA_022842825.1. Classification (GTDB taxonomy): domain Bacteria; phylum Pseudomonadota; class Gammaproteobacteria; order Burkholderiales; family Burkholderiaceae_C; genus Rubrivivax. The sequence continues at coordinate 4,792 of JALHOU010000129.1, forward strand.
GCCCGCACACGATGAGCGTGCGCGACGCGGCGCTGATGATGACCCTCATCACCCGCCCCGACGCGCGCGACTGGACCAGCCTGCCCCCGGAGACGCGGCACGGCGCGCACGACTACAGCGTCGGCCTGGAAAACGGCATCCGTGGCCTGCGCGTGGCCTGGTCGCCCACGCTCGGCTACGCGACGAACGTGCACCCCGAGGTGGCCGAGGCCTGCGCTGCCGCCGTGCAGCGGCTGGCGGAGCTCGGCGCCATCGTCGAGCAGGTCGACCCGGGCATCGAGGACCCGCTCGAGATCATCACGGGCCTGTGGTTCGTCGGCGCGTGGACGCTGTGGAACACGCTCAGCCGCGAGCAGCAGGCGAAGACCGACCCCGACTTCGCCGCCGAGGCCGCGCTCGGCTCCAGGTTGAGCGCCCTCGACATCCAGCGCCTGAACCAACGTCGCGGCGCGCTCGGCTCGCACATGCGGCAATTCATGCAGCAGTGGGACCTGCTCGTCACGCCCACGGTGGCGGTGCCGGCCTTCGACGCCAAGCCCGCTGGCCACCAGGACATGGACCCGAAGACGATGCTCGGCTGGACACCCTTCAGCTACCCGTTCAACCTCACGCAGCAGCCGGCCTGCACGCTGCCCTGCGGGCTCACGAGCGACGGCCTGCCCATCGGCATCCAGTTCGTCGGCCCCATGTTCGGCGACGCGCTGGTGCTGCGCGCGGCGCGCGCCTTCGAGAGCGTGATGCCGATTCCCAGGCCCGACCTCGGCCGCCTGTGACCGGCCTGCGGTCCTTTGCTGTCCGGCTCCGGTCCCACTCCTGCCCCGTTCCCGATCCGAAACCATGACCCAGGACATCGCCTACCTGCCCGCGCACGAGCTGGCGCGGCGCCTGCGCCGCCGCGAACTGAGCGCGCTTGAGCTGCTCGATCACTACCTCGCGCGCGTGCAACGGCTCAACCCGCGTCTGAACGCCATCGCCGTGCTCGACGCCGAGCGGGCCCGCGAGCGCGCTCGCGCGGCCGACGCCGCGCTCGACCGTGGCCAGAGCTGGGGCCCGCTGCACGGCGTGCCCATGACGGTGAAGGAGTCGTTCAACATCGCCGGGCTGCCCACCACCTTCGGCTATGCGGCTTTTGGCGACAACCGGGCCCGGGACGACGCCCTCACCGTGCAGCGGCTGAAGGCGGCGGGCGCGGTGATCTTCGGCAAGACCAACGTGCCCGTGTCGCTGGCCGACTGGCAGAGCTTCAACCCGGTGTACGGCACCACGAACAACCCCTGGGATCTGGCGCGCACGCCGGGCGGCAGCTCGGGCGGCAGCGCCGCGGCGCTGGCCGCCGGGCTCACGGGGCTGGAGCTGGGCAGCGACATCGGCGCCTCCATCCGCAACCCGGCGCACTACTGCGGCGTGTGGGGCTTCAAGCCGACCTGGGGCGTGGCGCCGCAGGCCGGGCACGAGCTGACGCCGGTGCCCTTTGCCGACAACATCGACATCGCCGCCGTCGGACCGATGGCGCGTTGCGCCTTTGACCTCACGCTCGCGATGGACGTGCTGTGCCAGCCGCTGACCACCTACACGCCGATGGGTCGCGTGCCGCTCACCTGGCCGACGCGCGGCACGCCACCGCACCGCTGCCGCGTCGCCATCGTCAGCGACGATGCCGAGGCGCGCGTCGATGCGCCGCTGCGCGAGGCGTTGGCGCGGCTGGCCGACTTCCTGCGCCGCGCAGGCGTGGCCGTGAGCGAGGAGGCGCGTCCGGTCGACAGCGCCGAGGCGCATGCCGTGTACCTGCACCTGCTGCGCGCCGCCACCGGCGCGCGCTTCAACGACGTCGACTACGCCGCCGCGTTGGCGCGCGCCCCGCGCTACGCTGCCGGCGAGACGAGCTACCCCGCGCGCATGGACCGCGGCACCACCACCAGCCATCGCGATTGGGTGTTGTTCGACCAGCGCCGCGACCGCCTGCGCCAGCAGTGGGCGGCGTTCTTCGAGCGCTTCGATCTGCTCATCTGCCCCACCGCGACCACGCCGGCCTTCGTGCAGAACCAGCAAGGCGAGCGCTGGGAGCGGCTGATCCCCGTGCGCGCCGCCGATGGCCGCACGCTGATGCAGCCCACCACCGACGCGCTCTTCTGGGCCGGCTACCCGGGTCTCGTCGGCCTTCCGGCCTGCTCGGTGCCGCTGGAGCTGACGCGCGAGGACGCCAGCGGCGCGCCGCGCCTGCCGGTGGGGGCGCAGATCGTCGGCCCGGCCTTCGGCGACATGGACGTGCTCGCCTTCGCGCGCTGGCTGGAGGCCGAGTACCGCGCCTTCGAGCCACCGCCGCTGGCCTGGGCGGCGGCATCATGAAGGGCGACACACGCCCCGGCGTCCTCGTGCGCGCCGCCAACGCGGGAAGGCCGGGCGTTGGCGCCGAGCCTGCCTCGACGGTGGCTGCGGGCCTCGCCGAAGAGGCCACGGCTCGACGCAGGGCAGGCGAAGGCGGCGGCGGCCACGCCGGCGGCGCCGGCGGTGACGACATCACGTCGCTTGATGCCATCTCGCTGTCGCGCGCCATCCACGCGCGCAAGCTGTCGTGCCGCGAGGTGATGTTGGCGTATCTCGCACGCATCCACCGCCTCAACCCGCGCGCCAACGCCCTCGTCAACCTCGTGCCCGACGAGCAGGCTCTGGCCGAGGCCGGGCGTTGCGACGCCGAGCTCACCGGCCCCGAGGGCCGCCACCGCGGCCGCTGGGGTTCGCGCGGGTGGATGCACGGCTTTCCGCAGGCCATCAAGGACACCGGCCACGCCCAGGGGCTGCCCACCACCTTCGGCAGCCCGTTGCTGGCCGGTGCGGTGGCTGCGCAGGACAGCCTCTTTGTCGAACGCATGAAGGCGAGCGGCGCCATCGTCATCGGCAAGACCAACATGCCCGAGCTGGGGCTGGGCTCGCACACCTACAACCCGCTCTTCGGCCGCACGCCGAACGCCTGGGACGCGGGCGTGAGTGCCGGTGGCTCGAGCGGTGGCGCGGCGGTGGCGCTGGCGCTGCGCCTGCTGCCGGTGGCCGACGGCTCCGACTTCATGGGCTCGCTGCGCAACCCCGCGGGCTGGAACCACGTCTTCGGCCTGCGGCCCAGCCAGGGCCGCGTGCCCGCCTGGCCCAAGCCCGAGCTGTGGGTGAGCCAGCTCGGCACCGACGGGCCGATGGGGCGCACCGTGAGCGATGTGGCGGCGCTGCTGTCCACGCAGGCCGGGCACGACGCGCGCGCGCCGCTCTCTCTGGCCACCGACGCCGTGAGTTATGTGCCCGCAGCGAACGAGGCCACGGTGAAGGGCCTGCGCATCGGCTGGCTTGGCGACCTCGGTGGCCACCTGCCCATGGAGCCGGGCATCCTGGCCACCTGCGAGGCAGCGCTGGCCCGCCTGCAGGGCGCGGGCGCGGAGGTGGAGCCGCTCGGGCCGCAAGGACTGGGCTACCCCGCCGAGGCCGTGTGGGAGGCCTGGCTGATGTGGCGCCGCGCCCTCGTCGCGCCCAGCGTGGCGGCGCTGCTGGCGCTGCGCCCCGATGCCCGGCAGCACATCAAGCCCGAGGCGCTGTGGGAGCACGACCAGGCGCAGTCACTCGGCTTCGGCACCTTCATGCGCGCGTCGCAGGTGCGCAGCACCTTCCACAACCACCTCGTCACGAGCCTCTTCGAGCGCTTTGACCTGCTGGCGCTGCCGGTCGCACAGGTTTGGCCCTTCGACCTGCAATGGACCTGGCCGAAGACGGTGGCCGGCCGCGCGATGGACACCTACCACCGCTGGATGGAGGTGACGATCTACGCCACCTTTGCCGGGCTGCCGGCGATTTGCGTGCCGGCGGGCTTCCACGCCAACGGGCGCTGGCCGATGGGCCTGCAACTGATCGGGCGGCCGCTCGCCGACGCCGCGCTGCTGCGCGCCGCGGCGGGATACGAGGGTTTGATCGGCGACTGGATGGGCCGCAGGCCGGCCGAAGGTTGAACCCCGAGGAGCTCCGCAGCGGCCCCGGTGTCGCAAGCTTCGGCGGCGGGGCGGCGGCGGGGCGGCGGGCGCGTCAGGCCAGCTCGACGCGCGAGCCGGACCCCGGCCGCCGGCGGCCGACCCCGGCGGCCATCAGCGCCAGGCCGGCCAGCCCCAGCACGCCCGGCTCGGGCACCGTCGTGGCCCCGGCGGCGTTGATGCGGAAGTCGTCGATGAAGTAGCGGTCGTTGTTGCTGCCGCCGGGGAACACGGCGTTGATGCCGATGCCGCCGTAGAACGCCGTGTCGCTCACGAGGCCGATAAAGCCGCTGGCCGCGCGGGTGTCGATGAGTTGCGTGCCCAGGCTGCCGGCGTCCACCAGCGCAACGGCGTCGACCTCGCCGCTCACGTAGTGGAAGGCGAACGCGAACACATCCGCCTCGTTGAACCGCCAGGCCAGGCTGGCCACGCCGTTGGGCGCGGCCGAGCCGCCCAGGTCGGTGATGGCGTTGCTGTTGTGCAGTACGGTCGTGCCGCAGGTGCTGGGCGCGGCCGAGTCGGTGCACGAGCCAAAGGCCACGGCCGGCGAGAAGCTGCCGCCGTTCACCACGGCGCCGGGCGAGCCGGCAAAGTCGATGTACGTGCGCGTGGCACCCACGGCCGCCAGGTAGTCGGCCTCGGTGGTGTAGACGAGCACCGCCGCCTGCGTGGGCAGCGATGCGGCGCCTGATACGAGAGTGGCGAGAGTGGCCAGCGTGGCGAAGGTCTGGGTCCAGGATTTCATGAACATGCGCTCCGGGTGAGAGTTGCGTCGAGCGCACTTTCGCCCGGAGGCGGCGCGGCCGGCATCCACTCGCCGGCTGAGCGGCGGGGCACCCCCCACGCATGAATCGCAGGCTCTTTCACGAAGGACGAACGCGGCTCATCTGCCGAGTGGAGCTTTCGCATCGGCGCGCTGCCGATACGATCGGCCGCCATGAGCGAACCCGACCTCCCGCCCTTGCCCGAAGCCCAGCCCGGCCGCTACCGGCATTACAAGGGCGGCGAGTACGAAGTGGTGGGCGTGGCGCGGCACAGCGAGACGCTGGAACCGCTGGTCGTGTACCGGCCGCTCTACAACGCCAGCGGCTGGTGGGTGCGGCCGCACGCGATGTTCTTCGAGCACATCGAGGTCGATGGCCGCTGGCAGCCGCGCTTCGCGTTGGTGCCTGCGTAGCGCCGGCGAGGGATCCACTCCGCCGGCACCTGACCGCCAAGGCCACTGCCACCGACACTGCCATCGCGGCCTACCATCACTGCCCCACTGCCCCACTGCCCCACTGCCCCACTGCCGCACCACCTGCCGATGCGCTCCAAATCCTCTCAATGGCAGGCCCGCTGGCGCATCGACCCGAAGGCCGGCCTGGCGGTCCATGATTCCGGCCTCCGCGTCGTGCTGCAAGACGGCAAGGGCGTGGCCGAGAACGCGGCCGTGGTGGCCGAGTCCCTCATCCCCAGGCACGGGCCACACAACGCACCGGCCATGGTGCAGCGGCTGATCCGCGAGGGCGCACAACTGCTCATCGACCCGCACGCCCGCGGCTGGCGAGGTGCGGCTTGAGCCCGCGCGATCTCTGCCGTCGCGCGTTCTTCCGCCTCCTGCTGCGCGCCGGCCTCGGCCTGGGCCTCGGTCTCTCGGCCTTGCATGCGGCCGCGGCCGACGCGGCCTATCCGGAGAAGACCTGGAGCAAGGTGCCGGCGGTCGAGGCCGGCGGCTGGAGCGCCGCCAGGCTCAAGGCCGCCGACGAGGCCGCGGCCGCGTTGCGCACCGACGCCTACCTCGTGGTGCACCGCGGCCGGCTCGTGCATTCGCTGGGCGACATCGCCCGGCCGCGCAACGTGTACTCGGTGCGCAAGAGCGTGCTCAGCGTGCTCACCGGCATCTACGTCGACCGCGGTGTCATCGACCTCGAGCAGACGCTCGCGGCGCTGAATGTCGACGATGTCGATGGGCTCACCGCGCCGGAGAAGGCGGCCACGTGGCGGCAGCTGCTGCAGTCGAAGTCGGGTGTGTACCACCGCGCCGCCTACGAGACACGCGACGCCATGCTGCGGCGCCCGACGCGCGGCAGCCACGCACCGGGCAGCCACTGGTACTACAACAACTGGGACTTCAACACCGCCGGCGGCCTGTTCGAGCAGCGCACCGGCAAACCGGTCTTCGAAGCGCTGCGCGACGACCTCGCCGGGCCGCTGCAGTTCGAGGACTTCGAGCCCGCGCGCGATACCGAGTCTGTTCTGGAACGCGCCTCGAGGTACCCGGCCTACGTGATGAAGCTCTCGGCCCGCGACCTCGCGCGCCTGGGCCTGCTCATGGCGCGCGGTGGGCAGTGGCAGGGGCGGCGGCTCGTCTCCGCCCAGTGGGTGGCCGAGAGCACCGCGCCGCACACCACCGTGTTCGGCGGTTGGCAGGCCTATGCGCTGATGTGGTGGGTGCCGCGCCTGGCCTGGCCGTTCTGGAAGCGGGCCGAGGGCGACGTGTTCTTCGCCTGGGGCAACCACGGCCAGTTCGTCTTCGTCGACCGCGGCCGCGACCTCGTCGTCGTGCACCAGTCCGACCGGCCATGGTTCGCCGACGGCGCCTCGCCCGAATCCATCAGCGGGTTGCTCGAGCAGGTCCTGGCTGCCATGCCCGGGGGCTGAGCGCTCGCCGAGGCGTCGGTCCCAAGCCGCCCCGCCTGTCGATGCTCCGAGCCTGCCCTGCTGTCGGTCTGCGGGGGCACGAAGCTGCCTGGGCCGCGGGCGGTGGGCGGCTGCCGCAGAAGCCGTTAGGCTGCGGCCCGTGCGGAAACACTATGTGCTGGATGCGGCGCGCCGCAAGGCTGCGGCGCTTGCGGGTGCGGGCGGGCAGGGCGACGACGACGGCCGTGGCGGCGGCCCGCGCGGGCGGCGACGCTTGCGCCTTCTGCTGGGCGGCGCGCTCGTGGTGCTGGCTGCCGGGGCGATCGTCGTCTGGCGCTTCTGGCTGGCGCCGCCGGCCGTGCCCATGCTGCCACCGGCCGTGCCGGTGCCCGAACACCAGCGCACGGGCCCGCTCGCCAACCCGTGGGGCAACGAGGCGCCGGTGACCGCTTCGCGGGCGGAAGAGGCGGCCGCAGCGGCATCAGCCGCAGCAGCCGCATCGGCTGCGGTGGCAGCGGCTTCAGCGGCCTCGGCCGGCGCGGTCGTGCGCGGCAGCGTGCCGCCTTCGCGCGAGGCGGTGCGCCAGGCACTGGCGCGATTGCGCAGCGGCGCGGTGGCGGGCCCGCATGTCGATGCGGCGCTGAAAGACCGCGACACCGCGGCGCTCGTCGTGCTCTGGATGCTCGAGCGCCAATGCCGGCAGCTGGCGCACTGGCGCCAGATCATCGAGTGGCGCACGCGCGCCGCGCCCAACCGCACCGGCGCGGGGCCGGGGCCGAACGCGGCCAGCCTGGCGCTGTGCGAGTCGATGCCCGAGCCGGGGCTCGTCGAGGGGGCGCTGGCGTCGGCCGGTTTCGCGGCGGTGGACGCTGCCACCGAGTTGACGCGCCGCCCGATCGACTTCGCACTCGCCGTGGCGGTGGGCGACCCGCTGCTGCTGGCCGAGGTGCTGGAGGCGAGCGACGGCGAGTCGGTCGCCCGGCAGTTGCAGGCCTGGGGCGCCGACGCGCGCGACCTCGCTTCGCCGGAGGTGCAGCGCGCGGCCGTGTGGCTGGCCTCGTGCACGCCGCTGGACGCCAGCGGCCGCCCCAGCGGTGCCGCGGCGCTGCTGCCGGCGTGCAAGGAGCATCCTGCGGTGTGGCAGGCCTGCCTGCACCAGGGCCTGTGCGACGTGCGCGACCTGCGCGACCTGCTGCTGCGCAGCCTGTCGGCCACCGAGATCGGCACCGTCGAACGGCTGGCGCGTGCGCTGGCGCCGCGCATGGGGCGCTGAGCGATCGCTGCGCAGACCCTGGCGGCGCGGCGTTCTCGCCATGGCGGGCCAGGCGCGGTGGCTGTCTTCACACCCCGGCGCCGAGCATCGCGTTGCGCTTCAGTCGCCTGTCAGTCGCCCTTCAGTTGCCCGCGCCTTCCGGCGCCGCCACCACGCGGTTGCGGCCGGCCTGCTTGGCCTGGTACAGCGCCGCGTCGGCTTGGCGCAATGCGCCTTCCCAGCCCCTCAGCTCGTGCACCACGGGCGAGACGCCGATGCTCACGGTGCAGCCGAGGCCCTCAGGGCCACCCACCGGATGGCGGCGCTGCTCGATGCCGGCGCGCAGGCGCTCGGCCAGGGCCAGCGCCTGTGCGCGGTCGGCGCCGCTGCAGCCGACGAGGAACTCCTCGCCGCCCAGGCGCGCCACGAAGTCGCCGCCACGCACCTGCGCCACCAGAGTCTGCGCCACGCCCTTGAGCACCAGGTCGCCGGCGGCATGGCCGCGGCTGTCGTTGATGCGCTTGAAGTGGTCGATATCGAGCTGGCACAGCACCAGCGGCCTCGGCGGCCGCACGCCGAAGTGGTGTTGCAGTGCTTCGTCCAGACCGTGGCGGTTGAGCAGGCCGGTGAGCGGGTCGTGCGTGGCCAGCTGGGCCAGGCGGTCGTTCAGGCCGAGGAAGATCATCCACAGCAGGTTGGGGCCCAGCACCACCGAGACGACGACGGAGTATCCGTAGTAGACCTGCGCTGGCAGGCCCACGAAAAGCGGCGTCACGCCCAGCGTCACGGCGACCATGGCTCGCACCGCCGTCAGCGCGCCGAGCAGGCCGGTGAAGACGGCCAGCACGGTCAGGGGTGGCCGCAGCGCCGCGCCCACGCGCCGCCGGCCCTGGGTGGCGAGCACCGCCAGGGTCAGGTAGTTCACGGCGAGCCCGGCGTTGAGCACGGCATGGCGCCCCACGTCCTGCCAGAGGAGCGTGCAGGCCAGCGACAGCAAGGCGAAGCCGAGCGAGCCTGCGGCCACGAAGCGCCATCCCAGCGGCGCCCGGCCGCCGTACTGGCGCAGGCCGGTGGCGTAGCACAGCGTGGCGAAGATCATCGCGGTGTCGGGCAACACGCTGACGAGGCCGCTTTCGCGGTGCCCGAGCGCCAGGCGCAGCAGGTAGGCGAGGCCGAAGACCGCCGAGCCGGTGGCAAAGCCGCGCATGCCGTGCGACTCGTCCATGCGGCGCCCGATCATCGCCAGCAGCGCGCCGATGGCGACGAGGTTCAACCCCAGGATGAGAATGACAGTCGTCGGATCCATGCCGCCCCGGGCCCGCCAGGCGGGGCCGCGGCGCATTATCGACAGGGGCCCGGCCCCGGGCGGGCACGGCCGCGGGCTGCCGCCGCCGGGGCCTCGAATACTGCCGCCCGCGCGCGCC
>JALHOU010000130.1 GCA_022842825.1 Rubrivivax sp.
GCCTCCCAGGTCGCGCCGGCGGCCGCGGGCAACGGGCGCGCGGCGTCGGGCGCGCCGGCCACCCAGCCCTGAGGCCCTGAGCGGAGAGCGCCATGAGACTGTCCGAGACCTCGATCCGCCGGCCGGTGCTCGCCACCGTCATGTCGCTGCTGCTGGTGCTGGTGGGCCTGGTCTCGTTCAAGCAGCTCTCGGTGCGCGAGTACCCGCGCATCGACGAGCCGCTCGTCAACGTCACCACCCGGCTGCTCGGCGCGAGCTCCGAGGTCATCGAGTCGCAGGTGACCAAGCCACTCGAGGACTCCATCGCCGGCATCGACGGCGTGGACATCATGACCTCGATCTCGCGCACCGAGCAGAGCCAGATCACGGTGCGCTTCCGCCTCACCAAGGATCCCGACACCGCTGCGGCCGAGGTGCGCGACCGTGTCGCGCGCGTGCGCGGCCGTCTGCCGGAGGCGGCCGACGAGCCCGTCATCGCCAAGGTCGAGGCCGACGCCACGCCGACCATCTGGCTCGCCTACACGAGCGAGACGATGGGCACGCTGGAGCTCACCGACCTCATCAACCGCATCGTCAAGCCGCGGCTGCAGACGGTGCCCGGCGTGGCCGACGTGCAGGTGGGTGGCGACCGCAAGTACGCGATGCGCATCTGGCTCGACCCCGACCGCCTTGCCGCCTATCGGCTGACGGTGCAGGACGTCGAGGACGCGCTGCGCCGGCAGAACCTCGAGGTGCCGGCCGGCCGCATCGAGAGCCGCCAGCGCGAGTTCAGCGTCACCTCGCGCACCGACCTCAACACCGTGGCGCAGTTCAACGAGATCGCGCTCAAGACCACCGGCGGCTACACGGTGCGCCTGCGCGACGTGGCGCGGGTGGAAGAGGGCGCCGCCAACGAACGCAGCCGGGTGCGCCTGAACGGCGTGCCCTCCATCAGCACCGGCATCATCCGCAACGCCACCGCCAACCCGATGGAGGTGGCCGACGGGGTGCGCGCCGTGATGCCTCTCATCCAGCGCGACCTGCCGCCCTCGGTGACGGTGGTGCAGGCGAACGACCTCTCGGTCTTCATCGACCGCTCCATCAAGGCCGTCTACAAGACCGTCATCGAGGCCGTCGTGCTGGTGGCGCTGGTGGTGTTCGTGTTCCTGCGCACGCTGCGAGCTTCCTTCATTCCGCTGGTCACGATCCCGGTCAGCCTGGTCGGCTCGTTCGCGCTCATCGCGCTCGCGGGCTTCACGGTCAACACGCTCACGCTGCTGGCGCTGGTGCTGGCCATCGGCCTCGTCGTCGACGACGCCATCGTCGTGCTCGAGAACATCTTCCGCCACATCGAGGAAGGCATGCAGCCCTTCCAGGCGGCGCTCAAGGGCGTGCGCGAGATCAGCTTCGCGGTGGTGGCGATGACGCTGACGCTGGCCGCGGTGTTCGCGCCGCTGGCCTTCACGCCCGGGCGTACCGGCCGCCTGTTCGGCGAGTTCGCGCTGACGCTGGCTGGCGCGGTGCTCGTGTCGGGCTTCGTGGCCCTGACGCTGACACCGATGCTGTGCAGCAAGCTGCTGCGCCACAACCCCAAGCCGAACTTCTTCGACCGCTTCATGGAGACGGTGCTCGTGCGCCTGACCAAGGGGTACACGGCGGCGCTGAGGGTGACGCTGCGCGCGCGCTGGGCCGTGGTGGGCGTGATGCTGGCTTCCGGGGGCGTCAGCTGGTGGCTGTTCAGCACCGCCAAGAGCGAGCTCGCGCCGATGGAGGACCGCGGCGTCATCTTCATGCCGGTGCGCTCGCCCGACGGGGCCACGCTCCAGTACACCGCGCGCTACCTCGACGCGATCGAGCGCATCACCGCGCAGTACCCCGAATTCGACCGGCGCTTCATGTTCATGGGTGGCGGTCAGGTCTCCGTCGGCTCGGCGGTCATGCGCACGGTCGACTGGGAGGAGCGCAGCCGCTCGACCATCGAGCTGGCGCGCGACCTGCTGCCCAAGGTCGGCAGCCTGCCCGGCGTGAGCGTGTTCCCGATCACGCCGCCGAGCCTCGGCCAGGGATTCCGCGAGCGCTCGATCAACTTCGTCATCGTCAGCGGCGACAGCTACGAGGGCATGTCGCGCGTGGCGCAGAGCTTCGTCGCCGAGATGTCGCGCAACCCGGGCATCGTGCAGCCCGACATCGACCTGCAGCTGAACAAGCCCGAGATCTTCATGGACGTGGACCGCGCGCGCGCGGCCGACATGGGCGTTTCGGTGGATGCGGTCGCCCGCGCTGTCGAAACGATGCTGGGCAGCCGGGTCGTCACGCGCTACAAGCGCGACGCCGAGCAGTACGACGTGATGGTGCAGACCGGCGCCGAGGGCCGCGTGACGCCCGAGGACATCGAACGCATCTTCGTGCGCGGGCGGAACGACACCATGGTGCCGCTGTCCTCGCTCGTCAAGGTGCGCGAGGCGGTCAGCCCGCGCGAGCTGAACCACTTCAACCAGCGCCGTTCGGTGACCATCACCGCCAACCTTGCGCCCGGCTATTCGCTCGGCGAGGCGCTGGAGTTCATGGACGCCACGGCGCTGAAGGTGCTGCCACAGGGCTACGCGACCGAGCTCAACGGCGTCAGCCGCGAATTCCGCGCCTCCTCGGGTTCGCTCGGCGTGGTGTTCGTTCTTGCGCTGGCCTTCATCTTTCTCGTGCTCTCGGCGCAATTCGAGAGCTTCGTCGACCCGTTCGTGATCCTGCTGTCGGTGCCGCTGTCAATGGTGGGGGCGCTGGCGGCGATGCGGCTGACTGGCGGCACGCTGAACGTGTTCTCGCAGATCGGCCTGATCACGCTGGTGGGTCTCATCACCAAGCACGGCATCCTGATTGTCGAGTTCTCCAACCAGCTTCGGCAGCAGGGGCGCACGGTGACGGAGGCGGTGGTCGAGGCGGCGAGCCTGCGCCTGCGGCCGATCCTCATGACCACCGGCGCCATGGTGCTCGGTGCCGTGCCGCTGGCGTTGTCCACCGGCGCCGGCGCCGAGAGCCGGCAGCAGATCGGCTGGGTCATCGTCGGCGGCATGTCGCTGGGCACGCTGCTGACGATCTTCGTCGTGCCCACGGTCTACACGTTGTTCGCGCGCAAGGCGGTGCCGGGGGAGATCGTCACGCCGGAGCTCGGCGACCCATCCGCCGCCCACGGGCCGGCGCGGGCCGTCGGGCCTGCGACCGGCGCGGCGGACTGAAGCCCTATGCTCGGTACCAGCGTCGAAGTCCCGTTGTGGCTCGCGCTGGTGGGCGGCGGCTTGGCGGCGTGGGCCCTGCTCGATCGATTGCTGCTTCCCTCGGCGCGCTGGTACGTGCGCAGCCGTGCCGCCAAGGTGCTGGCCGAGGTGGGGCAGCGGCTGAAGATCCAGCCGCGGCCCTTCCAGCAGATCCGCCGCCAGGTGCTCATCGACCGCCTCGTCTTCGACGACAAGGTGCAGCAGTCGGCCAAGTCCTTCGCCAACGAGCGCGGCATGCCGCACGAGGTGGCGCTCGACCAGGTGCAGCGCTATGCGCGCGAGATCGTCCCCGCCTTCAACGCCTTCGTCTACTTCCGCATCGGCTACTGGATCGGCAAGCGGCTGTCGCAGGCGCTCTACCGCGTGCGCATCGGCTACACCGACGACGCCGGGCTCGAGGCGATCCCGGAGACGGCCACGGTGGTCTTCGTCATGAACCACCGGAGCAACATGGACTACATCGTCGCCAGCTACCTGGCGGCCGAGCGTGCAGCGCTGTCGTATGCGGTGGGCGAGTGGGCGCGGGTGATCGGGCTGCAGCAGCTCATCCGCGCCATGGGCGCCTACTTCGTGCGCCGCAACTCCAAGGACGACCTCTACCGCCGCGTGCTCGAGCGCTACATCGCCATGGCCACCGAGGCCGGCGTGACGCAGGCCGTGTACCCCGAGGGCGGCCTCACGCGCGACGGCGCGCTGCGCGAGCCGCGCTTCGGGGTGCTCGACTACATGCTGCGCGGTTACCACGCCGAGGGCGAGCGCGACCTGGTCTTCGTGCCGCTGGGGCTCAACTACGACCGCGTGCTCGAGGATCGTACGCAACTGCGTGCCGGCGATGGGGCCGCGCCACGCACCGGGCGGCTGCGCGCGGCGTGGAACACGCTCGCCTTCGTCGGCGGGCAGATCGGCCTGCTGCTGCGCAGCCGCTGGCACCGCTTCGGCTACGCCTGCGTCAACTTCGGCACGCCGGTGTCCGCGCGCGCCTGGCTGGCTTCGCGCGGCGTGGTGCTCGAGCAACTCGACAAGGCGGCGCGCCAGGCCGAGGTGGCGGCGCTGGGCCGCCACCTGATGGACGAAGTGGGGCGGCTCGTGCCGGTGCTGCCGGTGCCGCTGGTGGCCACGGTGGTGCTCGAGGACGTCGCGCGCGCGCGCAGCGAATTCGAGGTCAAGGCCGAGGTGGCCGCGCTCGTGGCACGGCTGGAGGCCGGCGGCGCGCGCATCTACCTGCCGCGCAGCGACTGGGACTACGCCGTCAGCGCCGGCCTGCGCATGCTCGTGCAGCGGCACCTCGTCGACGAGGAAGCGGGGCTGTACCGGGCAAGGCCATCAGAAGAGGCGCTGCTGCGCTACTACGCCAACTCGATCGTGCACCTCGCACGGTGCACGCCGGAGGTGGTTACGCCGGAACCCGTGGTGCAAGGCGTTGACGGCCGCGGCGTGCCGGTCCTGGCGCGCTAGAACATCTCCACGGCGACCCGGTCCTCAGCGGAACTCGCGCCAGCTCGGCAAGCGGCTCGGCGCCCTGCAGCGCGAGGGCGGCTGCAGCGGCTCGACGACGCGGCACTCGGCCAGCCACGGCGTGTAGGCGGGATCGCGGAACTCGAGCGCGCGCTGCATCAGGAACCGTGCCTCGTCGTGGCGGCCGGCGCGCTCCAGCGAGGCGATCCAGGCTGCGATCAGCTCGGTGTCGATCCAGGCCCAGCGCGCGCTGCGAAAGAGCGCGGGTGGCGCGCCTGGTGCGCCCAGCGCGCGTTGCTGATCGGCGTAGTAGCCGAACAGCCGGCTGCTGCCGCCGGCCGCTGCGCGCGCGGGCGAAGCGCCGCTGGGCACGTGGGTCAGACCCTCGGGCAGCACGCGGCGGAAGTCCAGCCAGGTGGCGTAGGCGCCGACGGCCAGCACGATGCCGGCAATCGCCAGCGTGGCGCGCACGCGCTCGTCGCGGGCGCGCAGCACGACGCCCGGGTTGCCGGGCGCCAGCCCGGCGCGCACCGACGCGAGGCGGGTGTGTTCGGGTGGCGGGCTGCGCGGGTGCTCGAGCGCAACCAGGCAACCCCAGGCCCAGGCCGAGGGCAGCAACAGGTAGGCGTACCAGAAGGGAGCATCGAACAGACTGTGCAGCCCGATGATGGCCAACATGGCCGCCAGCATGAGTGCGCGCGGCTGGAAGGCAAGGGCGACGTTGCGCAGCGAACGCAGCAGCGCGATCGCCCCCCACAGCAGGCAACAGCAGATCGCCAGCCCGAGCGGCAGGCCGAGTTCGACGACCAGGTTCAGGACGATGTTGTGCGCGTGGTCGAAGTAGCGCGGTCCGCGGTCGCCGAGCGGCGACAACGACCAGGCCGACTGGAACTCCATCCAGCCGACTCCGGCGATGGGCTGCTCGCGCAGGAGATGCCACGAATCGACGAAGAGCCCGCCGCGCGCGCCGGGGCGCACCAGCGAAGCGCTCGTACCGAGCGACGTGGCGGGGGTCATCACGGCGCGCCCGACCGTCATGGCCAGGCCGCCGAGCGCCGTGATCCAAAGCAGCCACGCGGTTGGCCGCGGCAGCCGTCGGTCCAATGCCGCCCACAGTCCGATGACCATGCTGGCGAGCAGGCCCGCGCGCGAAGCCGTTGCCACCACCCCGGCCTGGAGCGCGAAGGCCAGCATGAAGGCCCAGGCGCCCGCCGTGGGCGCGGCGGCGCTGTCGCCTGTGCCGCGTCCATCGGCCGCGGACGACGGAGGGTCGTGCGCCCGCGCGGTCCACGCGGCCACGGCCATCCAGGCCCAGATGAGCAGCGTCGCGAGGTGGTTGGGCTGGTCGAGGTTGGCGCTGGCGCGACCGGGCGTGCGCACCGGTGCCACCCAAGCCGGGTTGGCCCAGCCCGGCGCCGTCAGTTGCAGCGCGGCCACGACGAGCGAGGCGAGGCCGGCGATGACCAGCCCCCACATCAGCGCCCGGGTCGACCTTTCCGGGTGGTGGCGCGCTGCACGCGCCCCCGCGATGGCGACCACCGCCGCCGCCGCGAGCACGCCAAGCGATCCGAGCCAGACGCCCCCCGGCGCACCGTTGCCGGCCGCACTGACGACGACGCCGAGGCCCAGGAGCGACAGTGCCGTCAGCAAGGGTGCCAGCGGTCGCCAGGGCACGCCCGCCGAACTGGCGAGATGCGCCCAGGCGGCAATGGCCACGCCCCAGAGCAGCACCGAAAGCGTCTGGGCGAAGATGCCATGGCCGAGCCCGCCCCAGTGCACGACGAGCAGCGGCGTAGAAACCGCTGTCACCGTCGCGGCAACAGCGACTCCCTCCTTGGCAAGCATGGCACGAGGATAGTGCAGCCCCCAAGGCGCCCGCGGTCCTGTTGCGTGCGATCTCTCACCACCCCGGTGACGGGTGACACGCCGGGCGCAGGCCGTACAGGGACAAGGGCACCTGAGGACCGGCGAAGACGCCGTGCCGGCCCCGACCTCAGGCGGGCGCCACGGCGAGGCGCCCGCGCTGTGCCGCCAGCGTCTGCGCGAGCAGGCTCGTGGCGGCGTAGATCGCCTCGATCGTGGGCACGGGCCGACCCGTGACGCGGCCGAGCTCGACCACCGAGCCGACCAGCGCCTCCAGCTCGAGCGCGCGGCCGGCTTCCACGTCCTGGAGCATCGAGGTCTTGTGCTCGCCCACCGCCTCGGCGCCGGCGATGCGCTTGTCGATGCTGATCTTGAACTCGACGCCGAGCGCCTCGCCCACGCCTTGCGCCTCGGCCATCATGCGGGCGGCAAGGTCGCGCGTGGCCGGGAAGCGGCAGATCTGCGCCAGCGTGGCGTGCGTCAGTGCCGACAGCGGGTTGAACGTGAGGTTGCCCCACAGCTTGACCCAGATCTCGCTGCGGATGTCGCGCGCCACCGGCGCCTTGAAGCCGGCGCCCATGAGCGCCTGGGCGAGCGCCAACACACGCTCGCTCTTGCTGCCATCGGGCTCGCCGAGCGTGAAGCGGTTGCCCTCGATGACGCGCACAAGGCCGGGCTCGACCAGTTCGGCGGCCGGGTAGACCACGCCGCCGATGATGCGCTCGGGCTCGATGTGCGTCGCCAGCATGCCGTCGGGATCGAGGCTTTGCAGTCGCCGGCCCTCGTAGGGCCCGGCGAGCCTGTGGAAGTACCACCACGGCAGGCCGTTGATCATCGACACGACGCTCGTGCGCTCGCCGAAAAGGCCGCGCATCGCTGGCAGCAGCTCGCGCACCTGATGCGCCTTCGTCGTGAGCAGCACGGCATCCTGCGGCCCGGCCTCGTGCGGATGTTGCACGGCGCGCGCGGTCGGCGCGTGCAGTTCGGTACCGTCCTCGAGCCGCAGGCGGAAGCCGCGGGCGCGAATGGCCTCCAGGTTGCGATTGCGCGCGATGAAGGTCACCTCGTGACCTGCGTGCGCCAATCGCGCGCCGAGGTAGCCGCCGATGGCGCCGGCGCCGACGATGGCGATCTTCATCCTGGCTCCTTCCTGCGGCCCGGGCTCATGGGAGCGCACCGGGACGGGGTGCGGCCTCGCGACGCCGCAAGGCTTCGCGCAGCGCACCCCAGGCTGGCCACAACAGCATGGCCAGAGCCAGCGTGACGATGCTGCCCACCAGCGCGTTGCTGTAGAAGATGCCCAGGCTGCCCTGCGACAGCAGCATCGACTGCCGGAAGCTCGACTCGGCCATGTCGCCCAGCACGAGCGCCAGCACGAGTGGTGCCAGGGGGTACCTGAGCTTCTTGAACAGGTAGCCGAAGACGCCGAAGACCATCATCATCGCCACGTCGAAGAAGGAGCTGTGCACGGTGTAGGCGCCGATGGCACAGATGGCGATGATCACCGGCCCGATGATCGAGAACGGGATGCGCAGGATCGCCGCCCACCACGGCACGGTGGTCAGCACGACGATCAGTCCGACGATATTGCCGATGTACATGCTGGCGATGAGGCCCCAGACGAACTCCTTCTGCTCGACGAAGAGCATCGGCCCGGGCTGCAGCCCCCAAATGAGCAGGCCGCCCAGCAGCACGGCGGCCGTGGGCGAACCCGGGATGCCGAGCGTCAGCATCGGCAGCAGCGCCGAGGTGCCGGCCGCATGCGCCGCGGTCTCGGGCGCGATCACGCCTTCGATGCGGCCCTTGCCGAACTCGGCCGCGTGCGGCGACATGCGGCGTGCCATGCCGTAGCTCATGAACGAGGCCGGCGTGGCGCCCCCGGGCGTGACGCCCATCCAGCAGCCCACGAGCGTGCTGCGCAGGAATAGCCGCCAGTGCGTCAGCAGCTCCTTCCAGGTCTGCAGCACGACGCTGAAGCGGATGCGGGCGCTCTTGCCCTTGAAGGCGAGCCCCTCCTCCATCGTGAGCAGGATCTCGCCGATGCCGAACAGGCCGATCACCGCGATGAGGAAGTCGAAGCCCTTGAGCAGCTCCGGCACGCCATAGGTCATGCGCAGCTGGCCGGTCACCATGTCCATGCCCACGGCGGCCAGCGCGAAGCCGAGCATCATCGCCGCCAGGGTCTTGGCCGGCGGCTCCTTGCTCATGCCGATGAAGCTGCAGAAGGTCAGCAGCTGCACGGCGAAGAACTCCGGCGGCCCGAACTTCAGTGCGAACTGCGCCACCAGCGGTGCGAGGAAGGTGATGAGCGCCACGGCGAACATGGCGCCGACGAAGCTCGAGGTGAAGGCGGCCGTGAGCGCCTGCGCCGCGCGCCCCTGCTGGGCCATCGGGTAACCGTCGAACGTCGTCGCCACGCTCCAGGGTTCACCGGGGATGTTGAACAGGATCGAGGTGATCGCCCCACCGAACAGTGCACCCCAGTAGATGCAGCTCAGCATGATGATGGCGCTGGTGGGGTTCATGCCGAAGGTGAGCGGCAGCAGGATGGCCACGCCGTTGGCGCCACCCAGGCCCGGCAACACGCCGATGAGCACGCCGAGCGTCAGGCCGATGAGCATGAAGCCGAGGTTGGGCAGCGTCATCGCGACGCCGAAGCCCTGCAGGAGGTTGCGCAGTTCCTCCATCTACAGCCCCAGCAGCGTTTCGAGCAGGCCCTTGGGCAGGGGCACCAGGAACCAGCGCTCGAAGACCGCGTAGACGACGAGCGGCACGCCCAGGGCCACGGCAGCACGGATGGCCAGGCCGTGCTCGCCGTGCCGGGTCATGAACCAGGCGATCAGCAAGGCCGAGGCGACGTAGATGCCCAGCACCTTGATGAGCGCCACGTAGAGCACCATCGGCCACAGCACGCTCAGCACGCGGCCGCCTTCGGTGCGCGTGGCGAAGGGCGCCAGCACGGCCCAGCGGCGCAACTGGCCGAGGATGATCCAGGCGCTCGAACCCAGCAGCGCGAGCCCGATGTAGAAGGGAAAGTAGCCGGCCCGCGGGCCGTCATCGGCCCAGCCGGCGCCGACGCGTTGGCTGTCCGTGATGACGAGCACCGCGATAGCGGCCAGCAGCCCGGCGACGATGAGTTCGGGCCAGCGCGCGGACACCGGCGCGTCGGCCGTGCCGGCCTCGGCGCCGTCGCCGGCGCCCTCGGGGGGGTGAGCCATGCCCTGGCCTCAGTTGGCCAGGAAGCCGGCTTCGCGCATCAGCACGCGGTGCATCTGCTCCGTCCGGCCCAGCCAGTCGAAGTACTCCTGGCCGCTCATCGTGGTCTGGCGGAACGCCCCCTTGACCATGAAGTCCTTCCACTCGGGCAGGGCGCGCAGCTTCGCGAACAGGTCGACGTAGAACTTCACCTGCTCGGGGCTCACGCCGGGGGGCATGAAGATGCCGCGCAGCATCACGTACTCCGCCGGCAGGCCGGCCGAGGCACAGGTGGGCAGGTCGTTCCAGCTCTGCGTGGTCGTCACCTTGTCCTTGTAGGGCAGGCGTTCCTTGTCGAAGACGCACAGCGCGCGGAGCTTGCCGGCACGCCAGTGGCTCTCGGCCTCGATCGGGTTGTTGACGGTGGCGTCGACATGCTTGCCCACCAGCTGCGTGGCCACCTGGCCGCCGCCGCCATAGGGGATGTAGGTCATCTTCTTGCCGGCCGCCTTCTCGAGGATGGCGGTGATGATGTGGTCTTCCTGCTTGCTGCCGGTGCCGCCCATCTTCATGCTGCGGTCGGCGCCGCCCTTCAGCGCCGCGAAGAACGCGGCCGGCGTCTGGTGCGGCGACTCGGCGTTGACCCAAAGCACGAACTGGTCGAGCGCCAGCATGGACACGGGCGTCATGTCGCGCCAGTTGAAGGGCACGGCCGTGCCGAGCGGCGTGGTGAACAGGTTTGACAGGGTGATGACGATCTTGTGCGGGTTGCCCTGGCTGCCCTTGACGTCGAGAAAGCCCTCGGCGCCGGCGCCGCCGCCGCGGTTGACGACGACGATGGGTTGCTTCATCAGGTTGTGCTTGGCCACCACGCCCTGGATGAAGCGGGCCATCTGGTCGGCGCCTCCGCCGGTGCCCGCCGGCACGATGAACTCCACCGGCTTGGTGGGCTCCCACGCCCAGGCCGTGGCGGCAAGAAGCGAGGCGGCCAGCGCGCCGAAGAGTTGGCGGCAGGTCCTGCCGATGAAGGGCTTTCGAATCGATCGCATGTCGTCTCCTAGATTCAGAGGGAAGTCACATGGGTCGGTAGGTCGCCGTGCACACACGGCGGGCGAGGAAAGGGGCGGGCGCTGCGGGCGGAGTGCTCCTTCAAACCAGGCCGAGCTTGGCAGCCAGGCCGATGCGCTGCAGCTTGCCGGTGGCGCCCTTGGGGATCTCTGCCATGAAGAGGATCTTCTTGGGCACCTTGAACTCCGCAGCACGCGCGCCGACGAAGGCCTGCAGCTCGCGCTCGGTGGCGGCCTGCCCCTCGCGCAGCACGACGGCGGCGGCCACCTCTTCGCCCAGCTTGGCGTGCGGCATGCCGAAGCACACCACCTGCGCCACGGCCGGGTGGTCCATCAGGACTTCGTCGATCTCGCGCGGGCTGACCTTTTCGCCGCCGCGGTTGATGATCTCCTTCAGGCGGCCGGTCAGGCTGACGTAGCCTTCGTCGTCGATGACGCCCTGGTCGCCGGTGCGGAACCAGCCGTTCGCGAAGCCCTCGGCGTTGGCCTTGGGGTTGTTCTCGTAGCCGGCGGTGACATTGGGGCCGCGGATGGCGATCTCGCCCACCTGGCCGCGCGGCAGCAGCGCGCCAGCCTCGTCCATGATGGCCACTTCCGGCCCCGCCGCCAAGCCCACGCTGCCGGGTTTGCGCACGCCGGGCGGCAGCGGGTTGGAGGCCATCTGGTGCGTGGCCTCGGTCATTCCATACGACTCGATCAACGGCGCGCCGAACACCTCCTCGAGCTCGCAGATCACCTGCGGCGGCATCGAGCTCGACGAGCTGCGCAGGAAGCGCAGTGGGTGGCGCTTGATCACGTCGAGGTTCTTCGACGCACGGCCGAGGATGGCCTGGTGCATGGTCGGCACGGCCGTGTACCAGGTGGGCGCGGCCTCGTCCATCCAGGCGAAGAACTTCAGTGCGTTGAATCCAGGGGTACAGAACACCTGCGAGCCGGCCGTCAGCGGCGCGAGCACGCCGGCGATGAGGCCGTGGATGTGGAACAGCGGCATGATGTTGAGGCCGCGGTCCGCCGATGTGAAGCGCAAGGTGCGCGCGATGTGCATGGCTGATGCGACCAGATTGCGCTGGCTCAACGGCACGATCTTGGGCCGCGAGGTCGTGCCCGAGGTGTGCAGCAGCATCGAGAGGTCGTCGGGTTGCGCCATGCCACCCGAGGCGGCGGCGGCGCCGCCGCCGCCTCGCGGTCGCAGGTCGAAGTCGCCCGCCCGCTCGCGTGCGTGCAGGTCGATCAGGCGCACGCTAAGCTTGGTGGCCACCTCGATGGCTGGCGAGGCGCTGTCGTGCTCGACGATCAGCGCCTTGGCATGCAGGTCGGAAAGGTAGAACTCGAACTCGTCGGCCCGGTAGGCCGGATTGAGCGGCGCCGTGGTCACGCCGCAGGCCGCGGCGATGAAGCAGGTGGCCATCTCCGGGCCGTTGGCGAGCACGATGGCCACGCGGTCGTTGCGGCCGATGCCCAGCCCGTTGAGCGTGGCGAGCGTGCGGTCGACCAGCTCGCGCAGTCCGCCATGGCTGAGCGCGGACCGGCCTGGCGCGGAGATGGCCGTGGCACTGGCCTCGGCCCGGGACAGCAACTGGACGAGCGTGGCTTCCATCAGACCCTTCCCTTCGCGACGAGTGTAAGGGTCGGCCCGGCGGCAACCCGCTCAGGACTTGTACGGCTGCTCTTCTGGGGTACTCGAGGCGGAGTTGGCGCAACACTTCGCTGCGACCGGGTGGATCGGCGCCGGGGTGCTCGGCGTGAACCGCATCAAGCACCAAGTCCTGGCCGGCCCGGCCGGACCCGGTTGGGAAGGCCCTCAGCCGCCGATGTAGTGCATCTCGACGCGGCGCTCGCCGTGCGTGCCCGAGGCGGCTTCGGCCAGCCCGGCGCTGCGTTGTTCGGAGTAGCGGTCGTGGCGCTCGCTCCAAAGCAGCCCCACGGCCGCGGCGATGTCGGCGTCGCTCCAGGCGCTGCCGTCAGGTCGTTGCCCGCGCAGCAGCGCGCGCAGGTCGTGGCCGCGGCTGGCGAAGAGGCAGAGGAACAGCTTGCCCTCCGTGGACAGGCGCGCGCGGTTGCAGTCGCGGCAGAAGGCTTTGGTGACGCTGCTGATGAAGCCGACCTCGCCGGCACCGTCGGCATAGCGCCAGCGCTCGGCGGTCTCGCCGGGCGCGCTCGCCTGCAGCGGCGCGAGCGGAAAGTGTTGGTGCAGCAGCGCGCGTACCTCGTCCGACGGCAGCACCTCGTCCATCCGCCAGCCGTTGGTGGCGCCGACGTCCATGTATTCGATGAAGCGCAGCACGACGCGTGGGCCGTAGCGCTCGCGCACGTGGCGCGCCAGCGGCACGATCTCGTGGTCGTTGGTCCCGCGCTTGACGACCATGTTCATCTTCAGCGGCGCCAGGCCGACGGCGAGCGCCGCATCGACGCCGCGCAGCACGTCGGCCACCGGGAAGTCGACATCGTTCATGCGCCGGAAGATGTGGTCGTCGAGCGCGTCGAGACTCACGGTGACGCGCTTCAGCCCGGCCTCGCGCAGCGCCTTGGCCTTGCGCTCGAGCAGCGAGCCGTTGGTGGTGAGCGTGATGTCCAGCGCCCGCCCGTCGGCTGTGCGCAGCTGCGACAGCTGCGCAATGAGCACCTCGAGGTGCTTGCGCAAGAGCGGCTCGCCGCCCGTGAGGCGCAGCTTGGTCACGCCATGGGCGACGAAGATGCGCGCCGTGCGCGTGATCTCCTCGAAGCTCAGCAGCGAGGTCTGCGGCAGGAACTTGTAGTCGCGGTCGAACACCTCCTTGGGCATGCAGTAGCTGCAGCGGAAGTTGCACCGGTCGGTGACGGAGATGCGCAAATCGTGCAGCGGCCGGCCGAGCCGGTCGGCGACAAGGCCGTTCGGCGCTGGTGCCTGCGCCGGAACGCGCGGCACGGCGGCCGCGTAACGCAGGTCCGCCAGCGGAATGATCGTCTCGCCCATGGTCCTGATTGTGGCCCGGCCGCGTGACGGACCCTATGGCCGAGGGGTCGCCGCACGGCGGGCGCCGTCGAAGCGCTGCGTCCAGTAACGCCCAGGCGGCCCCTGCATCTCCTCGACCCGCACGCGCGTGCCCGGGCGAGGGGCGTGCACGAAGCGGCCCTGGCCGATGTAGATGCCGACATGCGAGTAGGCCTTTTGCAGCGTGTTGAAGAAGACGAGATCGCCGGGCTGCAGGTCGGGCAGGCCCAC
>JALHOU010000131.1 GCA_022842825.1 Rubrivivax sp.
CAGGCGCCGCGGCCGCTGCTCGAACGCTGGCGCCACCGGGCGGTGCAGGGCGTCGCGCGCCTGCGCTCCGCGGCCGCCTCGCGGGTCCAGCGCATGCACGCCCGGCAGGACGGCCTCGCCCAGCGGTTGAAGTCGCTCGACCCGCGCGACGTGCTGCGTCGAGGCTATGCCTGGGTAGAGGACGATGCCGGGCGCGCCGTCACGTTGGCAGCGCAAGTGGCCCTGGGGCAGAGGTTGCGCGCCGTGTGGGCCGACGGGGCGGTGCGCGCCGAGGCCGTTGGCATCGAACTTGCCGACGCGGCAAAGGGCCCGGTCGGACCTGAAGCCACACTGCCCGATCGGCCCGTGCCGCCTGCCTAGAATCCGCCCCGCTTCCCGACAAGCCCACCCTACCGCACAGGAGAGACGAACATGGAACACACCCTGCCGCCGCTGCCCTACACCCTCGATGCGCTGGCCCCGCACTACAGCAAGGAAACGCTGGAGTTCCACCACGGCAAGCACCACAACGCCTACGTCGTGAACCTCAACAACCTGCAGAAGGGCACCGACTTCGAGAAGATGACGCTGGAGGAGATCGTCAAGAAGTCCAGCGGCGGCATCTACAACAACGCCGCGCAGATCTGGAACCACACCTTCTTCTGGAACTGCATGAAGCCCGCCGGCGGCGGCGAGCCCGGCGGCGCGCTGGGCGCGGCCATCAGGGCCAAGTGGGGGACGTACTCTGCCTTTCGCGAGGCCTTCGTGAAGAGCGCCGTGGGCAACTTCGGCTCGGGCTGGACCTGGCTCGTGAAGAAGGCCGACGGTTCCGTCGACATCGTCAACACCGGCGCCGCCGGCACGCCGCTCACCACGGCCGACAAGGCGCTGCTGACGGTGGACGTGTGGGAACACGCCTACTACATCGACTACCGCAACCTGCGCCAGAAGTTCGTCGAGACCTTCCTCGACAAGCTGGTGAACTGGTCGTTTGCCGAGAAGAACTTCGGCTGAGGTCGACGCCGCGCCTCGGCGTGGCGCCTACCTGGGCGCGGCCGCGAAAGGCGGCCCGCTCAGCTTGAAGCCGGCCTTGAGGCCGCGCTTGTCGAACCAGCCCTGAGGCATCTCGAGCGCAAAGCGCACCGGCGCCTTGGCGCAGTGCGAGCGCTCGTCCAGCGGCTGCATGTCGGCGAGATTGACGATCGTGCCGTCGTCGCCGATGAAGGCGATGGTCAGCGGCACGAGCGTGTTCTTCATCCAGAAGCAGCGTGCACTCTTCGCATCGTTGACGAAGAGCATGCCTTCGTTGCCGTTCATCTCCTTGCGGAACATCATCCCCATCATCTGCTGCTCGGGCGTCACGGCGAGCTCGGCCTTGATGGTGTGCATGCCAGCGCGCAGGTCCACCGTCGGCAGCCTGGGCTGCGGACCCTGCTGCGCGATGACCGCGCCGGGGTGGGCGATGACCATGAGCAGCGCGAGGGCAAGGGAGGTGGCGTGTGACCGCTTGATGTACATCATGAGTGGCGTGGGCTGGCGATCCTAGATTATCGGGTCGGCGCTCGTGTGAACGTCCACCGTCGGCATGCCGATGACCACTGCTTCCTCGACGACCGCCTCCGACCCCGCCTTGCATCCCGCCCCGCCCAACGGCAGGGGGGCCGAGGTCCTCGACGATCCTCTCGAGCACGGCCGCTTCACGCGCTGGGTCAGCGGCGAGCAGGGCGAGCGGCTGGCCGAGTCCTCGCTGTTGCTGTCGGGCCTGCACTGCGTGGCCTGTGCCGGCATCATCGAAGTTGCACTGCAAGGCGTGGCCGGAGTGCGCAGCGCGCACGTCGCGCCGGCAAGCCATCTCGCGACGGTGCGCTGGGATCCGACCGCGACGCGCCCCTCGGCGCTGATCGCCGCCGTGCGCGCTGCCGGCTACGACGCGGTGCCCGACGCCGCAGCACCGGCGCGGACTCTGCGCAAGCGCGAGTTCCGCCAAGCGCTCTGGCGTCTGTTCGTGGCCGGCTTCTGCGCCATGCAGGTGATGATGATGGCCACGCCGAGCTACGTGGCCAGCGCCGGCGACCTCTCGGACGACATGCGCATGCTGCTCAACTGGGGCAGCTGGATCCTCACGCTGCCGGTGCTCGCGTTCTCGGCCGGGCCCTTCTTCAAGGGCGCCTGGCGCAGCCTGCGCACGCGCCGCATGGGCATGGACGTGCCCGTGGCGCTGGGCATCTCCATCACCTTCATCGCCAGCACGGGCGCCACGTTCGACCCCGCGGGGCCGTTCGGGCACGAGGTCTACTTCGACTCGCTGACGATGTTCGTGAGCTTCCTGCTCGGTTCGCGCTTCATGGAGATGCGCGCGCGCCATCGGGCCGCCGAGGCGCTGGAGGCGAGCCTGGCGCGCCTGCCGGAGACGGCCTGGCTCGTCGACGCCGAGGGCGGCGTGCATAGCGTGAGTGTGCTGCGCCTCGTGCCCGGCGACCGCGTGCGCGTGCTTGCGGGGCAGGCCTTTCCGGCCGACGGCGTGTTGCTGGAGGGTCGCACGCAGGCCGACGAGGCCTTGCTCACCGGCGAGTCGGCTCCGGTGCCCAAAGAGGCCGGCAGCGAGGTCGTCGCCGGCAGCGTCAACCTGGGGGCGCCGGCGCTCATGCAGGTGCAGCGCGTAGGCAACGACACGCGCTTCGAGGCCATCGTGTCGATGATGCGCAGCGCCGCCACGCAGCGGCCGGCGGCGGCGCGGCTGGCCGACCGCTGGGCCGGGCCCTTCCTGTGGACCGTGCTCGTGCTGGCCGCCGGCGCGGCGGCGGTCTGGAGCGTCATCGATCCGCCGCGCGCCATCTGGGTGGCGGTCTCGGTACTGATCGTCACCTGCCCGTGCGCGTTGTCGCTGGCCGCGCCGGCAGCGCTGGTGGCGGCCATCCGCGCCTTCGCACGGCGGGGAATCATGGTGCAGCGCATCGATGCCATCGACCGCCTGGCCCGCGTCGACCAGGTCTTCTTCGACAAGACCGGCACCCTCACCAGCGATCGTATGCGGCTCGACGGCTGGCAGCTGAGCGCAACGGGTGAACAGCCATTCGTCGATCGTGCAGCGGCGCTCGGTATTGCGGCCTCGCTCGCCACCTGGTCCATGCACCCGGTGTCGCGCGCGCTCGTTCAGGCGGCCGCCGAGCAAGGCGTGCCGCCCCTCGGATTGCCTGTCTGGCATGACATCGAAGAAGTGCCCGGCCGCGGGCTGCGTGCGTTGGACGCCTCGGGTGCCGAGTGGCGCCTGGGCACGGAGGCCTGGGTCACCGTCGATGCAATCGTCACAGGCGGCGGACTTGCCGATGCCCGCGCTTGCCTGGGTCGACAAGGCCAGATGCTGGCGGAGTTCGGTTTCGAGGAGGAGTTGCGGGAAGGCGCGCGCGAGGCTGTGGTGTCGCTGCAACGCGAGGGCGTGGCCGTCTCTTTGCTGTCGGGTGACGCACCGGCGCGTGCCCGCCGCCTGGCCGAGCGCGTCGGCATCTCCGACGTCGCGGGCGGCGCCACGCCGGCCGACAAGCTGGCTGCCGTGGCCACAGCACAGCGGCTGGGGCGCTGCGTCGCCATGGTGGGCGACGGCATCAACGATGCCCCCGTGCTGGCTCGCGCCGACGTCTCGCTGGCCATGGGGCAAGGTGCGCTGGTGGCACGTTGCCAGGCCGATGCCGTGATCGCCTCGGGTCGCCTGGGCGACCTCGTTACGGCGCGGCTCGCCGCCAAACGCACGCTGTCCATCGTGCGCCAAAACATGATCTGGGCCGCAGGCTACAACGCCGTCTGCATCCCGCTGGCGCTGGTGGGCTGGCTACCGCCTTGGGCCGCCGGTCTCGGCATGGCGCTGAGTTCGCTGGCCGTGGTGCTCAACGCATTGCGCGCTGCGCGCTGAACGCGGACGCGCTCCGGTGGACATCCTGTACCTGCTGATTCCGCTGTCGGCCGTGCTGGTGCTCTTCATCGTCGCCGTCTTCGGCTGGGCGGTGCACAAGGGCCAGTTCGAGGATCTCGAGCGCGAAGCTGATCGCATCCTTACGGGCGACGCCCCGGCGCTTGACCCCGATCAAGCCCGCGACCAGGGTCGGGCTGAAGAATCGCCCGGTCGATCCACTGCATCGTAGTGAGGAGAAGTTGATGGCAAAAAACCAAGTCGGCGCCACGAGCGCCGCGGCGCCGGACGGCGTCTACAGCGACACGGTCGTGCGGCTGTTCGCCCTGGCCGCTGTCCTGTGGGGCGTGGTGGGCATGCTGGTCGGCGTGATCATCGCCGCGCAGCTCACCTGGCCCGAATTGAACTTCGGCATCTCGTTCCTGAGCTATGGCCGCCTGCGGCCGCTGCACACGAACGCGGTCATCTTCGCGTTCGGCGGCAGCGTGCTGTTCGCCACCGCGTATCACGTGGTGCAGCGCACGTGCCAGACCAAGCTGTTCATGCCCGGGCTGGCCATGTTCACCTTCGTCGGGTGGCAGGTCGTCATCCTGGCCGCCGCGATCACGTTGCCGCTGGGCATGACGCAGGGCAAGGAGTATGCGGAGCTCGAATGGCCGATCGACCTGCTGATCGCCGTCGTGTGGGTGGCCTACGCGGTGGTGTTCTTCGGCACCATCGGCACGCGCAAGGTCAAGCACATCTACGTCGCCAACTGGTTCTTCGGCGCCTTCATCATCGCCGTGGCGCTGCTGCACATCGTCAACAGCGTGGCGATCCCGGTGAGCCTCACCAAGAGCTACTCGGCCTATGCCGGCGTGCAGGACGCGATGGTGCAGTGGTGGTACGGGCACAACGCGGTGGGCTTCTTCCTGACCGCAGGCTTCCTCGGGATGATGTACTACTACATCCCCAAGCAGGCCGAACGCCCGGTGTACAGCTACCGGCTCTCGATCGTGCACTTCTGGGCCCTGATCTTCACGTACATGTGGGCAGGCCCGCACCACCTGCACTACACGGCGCTGCCCGACTGGGCGCAGAGCATCGGCATGATTTTCTCGCTCGTGCTGCTCGCGCCCTCGTGGGGCGGCATGATCAACGGCATCATGACCCTCTCGGGTGCGTGGCACAAGCTGCGCGACGACCCGATCCTGAAGTTCCTCATCGTCAGCCTGTCGTTCTACGGCATGAGCACGTTCGAGGGCCCGATGATGTCGATCAAGACGGTCAACGCCCTCAGCCACTACACGGACTGGACGGTCGGCCACGTGCACAGCGGCGCGCTCGGCTGGGTGGGCCTCATCAGCATGGGCGCCCTGTACCACCTGATCCCGCGCCTGTACGGCAAGAAGAGCATGTACAGCGTGCGTGCCATCGAGCTGCACTTCTGGATCGCCACCATCGGCATCGTTCTCTACATCGCCGCGATGTGGATCGCCGGCGTCATGCAGGGCCTGATGTGGCGCGCGGTCAACCCCGACGGCACGCTCGTCTACACCTTCGTCGAGAGCGTGAAGGCGACCTTCCCGTACTACGTGATCCGCCTGCTCGGTGGCCTGCTCTATCTGGGCGGCATGCTGATCATGGGCTGGAACGTGATCATGACCGTCAAGAGCGGCCAAGCCGCAGCAGCGCCGATCCCGCGCGTGGCGGCGGCGCATGCCTGAACTCAACCGCACAGGAGCAAACAACATGGCAAACCATGCCCCGAGCGGTCACGAGAAGATCGAGACCAGCAACTTCCTGATGATCGTGCTCATCCTGCTCGCCGTGGCGGTGGGCGGCATCGTCGAGATCGTCCCCCTTTACTTCCAGCGCTCGATGACGCAGCCGGTGGAGGGGCTCAAGCCCTACACCGCGCTGCAGCTGGCCGGCCGCGACGTCTACATCCGCGAGGGCTGCTACAACTGCCATTCGCAGATGGTGCGGCCGTTCCGCTCCGAGGCGCTGCGCTACGGCGCCCTCTCGACCGCCGGCGAGTTCGTCTACGACCACCCCTTCCAGTGGGGCAGCAAGCGCACGGGCCCGGACCTGCATCGCGTGGGCGGGCGCTACAGCGACGAGTGGCACCGCGTCCACCTGATCAACCCGCGCGACCTCGTGCCCGAGTCGAACATGCCGGCCTATCCGTGGCTGGCGACCGCGACCGTCGACCCGGCCAGCATGGCGCCGCGCATGAAGGCGCTGCGCACCGTCGGCGTGCCCTACAGCGAAGCCGAGATCGGCAAGGCGGCCGAGGACGTGAAGGGCCGCACCGAGCTCGACGCACTGGTCGCCTACCTGCAGGTGCTCGGCACCGCACGCAAGTGAGGAGGAGCACGTGATGGACGTGAACGATCTGCGCGTCGCGGTCACGCTGGTGAGCTTCGTGCTCTTCATCGCGCTGGCCGCCTACACCTGGAGCCGGCGCCGCCGTCCCGAGTACGAGGCCGCGGCGCGGCTGCCGTTCGCGGACGAGGCCGTTGCCGCTCCGGGCCAAGCTGAACAAGAAGCAAGGAGAACGCTGTGAGTGATTTTGTCAACAGCGGCTGGGGGCTCTTCGTCGCCGCCAGCACCATCATCGGGCTCGTGGCCTGCATTGCGCTGCTGATCGTCGCCAGCCGCCGCCGCGTCATGGCCGATGACAACACCACCGGCCATGTCTGGGACGAGGACCTGCGCGAGCTGAACAACCCGCTGCCGCGCTGGTGGATGTGGCTGTTCGTCATCACCGTCGTGTTCTCGGCCGTGTATCTGGCCTTCTACCCCGGGCTGGGCAGCTACGGCGGCACGCTGAAGTGGACCAGCCAGAACCAGTTCGAGGCCGAGCAGGCGCGTGCGACCGCCGCGCTGGCGCCCGTGTACGCGAAGTACAAGGACATGGCACCCGAGCAACTGGTGGCCGATACGCAGGCCATGGCCATCGGCGAGCGCCTGTACCTGAACAATTGCGCGCAGTGCCACGGCTCCGACGCGCGCGGCAGCAAGGGCTTCCCGAACCTCACGCTGCCGGCCGAGTCGCGCCTGGCCACGGAGACGGCCGATCAGATCAAGGCCGTCATCCTGCAGGGACGTACCGGCAACATGCCACCGATGGCTGCTGCCGTGGGCAGCGCCGAAGATGTGCGCAACGTGGCCCAGTACGTCCTCAGCCTGTCCGGGAGTGCCCACAACTCGGTCGCTGCGCAGCTCGGCAAGGCCAAGTTCGGCACTTGTGCCGCCTGCCACGGCCCCGAGGGCAAGGGCAACAAGACGCTCGGTGCGCCCAACCTCACCGACAAGGTATGGCTGTACGGCTGGGGCGAGCAGGCCATCGTCGAGGCCATCACCAAGGGCCGCGCCGGCGTGATGCCGCCGCAGGGCAAGTTGCTCACGCCGGAACAGGTGCACGTGCTGGCCGCCTACACCTGGGGCCTCTCGCGTCCCACGAAGGTCGCGGCCAACTGAACGTGTGAAGACCTTGAGCGAGACGGGCACCTCTGCGGCAATGGGCGGCGCCGCGGCTGCTCCGGCAGCCGCCGGGGCCAGCTTGGCCGCGGCGCGCGCCGGCGTGCCCGCTGCCGACGATGGCGATGTGCGCGAACAGGTCGTCTCGCTCTACCAGAAGCAGAAGAAGATCTACCCGCGCGCGGTGTCAGGCTGGTTCGCCACCTGGCGCTGGGGGCTCGTGTGGGCGACGCAGTTGCTCTTCTACGGCCTGCCGTGGCTGGAGTGGAACGCGCGCCAGGCGGTGCTGTTCGACCTCGGGGCGCGGCGCTTCTACATCTTCGGTCTCGTGCTCTACCCGCAGGACTTCATCTACCTGACGGGCCTGCTCATCGTTTCGGCCTACGCGCTGTTCCTGTTCACGGCCGTGGCCGGGCGACTGTGGTGCGGCTACGCCTGCCCGCAGACCGTCTACACCGAGATGTTCATGTGGGTCGAGCGCAAGCTCGAGGGTGACCGCAACCGCCGCATGAAGCTCGACGCCGCGCCGTGGTCGCTGGAGAAGATGGCGCGCAAGGGGGGCAAGCAGCTCGCCTGGGTCGCGCTTGGCCTGTGGACCGGCTTCACCTTCGTCGGCTACTTCACGCCGATCAAGGAGCTGGCCGCCTCCGTGCTGTCGTTCGGGCTCGGGCCCTGGGAGACGTTCTGGACGCTCTTCTACGGCTTCGCCACCTACGGCAACGCCGGCTACATGCGCGAGCAGGTCTGCAAGTACATGTGCCCGTACGCGCGCTTCCAGAGCGCCATGTTCGACCGCGACACGCTGGTCATCAGCTACGACACGGAGCGCGGCGAGCCGCGCGGCAAGGGAAGCGGAAGAGGGCGCAAGACCGACCTGCAGGCCGCCAACCTGGGCCATTGCATCGACTGCGGCCTGTGCGTGGAGGTGTGCCCCACCGGCATCGACATCCGCAAGGGCCTGCAGTACGAGTGCATCGGTTGCGCCGCCTGCGTCGACGTGTGCAACGGAGTCATGGACAAGATGAACTACCCGCGCGGCCTGGTGCGCTACGACACGCTCAACGGCATGCAGAAGCACCTCTCGCGCGGCCAGGAGCTGACCCGGGTGTTCCGGCCGCGCGTGCTGGTCTACACCGCCATACTCGGCATCATCGTGGTCGGGCTGGGCATCAGCATGGCGATGCGCTCGCCGTTCAAGGTCGATGTCGTGCGCGACCGGGGTGCGCTCGCCCGCATCGTCGAGGACGGCTGGATCGAGAATGTCTACCGGCTGCAGATCATGAACACCACCGAAGCGGTGCAACGCTACCGCATCGTCGCCTCCGGCCTGCCCTCGATGGCCACCGACCTGAAGACCGAGGTCGTGGTCGAGCCCGCACAGGCGCGCTGGGTGCCGGTGGCCGTGCGCGTGCCCCCCGAGGCTGCGGCGCAGGCCGGCCCAGGCTCGCACCGCCTGGAGTTCGCCATCGAGCGCGTCGACAGCGCGGCCGATGCACACGCCAGCCACACGCTGGTCGAGAAATCCACTTTCATGGTTCCGCGCTGAGCGCAACCGGCGCCGAAGGAGAGTCCGCAATGAATGCTCTACGCACCGACCACGCCACCCCCGGCCTCGAGGCGATGCCCTGGTGGCGCATCCGCATGGTCTGGCTCGTCATCGGCGGGCCGCTGGTCGTGGTGATCGCGTCCTTCGCCACGCTGGCGCTGGCTCTGAGCTTCCCCGACCCGGTGCTGGCGCCGGCAGCGGTGGCCAGCCCGGCCGAAACCCCCGCGGTGCAGGCGCGCAACCACGCCGCCACGCCGCAGCGCTGATCGGGATGGCGGAGGTGATGAGCCGGTTCGCGCGCCGTCTGGCCATCGTCCTCTGGCCCGCCTTCCTGGTGGCCGGCGTGCTGGAGATCGCGGTGTTCGCGTTCGTCGATCCGAGCGCGGTGCACGCGCCGGACGGGCGGCCGCTCGGCCTGTCGGACCTGGCGATCTACTCGCTTGCCTTCTTTGTCTTCTGGGCGGCGGTTTCGGCGGGCTGTCTGCTCGCCCTGCGGCTGGCCTGCAGCGCCGAAGAGATCAACGCCAAAGCGACTGTCGACGCCTGAGGTCGGCCCTCTGGTGGGTCGGCGGTGAGTTCCACCGGGCGTGCGCCCGGCGGCTGTGCCCTCAGCAGGGCGCAGCGCCCACCAGCTTCGCCAGCTTGGCCGGGTCCAGCACGGTGATCTGGCGCTGCTTCACCTCGAGCACGCCATCGTCCTGGAACTTGCTGAACGCCCGGCTCACGGTCTCGAGCTTCAAGCCGAGGTAGCTGCCGATCTCCTCGCGCGTCATGCGCAGCACAAGCGAGGTGGCCGAGAAGCCGCGTGCGCGCAGCCGCTGCGTGAGGTTGAGCAGGAACGCGGCGAGCCGTTCCTCGGCGCGCATGCTGCCCAGCAGCAGCATCACGCCGTGGTCGCGCACGATCTCGCGGCTCATGATCTTGTGGAACTGCCGTTGCAGGTCCGGCAGCTCGCGCGTCAGGTCCTCGAGCTGGTGGTAGGGAATGACGCACGCCTGCGAATCCTCGAGCGCCACGGCGTCACAGGTGTGGCGATCGGAGCCGATGCCGTCCAGGCCCAGCACCTCGCCGGCCATCTGGAAGCCCGTGACCTGCTCGCGGCCGTCCTCGCTGGCCACGCAGGTCTTGAAGAAGCCGGTGCGCACCGCAAAAAGCGACTGGAACGCGTCACCCGCGCGGAAGAGCGGCTCTCCGCGCGGAATCGAGCGGCGCTGGCCGACCAGCTCGTCGAGGCGCTCGAGCTGGTCGTTTCCCATGCCGACCGGCAGGCACAACTCGCGCAGGTTGCAATTGGAACAGGCAACCTTGAAGGGCTCGATTCGGATCGCGGCGAGTGCAACGGACATGGTGTGGGCCGGTCAGGTGCGAAGGCAGCAGTATGGCCCAACCTTGGCCCAGGTCCGAGCAGGGTGTTGGCCGGGTGGTGTCCGAGACACTTTCGTTGACCGGCCGTCGGGGCCCACGGTTGCCCGATCTCCCGGGGGTTTGAGACGGATCAAGTCGCTGCAGCGACATTCTCGCCACAGTCCGCGTCATGAAGATGCCCGGTCAGGCCCACGAGCCCTTTGTACTCACGGATGCGATGTTGAGGAGCCTGGACAAGCCTGGGCCCCGCTATACCTCGTATCCCACTGCCGACCGCTTTGTCGAGGCGTTCGGCGCTGTCGAGTACCGCCAGGCGCTGCGCCAGCGTGCCCAGGGCGCGGTGGTCGGCGGAGCGCCGCCGCTGTCGGTGTACGTGCACATCCCGTTCTGCGAGTCGCTGTGCTACTACTGCGCCTGCAACAAGGTCATCACCCGGCACCACGATCGCGCGCGCCCCTATCTCGATGACCTGCGCACCGAAGTTGGCCTGCATGTGGCCGAACTGGGCCGCGGGCAGGCGGTCTCGCAGCTGCACTTCGGCGGTGGCTCGCCCACCTTCCTCAGCGACGCCGAGCTCGACGAGCTGATGGTGCTGTTGCGGGAGTCGTTCCACCTCGCGCCGGGCGCCGAGATCGGCATCGAGGTCGACCCGCGCACCGCGTCGACCGAGCGCCTGCGCTACCTGGCCTCACTGGGCTTCAACCGCATCAGCTTCGGCGTGCAGGACTTCGACTCCGCCGTGCAGCAGGCCGTGCACCGCATCCAGCCCTACGAGATGGTGCGCGACCTCGTGGCCGAGGCGCGGGCGCTGCGCTTCGAGTCGATCAACACCGACCTCATTTACGGGCTGCCCAAGCAGACGCCGGAGTCGTTTGCGCGCACCGTGGCGCAGGTGAGCGAGCTGCGTCCGCATCGCATCGCGCTCTACTCCTATGCGCACCTGCCGCAGCGCTTCAAGCCTCAGCGCCGCATCCTGAGCATCGACCTGCCGCACCCCGAGAAGCGCATCCGCATGCTCGAGAGCGCCATCGCCGGGTTCCTGGCGCACGGCTACGTCTACATCGGCATGGACCACTTCGCGCTGCCCGACGACGCGCTGGCGGTGGCCAAGCGGCAGGGCCGGCTGCACCGCAACTTCCAGGGCTACAGCACGCAGCCCGACTGCGACCTCATCGGGTTGGGCGTGTCGTCGATCGGTCGCGTCGGCGCCACCTACAGCCAGAACGCCAAGACGCTGCAGGAGTATCACGACGCCCTGGCGCTCGGCGAGTTCCCGATCGTGCGCGGCCTCGCGCTGACGCGCGACGACCTCGTCCGCCGCGCCGTCATCATGGCCCTGATGTGCCAGGGCCGGGTGGAGTACGAGGCGATCGAGCTCTCGCACCTCGTGCACATGCGCGAAGTCTTCGCAGCCGAGTTCGAGCGCCTGGCGCCACTGCAGGAGCTGGGGCTCGTCGACGTCGACGACCATGCCATCGAGGTGACGCCGCTCGGCTGGTTCTTCGTGCGCGCAGTGGCGATGGTGTTCGACCGCCATTTGCAGGCCGACCAGGTGCGCGAGCGCTTTTCGCGCATCATCTGAGGCGCGGGCGCCCTCCGGCGCCGCCTCACCGGCACGCCTTCCCCTCGCGCCCTGCTTGCACCGCCCGACCGCCTGATGGAAGCCACGATCGTCGCCAGCGCCTTCATGCTCGGCTTGGCCGGCGCGCCGCATTGCACCGCCATGTGCGCGGCCCCCTGCGCGGCCGTGATCGGTCGCGGCCAGGGGCGAGCAGGGTCGATCGCGTTCCATGGTTCCCGCATCGTCGGCTATGCCGCGGCGGGTGCCGTGGCGGCCGGCGGGCTGGCCACGCTCGGCGTGCTCTCCCAGGCGGCGCCGGTGCTGCGGCCGCTTTGGGCCCTCGTGCATGCGGGGCTGTTCGTGCTCGGTCTGTGGCTGCTGTGGCAAGGGCGCCAGCCGGCCCTGCTGGCGCAGTTCGGTCGTGGTGCGCAGCCGACGCTGGCGGGGGCGGGCTGGCAGAGGGTCAGCGCGCCGGCGCCATCGCGCTTGGCCGGGCGGCCTGCCTGGCGGGCGGGCTTGGCGGGCAGCCTGTGGTTCGCCTGGCCCTGCGGCCTGTTGCAGTCGGCGCTGCTCGTCGCGGCGCTGTCGAACTCGGCGCTCGGTGGCGCCGCTGCGATGGGGGCCTTCGCGGGCGCCTCGTCGGCCGGTCTCCTGCTGGCGCCCTTCGTCTGGCAGCGGCTGGGCCGTGCGGGCAGCGGCCGTGCCGAGGCGTGGGCTCTGCGCGGCGCCGGGCTGCTGATGGCGGGGATGTCAGGCTGGGCCTTGACGGCCGGCCTGTGGCACCGTTTCGCCGAATACTGCGCGACGCTGTAGCGACGCGCGAACGCGCAAGAGCGTCAGACCATCGGCAGGGGCTGGCCTAAAATCGTCGGATATGCGCCGACCGGGCGCCGGCTTGGCGCGCCGGCAACGAGAACGACCCCTCCCACCCAAGGCAACCAATTCGCCGCCATGCGCCGCGCACGCGGCGAGGAGACCCGACTCATGTACCAGCACATCAAGGTGCCCGCCGCAGGCAAGAAGATCACCGTGAACGCGGACTTCTCGCTCAACGTGCCCGACAACCCCATCATTCCCTACATCGAGGGTGACGGCACGGGCTTGGACATCACGCCGGTGATGATCAAGGTGGTCGACGCGGCGGTGGCCAAGAGCTACGGCGGCAAGAAGAAGATCCACTGGATGGAAGTCTTTGCCGGCGAGAAGAGCACCAAGGTCTACGGCCCCGACGTCTGGCTGCCCGAGGAGACGCTCGCCGCCGTGCGCGAGTATGTGGTCTCGATCAAGGGGCCGCTCACCACGCCCGTGGGCGGCGGCATCCGCAGCCTGAACGTGGCGCTGCGCCAGGAACTCGATCTCTACGTCTGCCTGCGTCCCATCCAATACTTCAAGGGCGTGCCGAGCCCGCTGAAGGAGCCGGAAAAGACCCACATGGTCATCTTCCGCGAGAACAGCGAGGACATCTACGCCGGCATCGAGTACGAAGCCGAGAGCGAGAAGGCCAAGAAGCTCATCAAGTTCCTGATCGAGGAGATGGGCGTCAAGAAGATCCGCTTCCCCAACACCTCGGGCATCGGCATCAAGCCCGTGAGCCGCGAAGGCACCGAGCGCCTCGTGCGCAAAGCGATCCAGTACGCCATCGACAACGACAAGCCCAGCGTGACCATCGTGCACAAGGGCAACATCATGAAGTTCACCGAGGGGGGCTTCCGTGACTGGAGCTACGCGCTGGCGCAGCGTGAGTTCGGCGCCGTGCCCATCGACGGCGGGCCGTGGTGCAAGTTCAAGAACCCGAAGACGGGCAAGGAAATCATCGTCAAGGACTCGATCGCCGACGCCTTCCTGCAGCAGATCCTGCTGCGCCCGGCCGAGTACTCGGTGATCGCCACGCTCAACCTGAACGGCGACTACGTCTCCGACGCGCTGGCCGCGCAGGTGGGCGGCATCGGCATCGCCCCGGGCGCCAACCTGAGTGACAGCATCGCGATGTTCGAGGCCACGCACGGCACGGCGCCCAAGTACGCAGGCAAGGACTACGTCAACCCGGGCTCGGAGATCCTCAGCGCCGAGATGATGCTGCGCCACATGGGCTGGACGGCCGCGGCCGACCTGATCATCGCGTCGATGGAGCGCTCGATCGCGAGCAAGAAGGTCACCTACGACTTCGCGCGCCTCATGGAAGGCGCGACGCAGGTCTCGTGCTCG
>JALHOU010000132.1 GCA_022842825.1 Rubrivivax sp.
CCGCCGTCAACAGCAACTCGTTGGGCCCCTCCCACCCCGTGCTCGTGGTGAAGGCCATCAGCCGCTCCCGCATCTCATCCCAGGCCGCCTCGGCCGCGGCCGCATCCAGGCCACCGAGGACCTGCAGGATCGGGCTCGCCGAACTGCGCACGAAGGCGAGGTAGTGATCGACCGAAGGCAGGCGGAACACCGCGTCGATGGCGGTCGTCGCGACATCGTCAAACCCGGCCGACCGGAACAGCGTGTCGAGGTGGCCCGGCCGGCCCAGGCTGAGCAGGCTGCCGGCCACGAACGGGTCGCGCGCCGGCAGGCCCGCATGCCGCAGGGCCGTCGACATCAGGATCGTCAGGCACGGGTTGCGCTCCGGGCCAGAGAACACCATCGTGCACAGGCCGCCGCCCGGCCGCAGCGCGCGCCGGATCTCGCGCAAGCCGCGCAGCGGGTCGGGCAGGAACATCAGCCCGAGACGGCAGATCGCGGCATCGAAGGAAGCCTCGGCAACGCCGAGGTCCTCGCCATCGGCGACGCGGGCCTCGACGTGCGCGAAGCCGGCGCGCTGCGCGTTGGCGCGGGCCCGCGCCACGATGGCGGACGACAGGTCGGTGGCGAGCACGTGGCCCTGCGGGCCCACCTGCTCGGCCGCGACCATCGTCTGGTCGCCCGCGCCGGCCGCGACATCGAGCACGCGGGCGCCCGCCCTGACGCCGGCCATGCGGCACATGGCCTCGGTGGGGCCCTGCAGCCAGGCATGGATGTCCGCGGTGTGGGCGTCCCAGCCCGCGGCGGCGGCGTCCCACTGGGCGCGCATACTCGCCTTGAAGGCATCGCTGTCGTGGCTGGTTCGATCGATGGTGGAGTTCATGGCCCTCAGCGTAGGCGCCGGGGCTCCTCGGCGTAAGGCGCAGGAATGCAGGATGGGGCCGCAATGACGCATAGCCCGAACGGCTTCGACTGGGACGATCTCAAGCACCTGCTGGCCGTTGCGCGCCACGGCAGCACGCTGGCCGCCGGCCGTGCGCTCGGGGTCGACCAGTCCACCGTGCAGCGGCGCCTGGTCGAGCTCGAGCGGCGCATCGGCCGGTCGCTCGTGCAGCGCCAGCCCACCGGCTACCGCCTGACCGAGTTCGGCCAGGAGATGCTGCCCTTCGCCGAGGCCGTGGAGCGCTCGGTGCAGGCGTTCGAGCGGCAGCTGCGCACGCTCGGCACCGAGACCGCCGGCGTGATCCGCCTGACCTGCCCCGAGCCGATCGTGAACCGCATCGTGCAGACCGGCCTGCTCGACCGCTTCCACGCCCTGCACCCCGGGCTGCGCGTGCAGTTCGTGATGAGCGACAAGTACGTCGACCTGAGCCACGGCGACGCCGACGTGGCCCTGCGCTCGGGAGACACCGACGACGACGAACTGGTGGGTCGCAAGATCGGCGACTCCGTCTGGGCGGTCTATGCGAGCCGGGGCTACATCGAGCGGCACGGCCAGCCGGCGCGCATCGAGGACCTCGCCCAGCATGCGTTGGTCGGCTTCGACGACACCATGGCCAGGCATCGCATCGCGTTGTGGCTGCGCAAGGTGGCGCCCAAGGCACCGATGGCCGCCCGCAGCAGCAGCGTGCTCGGCCTGATCTACTCGGTCAAGGCGGGCGTGGGCATCGGGCCCCTGCCCCTGCCCCTCGGGGACGCCGACCCCGACCTCGTGCGGGTGCTGGGGCCGGTGGCCGAGCTGTCGCGCATCTGGCGCCTGTTGACGACGCGCGAGCTGCGGCGCACGCCTCGCGTGAACGCGTTCTTCGACTTCATCGTCGGCGAGATCGAGACGTTGAGGCCCATCCTCACCGGCTGAAGGACGCCCGTGGCGGCGCGCTCACTGCCAGGTCGACGGATCGACGCGATAGGCCAGGCGCAGTTGTTCGTACAGCGCCGAGTGCGCATCACGCAGGTCGGCCGGCCGCTCGAAGTAGAGCTCGGACACGACCGCGAAGAACTCGGCAGGGTCGGTGGCGCCGTAGGCCGAGATCAGGCCCTCCTCGCCAGCCGCGACCCTGGCACGCAACGCGGCGTATTCGGCCCCGAGCACGCGCGACCAGGCTTCGTAGCCGCGCTTCGGCCCGAGCCACGGCGCGCCGTTGGCGCCGCCGTGGTCCTGGTCGAGCCGATGCGCGAATTCGTGGATGACGACGTTCCGGCCGTCGGCGGGGTCGGCTGCGCCCTCGAGCGCGTCCTGCCACGACAGCACCACCGCGCCGCGGCCGTGCGACTCGCCCGCCAGCGCCTGGCGCCCTTCATGTTGAACACCGCCGGGCTCCATCTGCACGCGGTTCACGGCAAAGGCACCGGGGTAGACGAGCACCTCGGAGAGCCCCTCGAAGCCGCCGCCGCGGTTGAGCAGCAGCAGGCAGGCCTGCGCGGCGATGGTGACGCGCACTTCGTCGTCGACAGGCTGGCCGGCGCAGCCGATGAACGGCACCTCGGCGATGAAGCGCTGGATGTGCCCCTGCAACTGCAGCCGCAGGTCCGCCGGCAGCCGGCGCACCAGCGGCACGCGATGGCGCAGGATGCTGCGCCACGGGTGCGGGAACGGCGTGCGGGCCAGACGCGCCCGGCGCCAGCGCCGCCGCAGCGGGCCGGCCAAGGGCCACGCCAACGCCGCGAGCACCAGAACGAAGAGCAGCGTCGGCGGCAGCGCCTCGCCCATCCATCACCTCGCCACGGCCGCCGGGGCCGATAACCGCACATGTGGCCGGCAGCCGCGAAAGCAAGCGCCCGCGCGTTCACGCACCGGCGCAACCCGGCCTGCGGCCAAGCCCGCCCACGCCACCCCCCACCGAGATCACCGTTCCGCAATGTAGTGCTGCATCGTCACCGCCTCACCTTCCGGTACGAACGCCCGCACTCGCGACTCCAGCTCCTGGTCGGCCAGCGTCGCACGCGCCCGCTGGTGCAGGTAGTCGGCCCACGAAGCGACGATGAAGCGCTCGAGGTAGCGTGTCGGGTCGGCGAGGTCGCGGTAGACGCGCCAGAAGGTGGCGCCGTCGCGCCGACGCGGCGCGCGCATCTGCGTCAGCGCGTCGAGGAAGGCGCCCTGGTCCTCGGCGCGGATGCGGTAGGCGATCTCCACGGCCACCGGGCCCGCCTCGGGTGCCGGCTCCTCGGCCACGAAGAGGTCGTGCCATGGCGTCGCCGGTGTCACGTCCTCGGCCGCGCCCATGCGCAGCGGGTACGGCCGCGTCAGCAGCAGGCCCGACAGCATGGCCATTGCCGAGACACTGAGCGCCACTTGCAGGCCCACGAGCCCGGAAAGCGCCCCCCACACCGCCGAGCCGATGGCGAAGGCGCCGAGCGCACACAACGCGTGCATGGCTGCCGCCCGCGCCCGCACCCAGGGCGGCGCGCTTGTCTGCGTGGCCGTGTTGAAGGTGGACATCACGGCCATCCACGAAGCGCCGCTGCCGAGCAGGGCCACGTAGATCGCCCAGATCCACGGCGACCACGCCGCCACCGCCGTGGCCAGCCCGAAGACGATGCAGCCGCCGACGACGATGCGCTCGTGCGAGACACGCGCGCGCACGCGGCCGATGACGAGCCCGGCGCACACCGCGCCGACGCCCAGGCAGCCCATCAACAGGCCGAAGCCCGAGGCGCCGAGGCCGATGCGCTTCTGCCCGATCACCGGCAGCAGCGCCCACAGCGCCGAGCCGGCGGCGCTGTAGGCCGTGGTGCGCAGCAGCTGCGCGAAGATGGGCTCGGAGTGCCAGCCGAAGCGAAGCGCCGCCAGCATGCCGCCCCACAGCCGCTCGGCCGGCAGGCGCGAGGGCGGGTGCGGCTTGGGCGGATGGCGGCGCACCGACTGCAGCATGACCAGCGTGCCGAGCAGCGCGATGAAGAAGACGAACGGCCCACCCACCTGGGCGAAGATGAAGCCGCCGAGCGTGGGCCCGAGCGCGCGTGCCGCGTTGTAGGCGATGGAGACCACCGTGATGGCTTGGCCGAGCTCCTCGCGCGGCACGCTGTCGGCCACGGTGGAGTTCCACGCCGGCGTGATGAGCGCGGTGGAGCAGCCGCACACGAAGGTGAGGAAGAGCAGCATCGCCGGGCCGGCGGCGTCCCACGCCAGCAGCACCGTGAGCAGCGCCACCGACACCGCCTGCGTGGCGAGCGCGGCGAGGATGAGCCGCCGGCGGTCGGTGGTGTCGGCGAGCACACCGGCCGGCAGCGACAACAGGAACATCGGCAGGAAGACGGCCGTCTGCACCAGCGCGGCGAGAAAGCCCGAGCCCGTGGCCTCGACCATCTCCCAGGTCGCCGCCATCGTCTGCATGGCGTTGCCGACGAAGTACACCACCCCGCCGGTGCACAGGCCGCGGAAGGTGGCGTGGCGCAACGTGTGCGTGATGGAGGCGGCGGCCATTCAGGCCCCGGCGCAGACGTTCATGGCGGCGCCTTGCCGCTCATGCCCTTCATGGCCAGGCGGCTCCGGTGCCTGCGCCGCCGCCGCGCCG
The DNA here is from genome assembly GCA_022842825.1 of Rubrivivax sp. Classification (GTDB taxonomy): domain Bacteria; phylum Pseudomonadota; class Gammaproteobacteria; order Burkholderiales; family Burkholderiaceae_C; genus Rubrivivax. The sequence goes on from JALHOU010000132.1 coordinate 4,494, forward strand.
AAAAGCAGGCCCTCGACCACCAGCGGGTCGTTGAAGGTCCGCACGGTGTCGAACGCTCGCTGCGCCTCGGGGAATCGGCGGCGCAGCAGGTTGAGCCACTGCTTCATCCGCCCGGCACGGTGGCGGGGCGACACGTGCCCGGCGATGCGGCGCCAGTAGTGCCGCACGAGCGGGCGCAGCCCTTCCCAGTCGGGCGCAGCAGCGCCGAGAATGGCCAGCGCCAGCCCCGGGTCGGCCACGATGCCTCGGCCCAGCATCAGGGCGTCGCAGCCGCTCTCGGCGAAGCAGCGCCGCGCATCGGCCACCTTCCACACCTCGCCGTTGGCCACCACGGGCAGGCGCACCGCGCTGCGGATGGTGGCAATGCGGTCCCAGTAGGCCGGCGGCCGGTAGCCGTGCACCTTGGTGCGCGCGTGCACCGTGAGTTCGCTCGCGCCGGCCGCCTCGATGGCCAGCGCGCAATCGAGCATGCGCGATTCGTCGCGGTGGCCCAGGCGCATCTTCGCGCTCACCGGCATCGCCGCCGGCACGGCGCGCCGCACGGCGGCGACAATGGCGTGCACGAGCTCGGGCTCGTCGAGCAGCACGGCGCCGCCGCGGTGGCGGTTGACGGTGGGCGCGGGGCAGCCGAAGTTGAGGTCGATGCCGTGCGGGCCGAGGGAAGCAAGCAGCGCCGCGTTATCGGCCAGGCAGGCCGGGTCGCTGCCGAGCAGCTGCGCACGCACCGGCGTGCCGGCCTCTGTGCGCCCGCCGTTCAGCAGCTCGGGCACGAGGCGCGTGAAGACCCGCTCGGGCAGCCGCTGGTCCGTGATGCGGATGAACTCCGACACGCACAGGTCCACGCCGCCGACGCGCGTGATGACATCGCGCAGGCTGTGGTCGAGCAGGCCTTCCATCGGCGCGAGCAGGATGCGCATGGTGTTCGAGGGAACCCGGAAAGCCCCAGTCTAGCGATGCAGCGATTCGGGTTCGACCCGGGCCCTGGGCTGAGGAGCAAGCGCGAAGTGCGATGCCGCGCAACTCGCCGCCGGCGCATGCAGCGGCGCTGCCAGGCATGCGGCGCTCCAAGATCTGCCTCCAACAGATCTCGCGTGCGCCCGTTCATGGCCCTCCAGTTCGCGGCAGCCGGTTTCATGATCGAAGCGCGCTTGTCACTCGGCGGCTCTGGGCCGGCAACTCTCGGCCTGCCAATGGCCCGTGGTCAGCGCCATTGCGGGGACGAGGTGTGGACTCAGCGGCCCGGCCCGGTGCAGCGGGGCTGGTAACCTCCACACGCCTGCCCCTTGCTCCCTGCCCTTTCTTCCCGCGGAGACTTCATGCCCGGCCTGTTGCCTCACGTCGACCCCGACGGACTGCTCGAGTACTCCGTCGTCTACACCGACCGCGCGCTCAACCACATGGCCAAGCGCTTCCAGCGCGTGATGCAGGACCTGTCGGCCACCCTCAAGCAGGTCTACGGCGCGCGTTCGGCCATCGTCGTGCCGGGCAGCGGCAGCTTCGGCATGGAGGCGGTGGCGCGCCAGTTCGCGCAGGGCAAGAAGGTGCTCGTCATCCGCAACGGCTGGTTCAGCTATCGCTGGAGCCAGATCTTCGAGATGGGCGCCATCCCTTCGGAGACGATCGTGCTGAAGGCGCGCTTGACCTCGCCGGCGCCGAAGTCACCCTTCGCGCCGGCCCCCATCGACGAGGTGGTGGCCACCATCCGCCGCGACAGGCCCGACCTCGTGTTCGCGCCGCACACCGAGACCTCCGCCGGCCTGATCCTGCCGCACGACTACCTGCGCGCCGTGGCCGCCGCCGTGCACGAGGTGGGCGGCCTCTTCGTGCTCGACTGCGTCGCCTCGGGCTGCATCTGGGTGGACATGGCCGAGACCGGCGTCGACGTCATCGTCAGCGCGCCGCAGAAGGGCTGGAGCAGCACGCCCTGCGCCGGCCTCGTGATGCTGGGCGAGCGCGCGCGCGGGCGCATCGAGAGCACGACGAGCAGCAGTTTCTCGATGGACCTGAAGAAGTGGCTGCAGATCATGGAGACGCACGAGAAGGGCCAGATCGCCTACCACGCCACGCTGCCCACCGACGGCCTGGCGCAGCTGCGCGACACGATGCAGGAGACGGCCGTGTTCGGCTTCGAGGCCGCGCGCGCGGCGCAGCAGTTGATGGGCGAGCGCGTGCGTGCGCTGCTCCAGGCCAAGGGCATCGCCAGCGTCGCAGCGCCCGGCTTCCAGGCGCCCGGCGTGGTGGTCAGCTACACCGACCGCGCCGACTGGGCCAACACGCAGGCCTTCGCCACACAGGGCCTGCAGATCGCCGCCGGCGTGCCGCTGGCCTGCGACGAGCCGGCGGACTTCCGCACCTTCCGTATCGGCTTGTTCGGCCTCGACAAGCTCAGGAACGTGGACCGCACGGTGGCCACGTTCGAGCGCGCACTGAACGCGGCGATGGGTTGAACCCACAGGCCGGTGTCGGGCTTCGGCTTCGTCGCCCCTGTTGCTACGATCCCGGCGCCAGCAATTCCAGCCAGGAGAAGACACCATGTTGATCGAAGACTTCAACACCCTCGTGCCCGCCGGTGGCGCAAGCCGACGCGCCTTCGTGCGCACGGCGGTGGGCAGCGGCTTTGCTGCCGCCGTGCTGCCGGTGGCGGCGCAGACGATCAAGACCGACAGCACGGGGCTGGTCGCGGGCGAGGTCACCATCCCGGTGGGCGACTTCAAGATGCCGGCCTACCGCGCCGCGCCGGCCCAGCGCGCCAACGCGCCCTTGGTGCTGGTGGTCAGCGAGATCTTCGGCGTGCACGAGTACATCGCCGACGTCGCGCGCCGTTTTGCCAAGGCAGGCTACTACGCGGTGGCGCCGGAGCTCTTCGTCCGCCAGGGCGACGCCAGCAGCTACGGCGAGATCGCCAAGCTCATCGCCGAGGTCATCTCCAAGGTACCCGACGAGCAGGTCATGAAGGACCTCGACGCCACCGTCGCCTGGGCCCGCGGGCAGGGCGCCGGCACGGGCGCGGTCGGCGTCACCGGTTTCTGCTGGGGCGGTCGCATCACCTGGCTGTACGCGGCGCACCAGCCGGCGGTGAAGGCCGGTGTGGCCTGGTACGGCCGGCTGGTGGGCAACAGCACGGCGCTCACCCCGAAGCACCCGGTCGATGTGGCCGGCGCGCTGCACGCGCCGGTGCTGGGCCTGTACGGGGCCGCCGACACCGGCATCCCGCTGGACACGGTCGAGAAGATGAAGGCCGCGCTGGCCGCCGGCAACGCCGCCGCGAAGAAGAGCGAGTTCGTCGTCTACCCCGAGGCACCGCATGCCTTCCACGCCGACTACCGCCCCAGCTACCGCAAGGAAGCCGCCGACGACGGCTGGAAGCGCGCCGTCGCCTGGTTCAAGGCCCACGGCGTGGCCTGACCCCCGGCCGAGGCCTGGGGCACGGCGGGCGCACTCGGGCATGTCTGAAGACAGCCAGATCGTCGTCCCGCCCTCGTTCGTGGCGCTGTTCGTGCCGCCGGGGCGCATCAAGCCCACGGTGTCGCGCGAGGTGATTGCCACGCGCTACGAGTTCTGCGAAGACCTCGCGCAGGCGCTCATCGAGCACGCGCAGACGGTGCACTTCGACACCGGCGCCGACGAAGCCGAGGTGCTGCGGCGCATGCAACTCGGCCTGGCCGGCCCCGATGGCGCGGCCGACGAGGCCGAGGCGCTCTGGGTCACACGCCGGCTGGCCGAACTGCTCGGCTGGCCTGACCCCGGGCCGGGCGGGACCGAGGCACCCGGCGGCACCTAGGGCCCATGTTCAATACGGATGCCAGCGCATCCCAGTGTGAACAGGCCCTACCCGCACTGCCCCACGTACCCGCACGCGGTGCAGAAGTCGCACCCGTCCTTGTGGATCATGGTCGCGTTGCCGCACTCCGGGCACGGCCGCCCGGCCTGCACGGGCGCTGCCACGCGCGCTGCACTGCCCTGCGGTGCCTCGAGCACGCCCATCTCGCGCAGCGGGAAGCCGCGCTCGTCGAGCACGCCCAGCATGGCGTAGCGGTGGATGACGAGCCGCGCCAGGTAGGCCACCGTGCTCGGCCACTGGCGCTGGCGGCGCTGCCCCGGCGGCAGCCCGGGCTCGAAGGCCATGAAATCGCCCAGCGGCTCGGCGTAGTTGAGCAGCTTGCGCAGCTTCATGCCGATCCAGCTCGGGTCCACCACGCGCATGTCCAGCGACAGCAGGCGCACGAGGCCGTCGAGAGCGCGCGGGTAGCGGCCCGACAGCGCCATCGCGCAGGGGCGCGTGACGAGCGTGCCGTCCGGCCCCGGCACCGTCACCTCCTTCAGCATCAGCGTGAAGCTCTCGCGCGAGACCGGGTTGTCGATGTCCACGGCCCAGGCGAGCGTGCCGTCCTCACCGGTGTGCGGGTCGTCGCGGCTGAAAAGGGCATCCAGCACCGGCGTCGGCGCGCCTTCGGGGGCGGGCAGCACGCCCAGCTGCTCGCAGCGCCAGCGCACGAGCGCCGCCACCGCCGCCACGGTGCCCGGGAACAGGCGCCGCTCGCCGCGCGGCGGGATCGGCATCTCGAACGGATGCTCCTCGGCCACGGTGGCCAGTGCATCCAGCTTGAGCTGGAGCCAGGCGACGTCGTTGCTGCGCAGGTCCATCGACAGCGTCTTGGCCAGCGCCCCCAGGCCGCGTGGCTGCTCGGCGCCGTTGACCCAGATCTCGAAGGGCCGCGGCCCGTTTCGCGACGGTTTGCCCGGCGTGCCGCTGGCGGCGCCCCCCTCGGCCGGCAGCTCGCCGACGAATAGGGCGAAGTCGCCCTGCGGGTGCTGCACCATGCTGCACCAGGCCAGGTTGCCGGCCACCAGCTCGGGCCGGCCCGGCCAGCGCAGCGACGAGAGCACCGGCTGCTGCGGCAGCGCCACGGCGAGGCGGCGGTTCATGTCGGCCAGCGTCAGCGGCTCGGGCTGCGTCGACAGCACCGAGCCCAGCACCGCATTCGGGCGGTAGGTGGCCAGCCCCTTGAGGCCCAGCTTCCACGCCTGGCGGTACAGACCGCGGAAGTCGTCGAAGGGGTAGTCGGCCGGCACGTTCACCGTCTTGCTGATCGCCGTGTCGACGAACGGCGCCACCGCGCCCACCATGGCCGCGTGCTGCTCGGCGCTCAGCTCGAGCGCGTTGACGAAGGCCGGCGGCAGCGCAGCCTCGGGGCCGTGCAGGTGGCGGTAGAGGCGCCAGGCGTGGTCCTCGACGCTGATCTCCTTGAACGTGCCGTCGGCCTGCCGCTTCTTGCGCACGTAGCTCCAGCTGAACGCCGGCTCGATGCCGTTGCTGGCGTTGTCGCAGAAGGCGAGGCTGATGGTGCCCGTGGGCGCGACGGACAGCAGGTGCGAGTTGCGCAGCCCATGCGCGCGGATGCTGTCCTTCAGCGGAACGGGCAGGCGTGAGGCGAAGCGGCCGCTGCTCAGGTACAGGTCGGCATTGAAGAGCGGGAAGGCACCGCGCTCGCGGGCCAGCGCCACGCTGGCGCCATAGGCGGCGTCGCGCATCACTTCCGAGATGCGCGCGGCCTGCACCCGCGCCGCCTCACTGCCGTAGTGCAGATTGAGCATCACGAGCGCATCACCCAGCCCGGTGAAGCCCAGCCCGATGCGGCGCTTCGCGTCGGCCTCGGCCTTCTGCTGCGGCAGCGGCCACAGGCTCAGCTCGAGCACGTTGTCCAGCGCGCGCACGGCGGTCGGCACGAGCGCCGCGAAGGCCGCTTCGTCGAAGTGGGCCTCGGCCTCGAACGGCCGGCGCACGAAGCGCGTCAGGTCGATGCTGCCCAGGCAGCAGCAGCCATAGGCGGGCAACGGCTGTTCGCCACAGGGGTTGGTGCAGCTGATGCTCTCGCAGTAGCCGAGGTTGTTGTCGCGGTTGATGGCGTCGAGGAAGAGCACGCCCGGTTCGGCGTGGTCGTAGGTGCTGCGCATGATCTGGTCCCACAGCGCGCGCGCGCTGACGCGGCGGTAGACCCACTGGCCGTCGTCGCGCTGGCAGGCGCCGGCGCCCTTGCACGCCGGGCCGGGCTCGGCGCGGTGCACGAGCTCGACCTCGCCGTCGGCCTCCACCGCCTGCATGAAGGCGTCGGTGACACCGACGCTCAAGTTGAAGTTGCGCAGGTCTCCGGCGTCCTTGGCATGGATGAAGGCCTCGATGTCCGGGTGGTCGCAGCGCAGCACGCCCATCTGCGCGCCGCGCCGGGCGCCGGCCGATTCCACCGTCTCGCAGCTGCGGTCGAAGACGCGCAGGTAGCTCACCGGGCCCGACGCGTTGCTCTGCGTGCTCGCCACCCAGGCGCCGGCGGGACGGATGCGGCTGAAGTCGTAGCCGACGCCGCCGCCGCGGCGCATCGTCTCGGCCGCCTCGGCCAGGGCGGTGTAGATGCCGGGGAAGCCTTCTTCCGGGGCCGAGATGCTGTCGCCCACGGGCTGCACGAAGCAGTTGATGAGCGTGGCGGCGAGCCCTGTGCCGGCAGCGCTCTGCACGCGCCCGGCGGGCACGAAGCCGGCGCGTTGCGCTTCCTCGAAGCAGGCGGCCCAATGCGCGCGCTGCTCCGGCGCCTCGGCCTCGGCCAGCGCGCGCGCCACGCGGCGCATCACGTCTTCGGCGCTGGCCTCGTCACCCTTGGCGTACTTCTCGAGCAGCACCTCGGCGCTGATGGCTTGCAACGGCAGCGGTGCGGGTGCCGCGTCGGCGCCCGGCCGGGCTTGCGTGGAGTCGGGTGTGGGCATGGACGGTCCTCCAGGGAGCGGCCCGGGCGCGTCGCATCACACCGCCGGCCGGGCAAACGGCACATCTTCGCCGCTCAAGACGGCCATGCATTGAAGCAGGTCAATGCCCGCCTTCAAACCGGCAACGCGGGCCTCAGGCCTTCGCCTTCGGCACCCGCCCCATCAGGTAGAACTCGGCGTTGGGCTTCATGCCGATGGCATTGGCCATGCGGTTGCTCATGCCGAAGAAGGCGGTGATGGCGACGATGTCCCAGGCGTCCTCGTCGCCGAAGCCGTGCTCGCGCAGGGCGCCGAAGTCGGCATCGTTCACCTCGTGCGAGCGCTCGCACACCTTGACAGCGAACTCCAGCATCGCGCGCTGGCGCGGCGTGATGTCGGCCTTGCGCCAGTTGACAGCCACCTGGTCGGCGACAAGCGGCTTCTTCTCGTAGATGCGCAGGATGGCGCCGTGCGCCACGACGCAATACAGGCAGTGGTTCACCGCGGAGGTGGCGACGACGATCATCTCGCGGTCGCCCTTGGTGAGGCTGCCGCCCTCCTTGAGCATGAGCGCGTCGTGGTAGGCGACGAAGGCACGCCACTCGGCCGGCCGGTGCGCCAGCGCAAGGAAGACGTTGGGCACGAAGCCCGCCTTCGCCTGCACCTCGAGGATGCGTTCGCGGATGTCGTCGGGCACCTGCGCGAGGGTGGGCACGGGGTAGCGAGAGATCGGTGCGGGCATGGGGTCTCCTCGTGGTCTGCTTCTGCGATGGCTAGGTTCTGAACTGCATGGCATGCAGCCGCGCATAGAGGCCACCGGCGGCGAGCAGCGCCGCGTGCGTGCCCTGCTCGACGATGCGCCCGGCCTCCAGCGCCACGACTCGGTCGGCGTGTTCGATCGTGGACAGCCGGTGCGCGATGACGAGCGTCGTGCGGCCCAACATCAGCCGCTCGAGCGCCGCCTGCACGGCGCGTTCGGACTCGCTGTCCAGCGCCGAGGTCGCCTCGTCGAGGATGAGCACCGGCGCGTCCTTGAACAGCGCGCGCGCGATCGCCAGGCGCTGGCGCTGGCCGCCGGAGAGCTCGCTGCCGTTGTGGCCGATGACGGTGGCCAGGCCGTGCGGCAGGCCGTCGACGAAGTCGAGCAGCGCCGCCGCGGCCAGCGCGTCGCGCACGCGCGCCTCGCTCGCCTCGTCGCCCAGCGAGACGTTGGCGGCGATGGTGTCGTTGAAGAGCACCACGTCCTGGCTGACAAACGCGAACTGGCGGCGCAGCGTCGCCACGTCCCACTCGCGCAGCGGCACGCCGTCGAGCAGGATGCGGCCGGCGCTGGGCTCGAGGAAGCGCGGCAGCAGGTTGACGAGCGTCGTCTTGCCGGCGCCCGAGGGGCCGACCAGCGCCACCGTCTCGCCGGGCCGCACGTGCAGCGCCAGGCCGACCAGCGCCGGCGCCGTCTCTTCGTTGTAGCGCAGGCCCACGTCCTCGAAGGCGATCTCGCCGCGCGCCCGCGCCGGCGCGCTGGCCGTACCCGGCACGCCTTGCGGGCGGTGGCCGCCGCCCGCCTCGGCCGGTGTCGTCTCGGCGAGGTCCAGGCCGCGCTCCACGGCGGCCAGGCCGCGCGTGATGGGCGCCATCACGTCCGACAGGTGCTTGAGCGGCGCCACCAACATCAGCATGGCGCTGATGAAGGCGACGAAGCCGCCCACCGTGGCGCCGCCGGTGCCGCTTTGCCACAGCGCCAGCGTGATGACGGCCGACAGCGCCACCGCGGCCAGCATCTGCGTCACCGGCGTCATCGTCGCGCCAGCCACCACCACCTTGAGCATCAGCCGGCGCAGCAGGTCGGCGCGCTGCATGAAGCGCCGCGTCTGCGGCGCCTCGGCGCCCTGCAGGCGCACGATGCGCCAGGCGAGCACGTTCTCCTCCACCACATAGGCCAGCGCGTCGGTGGCACGCTGGCTTTCCACCGCCAGCCGGTGCAGGCGCGAGCCGAGCTTGCGCATGACGATGATCACGGCCGGAAAGAGCACGCTCACGAAGAGCGTGAGCTGCCAGTTCAGCCACAGCAGGTAGGCCAGCAGCGCCACCAGCGTGAGCGAGTCGCGCACCAGAGTCAGCAGCGCGTTGGTGAGGATCTGCACCCCCGCCTGCACCTCGAAGACGAGGATGTTGGTGAGGCCGCTGGCCGTCTGCTGCGCGAAGAGTGCGGGCTGGGCGCGCAGCAGTCGCGCGAACATCGCCTCGCGCAGCAGCAGCACGGCGCGCTGCGCGGCCCACGCGAGGCCGTACTGGGAGAGGAATCCGGCCAGGCTGCGCAGCGCGAAAACGCCGACGATGGCCGTGGGTACCATCCACAGCGCGATCTGCTGGCCCGTGAAACCCTGGTCGAGCAGGCGCTTCATCAGGTCGGCCAGCATCGGCTCGGTCAGCGCCATCAGCGTGGCGCCGAAGATGGTGGCGGCCAGCCCGATGCGGCTGGTGCGGAAGTACGGCGCGAGGCGCCTGAAGCGCGCGAGAAGGCTGGGCATCGGGGC
>JALHOU010000133.1 GCA_022842825.1 Rubrivivax sp.
AGGCCGGCGGCCTGGGCCCACGCCCCGGCGGCGGCGCCCAGCAACCCCACGGCGGCGATGAGCCATGCCGGCCGCGGCCGGCGGCGGTTGATTCGAAGGTCCACGGGGTGGAGACTGCGCGCAGTGAGCTCGGCGTGGGAAGCCGGATCGGCCTGGCCGGGGCAAACCGGCCGACGCGAAGGACGATGCCGCTGGGCCGAGAAGAGCGGGAGCGCGGGCCGGCACCCACGGCCGTTGCGCCGGGTGTCGATATCGTGCCCGCTCGATCGTCATGCAGGTGTCCCTCCGCTCCGTGTCCCCACCAGCTACCCTTGCCCGGGAAGCCGCCATGAGCCGAACCAACCCCCGTTCCACCTCCAGCAGTGCCCGTGCCGCCCGCGGAGCCGCCGCCGCCTCCTCCGCCGCGAAGACCACTGCCAAGAGCTCGGCCAAGACCGCCGCCAGGACGGCCGCCAAGGCCGTCCCGAAGCGCCGCGCGAGCGCCCCGCCCAGCCGCCTCGTCGTCCTCGTGGCCACGCGCAAGGGCGCCTGGCTGTTCCACGGCGACACCCGGCGCAAGACCTGGCGGGTGGACGGCCCGCACTTCCACGGCCACATCGTCAGCCACCTGCAACTGGACCCGCGCGACGGCCGCACGCTGCTGGCCGCGGCCAGGACCGGCCACCTCGGCCCGACGGTCTTCCGTTCCACCGACCTCGGCCGCCGCTGGAAAGAGGCGCAGCAGCCGCCCGCCTTCGCGCCGGCGACGAGCGCTTCACCGGGTGCTTTGCCCGGCCGCTCGGTCGACCACACCTTCTGGCTGACCCCGGGGCACGCCGGCGAGGCGGGCAGCTGGTACGCCGGCACCTCGCCGCAGGGCCTCTTCCGCTCCGAGGACGGCGGCGTCCGCTGGGCACCGCTGCCTTCGGTCAACGACGACCCGCAGTTCCGCGAGTGGATGGGCACGGTGCAGGACGGCACGCCCGACGGGCCGAAGCTGCACTCCATCATCGTCGACCCGCGCGATGCCTCGCACCTGATGTTCGGCATGTCGGGCGGCGGCGTGCACGAGTCGCACGACGCCGGGCGCAGCTGGAAGACGCTGATCCGCGGCATGGAGGTCGTCGAGGGCTTCGACCCCGGCACAGTCACCTTCCACGACCCGCATTGCGTGCGGCTGTGCCCGGCCAACCCGAACCGGCTGTACCAGCAGAACCACTGCGGCATCTACCGCATGGACCGCACGGGCGACCCCGCCGGCGATGTCTGGCAGCGCATCGGCCGCAAGATGCCCAAGCGCGTGGGTGACGTCGGCTTCCCGATGGTGGTCCACCCGCGCGACCCCGACACCGCGTGGGTGTTCCCGATGGACGCCGCCACCGTGTGGCCGCGCACCAGCCCCGGTGGCGAGCCGGCCGCCTACGTCACGCGCAACGGCGGCCGCACCTGGCAGCGGCTGGACAAGGGCCTGCCCGAGACCCAGGCCTGGTGGACCATCAAGCGCCAGGCAATGACGGTGGACGCGTTGCCGGCGCCGGCGCTGTACCTCGGCACGAGCAGCGGCGAGCTGTGGATCGGCCATGACGAAGGCGCGCGCTGGTCGCTCGTCGCCCGCCACCTGCCCGAGATCTATGCGGTGGAAGTGGCGGAGGTGGCATGAGCACGCCCGGCTGCCCGAAGGGCGAACGCCGGAATGCGCTGCACCAAGGTACTCCAGTGAGCGGGTGCCCCGATCGGGGCCGCGGTCACGGCGCAGGCTGCGCCCGTGATGGGCGCCATGGCCGCGGTTGCCGCCGGAGGCCGCCGCGGTGAAGGTGCTGATTCCCGCGGCGCTGCACTCCTACACGCGCGAAGCGCACGTGGAGGCCGAGGGCGCCACGCTCGACGCGCTGTTCGCCGACCTCGACCGGCGCTATCCCGGGCTGCGCTTCCGCGTCGTCGACGAGCAGGGCCAGTTGCGGCCCAACATGCGCATCTTCGTCAGCGGCATCGGCGTGCGCGACCTGCGCCACGCGCTGCGGCCGGACGACTTGGTGGCGGTCGTGCTGGCGCTCAGCGGCGGGTGAGGTCAGCCCGACGGCCGGCGGTTCGCTCGGCCGTGGTCCTCAGCTCACACCGCATTCAGGTGCATGCCGAAGTCAAGCTCGACGAGGGCGCCGGTCATCATCGACGCGGCGGTGGCCAGCCAGTGGATCGCCTCGGCCACTTCGTCGGGGTGGCCCAGGCGCTGCAGCGGCGACACCGCCTTCTGGTGCGCGCTGCGCTCGGCGAACATCTGCGGCGCCAGCCGCTCGACGAAGCCCTGCTCCACCAGCGCCGGGCAGATTGCGTTGACGCGCACCTCCGGGGCGAGCACGCGCGCCATCGACATCGTCAGCGCGTTCACGGCTGCCTTGCTGCACGCATAGGGCACCGAGGAGCCGCTGCCCATCAGCGCGGCGCGCGACGAGATGTTGACCACCGCCGAGCGCGCGGCCGCGCCAGCCGCATGACCCGCCGCCTTCAACGCCGGCGCCGCGGCGCGGATCATCTGGAAGGTGCCGATCGTGTTGACCGCATAGATGCGCTGGAAGTCGTCGGCCGACACGTCGTGCAGCCGGGCGTGTGGCACCATCTTGCTGATGCCGGCGGCGTTGACCAGGGCGTGCAGCGATCCGAAGGCCAGCACGGCCGCCTGCACCACGCGCACGCAATCGGCATCCGACGTCACATCGCCGGCAACCCACAGTGCCCGCTGGCCGGAGGCCGTGGCCAGGGCGGCCACCGCCTGCGCCTCGGCCTGCTGCCCCTCGAGGTGGTTGATGACCACGTTCCAGCCTTCCCGCAGGAAGCGTCGGGCGGTGGCGGCGCCGATGCCGCTGGCCGCGCCGGTGACGAGGACGGTGCGGCGGGTGTCGGGCGAGATGGCGGGCGAAGTGTTGGCGTTCATGGCGGCAGTGGGTGGATGGCGGCGGCGACGGGCGATGATGGCGCAAGCCAGCCGTCGACGGCCGCAAGTCGCGGGCCCAGCGGCTGCCGTGGCCCCACCCGTTCCCCACCCACCCTTAGGAGACCCGCCATGAAGACCTACTCCATCGCCACCATCCCCGGTGACGGCATCGGCAAGGAAGTCGTGCCCGCCGGCCAGCAGGTGCTGGAAGCGCTCGCACGATCGAGTACCAGCTTCCGCTTCGAGTTCGAGAACTTCGATTGGGGCGGCGACCACTACCGCCAGCACGGCGTGATGATGCCGGCCGACGGCCTGGACGCGATCCGCCACAAGGACGCGATCCTGTTCGGCAGCGCCGGCGACCCGCACATCCCTGACCACATCACGCTGTGGGGCCTGCGGCTGAAGATCTGCCAGGGCTTCGACCAGTACGCCAACGTGCGCCCGACGCGCATCCTGCCCGGCATCGACGCGCCGCTGAAGCGCTGCGGCCCGGACGACCTGAACTGGGTCATCGTGCGCGAGAACTCCGAGGGCGAGTACGCCGGTGTTGGCGGCCGAGTGCACCAGGGCCACCCGATCGAGGCGGCCACCGACGTGTCGATGATGACCCGCGCCGGCGTCGAGCGCATCATGCGCTTCGCCTTCAGGCTGGCCCAGTCCCGCCCGCGCAAGCTGCTCACCGTCATCACCAAGAGCAACGCGCAGCGTCACGCGATGGTGATGTGGGACGAGATCGCGCTGCAGATCAGCAAGGAGTTCCCGGACGTCACGTGGGACAAGGAACTCGTCGACGCCTCGACGGCGCGCATGATCAACCGCCCGGCGTCGCTCGACACCCTCGTCGCCACCAACCTGCACGCCGACATCCTGAGCGACCTGGCCGCGGCGCTGGCAGGCAGCCTGGGCATCGCGCCCACCGGCAACATCGACCCCGAGCGCCGCTACCCGAGCATGTTCGAGCCGATCCACGGCTCGGCCTTCGACATCATGGGCAAGGGCCTGGCCAACCCGGTGGGCACCTTCTGGTCGGTCGTCATGATGCTCGAGCACCTGGGCGAAGCCGACGCCGCCAGGCGCGTGATGCAGGCCATCGAGCAGGTGACGGCCAACCCGAAGCTGCACACGCGCGACCTCGGCGGCCAGGCGACCACCGCCGACGTCACGTGCGCGGTGTGCGACCGGCTGGCTGCCGGCGCGCAGCGCAAGGCGGCCTGAAGAGCCGGCAGGCGCACGTCCGCTGTCCGCTTCGTTCGACATGGCGAGACCGCAGGGTCGTTGACCGGTCGGCACACCGCCAGGCCCGGCCTTCGTGCGGCCGCTGCCGCGCAAGCATTGCAGGCGACCGCCCGCTTGAGTCCGCCAGCGCACAGACCGCGGGCCGGCTTCGTGCTCTTCTCGTGTGATTGCCAAGTTGCGGAGCCACGATGCAAGACACCCTCGCGCCCGACGTGCTCCACAAGATGCATGCCTGGTGGCGCGCCGCCAACTACCTGTCGGTCGGGCAGATCTACCTGCAGGACAACCCGCTGCTCGAGACGCCGCTGACGCTGGACCATGTCAAGCGGCGCCTGCTCGGACACTGGGGCACGACCCCCGGGTTGAACCTGCTGTACGTTCACCTGAACCGGCTGATCAAGGCGCACGAGCTGGACATGCTGCTCATCGTCGGCCCCGGCCACGGCGGGCCCGGGATCGTCGCCAACACCTACCTCGAAGGCGCCTACACCGAGCACTACCCCGCCATCGAACGCGACCGCAGCGGCATGCGGCGTCTGTTCCGCCAGTTCTCGTGGCCCGGCGGCATCCCCAGCCATGTGGCGCCCGAGACCCCGGGCTCCATCCATGAAGGCGGTGAACTGGGCTACTCGTTGGCGCACGCCTACGGCGCCGCCTTCGACAACCCGGGTCTGATCGTCGCCTGCATCGTCGGCGACGGCGAAGCGGAGACCGGGCCGCTGGCGGCAAGCTGGGACTCCAACAAGTTCCTCAACCCGGCGCGCGATGGCGCCGTGCTGCCGATCCTTCACCTCAACGGCTACAAGATCGCCAACCCGACCGTGCTGGCGCGCATCGGCCGCGCCGAACTGTTCGAGCTGATGCATGCGCATGGCTACGAGCCGCACCTCGTTGAAGGCGATGACCCGGCGCTGGTGCACCAGAGCCTTGCCGGCGCGCTGGACAAGGCGCTGGCGCACATCCAGCGCATCCAGGCCACGGCGCGCGCGCCCGATGCCCAGGTCCCGCCCGAACGCCCCCGCTGGCCGATGATCATTCTCGACACGCCCAAGGGCTGGACCGGGCCGAAGGCGGTGGACGGCCTGCCGGTCGAAGGCACCTGGCGCGCCCACCAGGTGCCGATCAGCAAGTTCACCAAGCCCGAACATGTGCAGCAGCTGGAAGCCTGGCTGCAGAGCTACCGCCCCCGGGAACTGTTCGACGATGCCGGCAAGTTCCGCGAAGAGTTCGCCACCCTCGCGCCCACCGGCCGTCGCCGCATGGGCTTCAGCCCGCACGCCAACGGTGGCCAACTGCTGCAAGCCCTGGTGATGCCGCGCCTGCACGAACACGCCGTGGCCGTGCCGGCGCCCGGCGGCACCGAGGGCGAGGCCACGCGCGTGCTGGGCGGCTTCCTGCGTGAGGTGATGCGGCTGAATCTGCCCACGGCCAACTTCCGCCTCTTCGGCCCGGACGAAACCGCGTCGAACCGGCTCGATGCCGTCTACGCCGTGTCGGGCAAGGCCTGGATGGCCGAGACGGTGGAAAACGACACCCATCTCAGCGCCGACGGCCGCGTGATGGAAGTGTTGAGCGAACACCTGTGCGAAGGCTGGCTCGAAGGCTACCTGCTGACGGGACGCCACGGCCTGTTCTCCTGCTACGAAGCCTTCATCCACATCATCGACTCGATGTTCAACCAGCACGCCAAGTGGCTGAAGGTGAGCCGCAAGATCCCCTGGCGCGCGCCGATTGCTTCGCTGAACATCCTGCTCACGTCCCACGTCTGGCGGCAGGACCACAACGGCCTGTCGCACCAGGACCCGGGCTTCATGGACCACGTGGCCAACAAGTCGTCGGACGTGGTGCGCATCTACCTGCCGCCCGATGCGAACTGCCTGCTCTCCGTGGCCGACCGCTGCCTGCGCAGCCGCCACCACGTGAACGTCATCGTGGCAGGAAAGCAACCCTCATGGCAGTGGCTGGACATGGACGCAGCCATGCGCCACTGCACGGCGGGTGCCGGTGTGTGGGCCTGGGCCAGCACCGAAGACGCCACGGACGACCCGGGGCCCGACGTGGTGATGGCCTGCGCCGGCGACGTGCCCACGCTGGAGTGCCTGGCGGCGGTCATGCTGCTGCGCCAGGATGTGCCGGACATCCGCATCCGCGTCGTCAATGTCGTCGACCTGATGGTGCTGCAGCCGCCATCGGAACACCCGCACGGCCTGGACGACCGGGACTTCGATGCCCTGTTCACCACCGACCGGCCGGTGATCTTCGCCTTCCATGGCTACCCGTCGCTGGTGCACCGGTTGACCTACCGCCGGCACAACCACGTCAACATCCATGTGCGCGGCTTCAAGGAAGAAGGCACCACCACCACGCCCTTCGACATGGTGGTGCTGAACAACCTCGACCGCTATCAGCTGGCGCTGGACGCGGTGCGGCGCATTCCCCGGCTGGCGGGCGAAGTGGAGCGCGCCACGGCGCGCTACTGGACGCGCATCGAGCGGCACAAGCTCTACATCGCCGAGCACGGCGACGATCTGCCGGAGGTGCGCGGCTGGCGCTGGCTGGGCAGCGCGTGATCGTCCTCGCGCTGAACAGCGGTTCGTCGTCGCTCAAGTTCGGCCTGTACCGTGTGGATGCCGATGCGCAGCGGGATGCGGCCGAGCCGCTGCGGGCCGGGCAGCTGGACACCATCGAAGACCTGGCGCAGCGGCTCGCTGCGGTCAACGGACTGACGCCTCAGGCCATCGGCCACCGCATCGTGCACGGCGGGCCCGTGCTTCGCAGGCATGTCGTCATCGACGATGCGGTGCTGCGCCACATCGAGGCGGCAAGCCCGTTCGCGCCACTGCACACGCCGGCAGCGCTGGCGATCATCGCCCACAGCCGTGCCACGTTTCCGGGCCTGCCGCAGGTGGCGTGCTTCGATACCGCTTTCCACGCCACGCTGCCGGATGCCGCGCGCGTGCTGCCCATCCCCAGGGCCTTGCAGGCGCAGGGCATCCAGCGCTACGGCTTCCACGGGCTGTCGTGCGAGTCGATCGTGGCGCAACTGGCCCGCGAACTGCCGCAAGGGCTGCCTGAACGGGTGCTGATCGCGCACCTGGGCAACGGTGCCAGCGTGACTGCCGTCAAGGCGGGACGTTCCATCGACACCAGCATGGGCCTCACGCCCGGAGGCGGCCTGATCATGGGCACCCGCAGCGGCGACCTCGACCCTGGCGTGCTGATCCATCTGTTGCGTTGCAACGGTGGCAACGCGGCGGCGCTTGAGGCGATGCTGAGCCGGCGGTCGGGCCTGCTCGGCATCTCGGGCCTGCACAGCGACATGCGGCGCCTGCACGAAGCCGAGTCCAGCCACGCCGATGCGCGCCTGGCCGTCCGCATGTTCTGCGTCGCGGTGGCCAAGCAACTGGCCGCCATGGCCACGGTTCTGGGCGGCGTGGACCTCATCGTCTTCACCGGGGGCATCGGCGAGAACGACGCGCCCGTGAGGGCGGCCATCTGTGATGCGCTGGGCTGGTTCGGCGTCGCCCTGGACGCCGATGGCAACCAGCGCGGGCGGGCCGCCATCAGCGCAGCCACTTCAAGCTGCGCCGTGCGTGTGGTGGCGTCGCAGGAAGACACGCAGATCGCTCTGCACACGGCCCGCCTCTTGCGGGGGCCGCTGCGATGAGAGCGCAGGCCCCGCAGCCGCCACCGCCTGGGGACCCGTCTTCGATGGAGGTCGCCGCGCTGGCCGCGACACTGGGCGCCGACCTGGATCAAGGCCTCAGCGCCGAGGAGGCCGCCAAGCGGCTGCAAGCCGACGGCCGCAACGAATTGCGCGCCTTGCCGCCCGTTCCAGCCTGGCGCCGCGCACTGGCGCAGCTGCAGGACCCGCTGGTCTATCTGCTGGGCGCGGCGGCGGCCGTCGCCCTGGTGGCCTGGTGGTTTGAGCGAGGTTCCGAGGGTGCCGCGGCGGGCGTGGCCGGCTGGCCGCTGGATGCCATCGTCATCGCCGCCGTGGTGGCGGCGAACGCTGTGCTGGGCTGGCTGCAGGAAGCGAAGGCAGCGCAGGCCGTGGCGGCGCTGGCCAGGATGACCACCGCGACCTCGGCGGTGCTGCGTGGCGGCATGGTCGCCCGTGTACCGAGCACCGACCTGGTCAAGGGCGACGTGCTGGTGCTGGCCGAAGGCGATGCCGTGGGTGCCGATGCGCGCCTGGCGCAAGCCGCTGCGCTGCGGGTGCTGGAGGCGTCGCTGACGGGCGAGAGCGAGGCGGTGCTCAAGGACGCGGCACCCCTGCCTGCGCCGGCAGCGCTGGGCGACCGGCTGAACATGGTCTTCAAGGGCACCGCGGTCGCGCAGGGCACCGGACGCGCCGTCGTCACGGCCACCGGCATGGCCACCGAGATGGGCGGCATCGCCACGCTGCTGGACACCACGCCCGACACGCCGACACCGCTGCAAGGCGAAATCGCCCACCTGGGCAAGGTGCTGGGCATCGGCGCGGTGGCGCTGGCCGCGGCGGTGGTCGCCACCATCCTGATCATCTCCGACATCCACGGCGCCGCAGAAACGGTGACCGTGCTGCTGCTGGGCGTGTCGCTGGCCGTGGCCGCCGTGCCCGAGGGCTTGCCGGCCATCCTTTCCGTGGTGCTGGCGATGGGGGTGCGCCGCATGGCCCGCCACCATGCCATCGTCAAGAAACTGGCCTCGGTGGAGACGCTGGGCTCGGCGTCCGTCATCGCGTCGGACAAGACCGGCACGCTGACACGTGGCGAGATGACGATCCAGCGCGTGATGACGGCCACGGGGCGCAGCGACATCACCGGCGTGGGCTATGCGCCCGAGGGCCGGGCCGAGCGCGATGGGGACGCGTTGCCCGACGGACCACTGCGCGACGAGCTGTCTGCCGTGCTCGGCGGCGGCAGCCAGGCGGGCAACGCCCATCTGCAGCAGCAGGGGGACGGCTCGTGGATCGTCCAGGGCGACCCGACCGACGCTGCCTTCCTGGTGGCAGCGCGCAAGCTGGGCGGGCCCGACGAAGCCGCGACACGCAAGGAGCGCTACGAACGCATCGGCGAGATTCCCTTCACCTCGCATCGCAAGATGATGTCGACCCTGGAGGTGGACCACGGCGATGCCGACGCGCATGTGCTGTTCACCAAGGGTGCGCCGGACGTGCTGCTGGCGCATTGCACCCGCGTCCTGCAGGGCACGGAACTGGTCGAACTCGACGACGCGGCGCGGGTGCGCATCCTGGCCGGCGTGGACACGATGACCGATGCCGCGCTTCGAACCCTGGCCGTGGCGCGCCGCACGCTGCCTGCCGACGCGCAGACCCCCAGGGACGCCGACGAGGCGGACCGGCTGGAACAGGGGCTGGCGTACATCGGCACCGTCGGCATCATCGACCCACCGCGCGCCGAGGCCGCCGTCGCCATCGACCAGGCACGCCGCGCCGGTATCCGGGTGGTCATGATCACCGGCGACCACCCGCGCACGGCGGCGCGCATTGCGGCAGACCTCGGCATCATCGACGCCGGGGGACCGGTGCTGACGGGGGTGGAACTGGACGCGCTGGACGACGCGGCCTTCGCCATGGCGGCGCAGCAGACCTGCGTCTTCGCACGTGTGGCCCCCAAGCACAAGCTGCGCATCGTCAAGGCACTGCAGGCTGCCGGAAACGTGGTGGCAATGACGGGCGACGGCGTCAACGATGCCCCGGCACTGAAAGCTGCCGACATCGGCATCGCGATGGGCTTGGCGGGGACCGAGGTGACCAAGGAAGCAGCCCGCATGGTGCTGGCCGACGACAACTTCGCCACCATCGTGCAGGCGGTGCGCGAAGGCCGCGGCGTGCTGGACAACATCCGCAAGTTCCTGCGATACCTGCTGTCGTCGAACCTCGCCGAGGTGCTGGCGGTGTTCCTGGGCGTGGTTGGCGCAGGGATCATCGGCCTGACGGCCACTGCAGCCGGCATGGGCGGGGCCGTGGCGCTGCCCTTGCTGGCCACGCAGATCCTCTGGATCAATCTCATCACCGACACCGGGCCCGCGCTGGCCATGGGCGTGGACCCGATCACCGACGATGTGATGGAGCGCAAACCACGCCCTCGCAGCCTGCGTGTCATCGATGTCCGGATGGGGCTGGCTGTTGCCGAAGTCGGTGGGGTGATGGCGGTGCTGACCGTGTTGACGCTGGACTTGTTCCTGCCCGCCGGGCTGTTCGAGCCGGTGCAAGCCTGGGTGGGGGCAGGCCCGTACAGCCTGGAACTCGCACGCACGGCGGCCTTCACGGTGCTGGTGCTGACCCAGTTGTTCAACTGCTTCAACGCACGCTCGGAAACGGCGTCCGCGTTCACGGCCGTGTTCTCGAACCGGTGGCTGTGGGGCGCTGTCGCGCTATCGGCCGCACTGCAGGTCGCGGTCGTGCACCTGCCATTCCTCAACCTCGCCTTCGGCACCGTGCCGCTGTCCGTCGAACAGTGGGGCGTGTGTGTCGTGATGGCCAGCGGGGTGCTGTGGTTCAGCGAATTGCGAAAGCTGGGGCGGCGGGCATGGAACCAGCGCGCAGGTATTCCGTAGCGGGGCGGCGGCATCGCGCGCCCGCACAATGCCGCCTCCGTTCAAGTGCTCGCCGGCCGCGCCAACAACACCCTCCCCATGCTCGACGTGCTCGTCATCGGCGGCGGCAACGCCGCCCTTTGTGCCGCCCTCACGGCGCGCGAGGCCGGCGCCTCGGTGCTGCTGCTCGAGGCCGCGCCGCGCGCGTGGCGCGGCGGCAACTCGATGCACACGCGCAACCTGCGCTGCATGCACGACGCCCCCGAAGACGTGCTCACCGAGGCCTACCCCGAAGAGGAGTTCTGGTTGGACCTCCGGAAAGTCACCGCCGGCAAGACCGACGAAGCGATGGCGCGGCTCGCCATCCGCCACTCGGCCACCGTGCGGCCGTGGATGATGAAACACGGCGTGCGCTTCCAGCCTTCGCTGTCGGGCACGCTGCACCTCTCGCGCACCAACGCCTTCTTCATGGGCGGCGGCAAGGCGCTCGTCAATGCCTACTACCGCAGCGCGCAGGCGCTGGGCGTGTTGGTGCGCTACGAGGCGCCGGTGCGGCACGTCGAGCTCGAGGTGCCGCGCGCATCGAGTGCGGCGAGCCCGGCGAGCCCGGCCGGTTCGGCCGGTTCGGTGCGCTTCGTCGCCGCCGTGCTCGAAAGCGGCGAGCGCATCAAAGCGCGCACCTGCGTGCTGGCCAGCGGCGGCTTCGAGAGCAACCGCGAGTGGCTGCGCGAGGCCTGGGGCACCAACGAGCGCGGCGAGTGGCCGGCCGACAACTTCGCCATCCGCGGCACGCGCTTCAACCAGGGCGTGCTGCTGAAGGACCTCATCGCGCAGGGCGCCGACGCCATCGGCGACCCGACGCAGGCGCACATGGTGGCCATCGACGCGCGCGCGCCGCTCTACGACGGCGGCATCGTCACGCGCGTGGACTGCGTCTCGCTCGGCATCATGGTCAACCGCGAGGGCCGGCGCTTCTACGACGAGGGCGAGGACTTCTGGCCCAAGCGCTATGCCATCTGGGGCCGGCTCGTCGCGCTGCAGCCGGGGCAGGTGGGGCATTCGGTCACCGACGCCAAGGCGGTGGGGCGATTCATGCCGCCGGTCTTCCGCGGCGTGCGCGCCGACACGCTGGAAGAGCTCGCGCGCCAGCTCGGCGTGCCCGAGGCCACGCTCTTGGAGACCGTGCGCGCCTACAACGCCGCCTGCCGCGTCGGCACCTTCGACCACGCCGTGCTCGACGACTGCCACACCGAAGGGCTCGTGCCGCCCAAGACGCACTGGGCACTGCCGATCGACATGCCGCCCTTCTACGGCTACACGTTGAAGCCGGGCGTCACCTTCACCTACCTCGGCCTGAAGGTGGACGCGCACGCCGCGGTGCACTTCGGCGGCGTGCCGAGCGGCAACCTCTTCGCCGCCGGCGAGGTGATGGCCGGCAACGTGTTCGGGCAGGGCTACACCGCCGGCGTCGGCATGACCATCGGTACGGCCTTCGGGCGCATCGCGGGGGCGTCGGCCGCGCTTGCTCTGGCCCAACCGACAGTGCGCGGTTCGGTGGACATCACGGCGAGCGGGCACGTCGCCGCCTCGTCGCGGGAGGCCGAGCATGAGCGCACTTGAGTTGCTCGTTCGCGAAGCGCAGGACCTGGCGCAGGGCACCGCGGGCCGTGCCCCGGGCGCGGCGGGTGCCGCCAGCGACGAAGCCGAGGTCGCGCGCCAGCTGCAGATCTGCAATGCCTGCCGCTACTGCGAAGGCTTCTGCGCCGTGTTCCCGGCGATGACGCGGCGGCTGGCGTTCCCCACGGCCGACGTGCACTACCTGGCCAACCTGTGCCACAACTGCGGTGCCTGCCTGCACGCTTGCCAGTACGCGCCGCCGCACGAGTTTGCGGTGAACGTGCCGCAGGCGATGGCGCGCGTGCGCGCCCGCACCTACGAGCACCACGCCTGGCCGGCCTCGTTCGGCGCCGCCTACCGGCACAATGGGCCGGTGCTCGCGCTGGCGCTGGCCGCGGGGCTGGCGCTCTTCCTGGTGCTGGCCGTGGCGCTGAAGGGCTCGGCCGCCGCGCTGTTCACCCACCCCGGCGCCGGCAGCTTCTACGCGCTCTTCCCGCACAACCTGATGGTCTGGATGTTCGCGCCGGTGTTCGGCTTCGCGCTGCTTGCGCTCGGCCTCGGCGTGGCGCGCTTCTGGCGCGACGTGACGCCCGGCGCCGCGCCGCCGGGGCAGCAGGGCGCCGCGGTGGCCGAGGCGGTGCAAGACGCGCTGCGCCTCAAGTACCTCGATGGTGGGCATGGCGAGGGCTGCCACAACGACAGCGACGCCTGGACGCACGCGCGGCGGCGCTTCCACCACCTCACGTTCTACGGCTTCGCGCTGTGCTTCGCGGCGACGAGCGTGGCCACCGTCTACCACTACGCATTGGGCTGGGTGGCGCCTTACCCCTTGGCGCTTTCCTGGACCGGCCTGCCCAAGCTGCTGGGCACCCTGGGCGGCCTCGGCTTGCTCGCCGGGCCGGCGGGCCTTTGGTGGCTGCACCGGCGGCGCCACCTGCAGCATGGCGATGCCGCGCAGCGGCCCATGGACCTCGGCTTCATCGCGCTGCTGTTCATGGTGGGGCTCAGCGGCCTGGCGCTGCCGCTGTGGCGCGACACCGCAGCACTGCCGCTGCTGCTGTGCGCGCACCTCGGCGCGGTGATGGCGTTCTTCGCCACCATGCCCTACGGCAAGTTCGCGCACGGCGTGTACCGCGGCGCGGCGCTGCTCAAATGGGCCATCGAGCGGCGTCAGCCGAGCCGGCTGACGCTGGGTTCGGAGTGAGCCTTCGGCCTTGGGTCGGGCGATGGGTACGAGCGCCATCCGCGTCATCGTGGCCACGCCGGGGCAGGGGGTGGCGTTCTAGCAGGCCCGAGGCTTATTCTGGCTGGATGCACCTCGTCGCAGAGATCCGTCCCATGCTTCGCCGCTGCGTCACCCCGCTCTTGCTGCTGTGGCTGTTCACCGCGTTTTCGCTCGTCAGCTGT
>JALHOU010000134.1 GCA_022842825.1 Rubrivivax sp.
ACGCCGCGTGGGGCGCCCTGCCGCCCGCGCGACGGGCGTCTGCGGCGGCGGCGCGCGACGCCGCCATCAGCCAGGCGATGGGCAAGACCCTTGCGGCACCGAAAGGCGCACCGCTGCACTGCGACGGCTCGCGCTCCACCTGCGACGCCGATTGGCTGACCGCCGGCGACGCGCTCGCCCGCCAGCGCGCCGGCCATGGGGCGATCGGGGAGCGGTGCGACCGGCTGGTCGACGGGCCCTTCGAGTTCGAGGAACTGCTGCCGCCCGGCGGCGGGGTCGACGCACCGCTCATGCCGTGGGCGCCGATGAGCGACTGCTCGCGCTGGTTCCGCAGCGGTGCCGTGGCCGCTCTGGCGCGCGGGCGGCGCGACGAGGCACTGGTGCACCTGCGCCGCGCCGACCGCCTGCAGCGCCAGCTCTTGGAAGGGGCGCGCACCCTCGTGGGCCACATGGTCGCAACGCGGCTGGCCCGCAACACCTACGACACGATGGCCACGGCCGCCCAACGCGACCCCGCGCTCGCCGAGGCGATGGCTCCCTGGCTCGCGGAGCCGCTGGACACCCGCGCCGGCGCGCGGCGGTGGATGGTCTTCGAGGCCAACTTCCAGCGCGGGCTGGTCGACGACTTGGGCCCTTACGCAGCCGGGGCGCTTGCCGTCTCGGACAGTCCGCTCGCGTCGCTGGGCACGGGCCCCGCTGGGCAGGCGGTGTCCTGGCTCGGCAACCACGGCATCGGCTTGCACGCGGAACGCACGCGGCAGCGCATCGACGAGATCTGGCAGCGCAAGCTCGGCACGCTCCAGTACGTGTGGCCCGCCATCCTGGCCGGGGCGGCGGTGGAGCATCAGGCACGGCGACAGCTCGGCTCCTGGGGGCGCCTGAAATGGCGCAACACCTTCGGCGAGGCCCTCATCGATGCCGCGGAGGGTGCCTATGGCGGCTACTACGCCCGCCATGCCGACCACGAGTTGCATCGCGAGGCCACTGCCCTCGTGCTGGCGCTGCAGCGGGCGCGCGTGGCGCCGGGGCAGCGTGCGCAGGCGGCGCGCCAGCTGCCGGGCTTCAGCGACCTGCTCAAGGAACGCATGACCTGGTCGGCCGACGGCAACACGCTCACCGTGCGGCCCTGGCAAGCGGAGGTGCCCGGGTCGGTCTACGACCCGCGCCGCGACGCCATCACCTTCACCTGGCCCTGATCACCGCGCGCCTCGGCCAGCGAACCACGGACACACTCCCATGCTGCTCTCACCCGACCATCTTGCCGTGCAGGACGCCGTGCGCGCCTTCGTACAGGCCGAGATCGCGCCGCACGCGGCCGCCTGGGACAAGAGCCACCACTTCCCCGCGGCGCAGCTGCGCGGGCTGGCGGCGCTCGGCTGCTATGGCGTGGCCGTACCCACCGAGTACGACGGCGCCGGGCTCGACTACCTGGCGCTGGCCATCATCCTGGAGGAAGTGGCCGCCGGCGACGGCGCCACCAGCACGGTGGTCAGCGTCAACAACTGCCCCGTGTGCAGCATCCTGATGGCCTTCGGCAACGACGAGCAGAAGGAGCGCTTCCTGAAGCCGCTGGCGCGCGGCGACATGCTGGGCGCGTTCTGCCTCACCGAACCGCACGTGGGCTCGGAAGCCGGCGGCCTGAAGACCACCGCCACTCGCGCCACCGACGGGGATGGTGACCACTACGTGCTCAACGGCGTCAAGCAGTTCATCACCAGCGGCAAGAACGGGGACCTCGCCATCGTCATGGCGGTCACCGACAAGGCGGCGGGCAAGAAGGGCATCAGCGCCTTCCTCGTGCCCACCACGACTCCTGGCTACCAGGTGGCGCGGCTCGAAGACAAGATGGGCCAGCACGCGAGCGACACGGCGCAGATCCTGTTCGAGAACTGCCGCGTGCCGGCCGCCAATCTCCTGGGCGAGGAGGGCATGGGGCTGAAGATCGCGCTCTCCGGCCTGGAGGGCGGGCGCATCGGCATCGCCAGCCAGAGCGTGGGCATGGCGCGCGCGGCCTTCGAGGCGGCGCTCGCGTACAGCAAGGAGCGGCAGAGCTTCGGCCAGCGCATCTTCGAGCACCAGGCGGTGCAGTTCAAGCTCGCCGACATGGCCACGCAGATCGAGGCGGGCCGCCAGCTCATCTGGCACGCCGCGTCACTGAAGGACGCGGGGAAGCCGTGTCTCAAGGAGGCGGCGATGGCCAAGCTCTTCGCCAGCGAGATGGCCGAGCGGGTGTGCTCGGCGGCCATCCAGGTCTTCGGCGGCTACGGCTACGTGAGCGACTTCCCGGTGGAGCGCATCTACCGCGACGTGCGCGTGACGCAGATCTACGAGGGCACGAGCGAGGTGCAGAAGATCCTCATCGGGCGGGCGCTGGCATAGGAGCGCTTGGCCGGCCGCGCCTTCAGAGAAGCACTTCGACGCAGTTCGGGTGCCCGAGAAAGTTCTGCGGGCTCGAGCTCGCGCCGTAGGCGCCCGACTGGAAGACGACGGCGAGGTCGCCCACCTCGGCCACCGGCAGCTCCATGCGGTCGGCCAGGATGTCCAGCGGCGTGCACAGTGGTCCCACGAGCGAGGCGGATTCGGTGGACGCGCTGCCCATCCGGTTGCCGATGGCCACCGGGTAGTTCTTGCGCACCACCTGGCCGAAGTTGCCCGAGGCCGCGAGGTGGTGGTGCAGCCCGCCGTCGGCAACGAGGAACACCTGCCCACGCGAGACCTTGCGGTCGACGATGCGCGTGACGTACACGCCCGCCTCGCCGACGAAGTAGCGGCCGAGCTCGATGACGAAGCTCGCCTGCGGCATCTCGTGGCGGGCGCGCTGCTGCAGCAGGGCGAGGTTCTCGCCGATGGGGGTGAGGTCCAGCCGGGTGTCGCCCGGGAAATACGGGATGCCGAAACCGCCGCCGAGGTTGAGGAAGCGCACGGTCAGCTTCGCCTCGGTGGCCAGGCGCAGGGCCAGTTCGTAGCCCTTGCGCTGCGCCTCGCAGATGCTTTCGGCGCGCAGGTTCTGCGAGCCGGAGAAGAGGTGGAAGCCCTCGAACGCCAGGCAGTCGGGGCCCTCGCGCGCGATGGCGGCCAGCATCTCGGGCACCACTTCGACATCGACGCCGAACTGCTTGGGCCCGCCGCCCATCTTCATGCCCGAGCCCTTGAGCTCGAAGTCGGGATTGACGCGTACCGCCACGCGCGCCAGCACGCCGAGCTCGCGCGCGGCGGCGGCCAGCACCGGCAGCTCGCGCATGGACTCGACATTGACGAGCACGCCCGAGGCCACGGCCTGGTGCAATTCGGGGTCGCGCTTGCCGGGCCCGGCGAAGCTCACCTCGGCCGGGTCGGCGCCGGCGTCGAGCGCGACCTTGAGTTCGCCGGCGGAGGCCACGTCGATGCCGTCGACGAGGCCGGCCATCAGGCCCACCAGCGCCGGCATCGGGTTGGCCTTCATCGCGTAGTGCAGCTTGATGCCATCCTTGCCGCCGGGCAATGCGGCGCGCAACTCGGCCACCCGTGCGCGCAGCAGGCCGCGGTCGTAGGCGAAGAAGGGCGTGCGGCCGACGCGCGCGGCGAGCTGGGTGAGCTTCATGCCGCCGACGACGAGCTCGCCGTCACGCACGGCGAACTGGCTCATCGGCACGTGCACGGGCCGTGCCTGGCTGCCCGGCGTCATGCGCGCGCCGCCTCGGTGGCCCGCCCGAGCGTCGCGGGCGCATCCACACTGTCGCGCTGCTCCACCCAGCGCGTGGCCAGCAGCTTGCGGTCGATCTTGCCGTTGGGATTGCGCGGCAGCGGGCCGGCCATGGCCAGCACGCCGTGCGGCACCATGTAGGCGGGCATCAGCCGCTTGCACTCCGCGAGCAGCGCAGCCACGTCGAGCGCGGCGCTGCCGTCCGGGGCGGTGGCGATGACCTGGATGGCCTGGCCGAGCGTCGCGTGGTCCACGCCGAAGGCGACGCACTCGCCCACCAGCTTGGTGGCGTAGAGCACCTCCTCGACCTCCGTGGGGCTGACGCGGTAGCCCGAGGTCTTCATCATCTCGTCGCGCCGGCCGATGAAGTAGAGGAAGCCCTCGTTGTCCCGGCGCACGGTGTCGCCGGAGAAGACGGCGATCTCGGGCAGCATCAGCCCGCCCGCCTTGCCGCCCACCCCGTTGGGCAGGGGCTTGTACCTCTCCGCCGTCTTCTCGGCGTCGCCCCAGTAGCCGAGGCCCACGAGGGCGCCGCGGTGAACGAGCTCGCCCGGCTCGTCGGCGGCGCACTCGGTGCCGTTTTCGCGCAGCACGAGGATCTCGGCGTTCGGGATCGCACGGCCGATGCTGTCCGGCCGGCGGTCGACCTCCTCGGGCGGCAGGTACGTGGAGCGGAAGGCCTCGGTGAGGCCGTACATCAGGAACGGCTTGGCCGATGGGGCGCGCTGGCGCAGGGCGTTGAGCGTCTCGCGCGGCATGCGGCCGCCGGTGTTGGCGAAGTAGCGCAAGTGGGCGTCGATGGCGGCCGGCCAATCCAGGCTGGTCAGCTGGATGTACAGCGGTGGCACCGCGGTGAGGCCGGTCACCTTCTCGCGCTCCATCGCCTTCAGCACGTCGCGCGGCAGGAGGTAGTTCAGCAGCACCACGCGGGCGCCGCTGTGGAAAGCCGTCGTGAGCTGGCTGAAGCCGGCGTCGAAGGACAGGGGCAGGGCCGCGAGCAGGGTGTCGCCCGCGTGGTTGCCCAGGTAGCTCGCGACGCTCTTGGCCCCGGCCACCATGTTGCGGTGCGACAGCACCACACCCTTGGGCCGGCCGGTGCTGCCGCTGGTGTAGAGGATCGCCAGCATGTCGGTGTCGATGACCCGGTGCGCCGAACGCGACGGCGCATCGATGAAGTCCCGCCAGGCGGTGATCGTCCACGGCGCGCCCCCGGGCGCGGCGCCGTCACCGGCCACGACGACATGCCGCAACTCGGGGCACTGGGCCAACACCGGCAGCAACAATGCCAGGCGGTCGGGCGAGGTCACGAGCAGGCGCACGCCGCAGTCGCGCAGGATGTAGCCGACCTGGTCGGGCTTGAGCAGGGGGTTGAGCGGCACGAAGACTGTGCCCGCCGCCGCGCTGCCGAAGCAGGTGGCGACCATCTCGGGGCGCTTGTCGAGGTACACGGCCACGCGCTCCGCCCGCTGCAGCCCAAGGGCCAGCAGGCCGGATGCGACGGCCGACACCAGCCCGTGCAGTGCGGCGTAGTCCAGATGCTGACTGCCGTGCGTGAGCGCAATGGCCCCCGGGTAACGCCCGGCGGCCACGCGCACGAGGTCGGAAAGCAGGCTGGATTCGTTCACGAGGTTCGCGAGATGAGGGGACAAACCCGAAGTGTCACGCAGCATCGGTACCCACGCCTCGGCGGCCAGCACGACAGGTGCAAGAAGTGGCCCGGGCCGTGAGCTTGTAGGTGTTTGCGCGGCCTGGGCGGCATCCGAGCCCAGGCCGCTGGGCCGTCAGGCTCGGCAGCCGCAGGCGCTCCCGCGCCTGCCAGCGTACGGTGGCGTTCGCCGTCGCCTCGTGGGGGCAATGGCCTCAGTCCCGACTAAAATCCCACGCTTCGGCCGGAAGCGGCCTTGCCTCGCCTGTTCCCCGCGCCGTTGAGTGCGGCCAAGGATCTTTGCCGTGATCATCTCTCCAGCCTACGCCCAAGCCGCCTCCGGCGGCGCCGAATCGTCTCTCGTCAGCCTGCTGCCGCTGGTGCTGATGTTCGTCGTCCTGTACTTCATCATGATCCGCCCGCAGATGAAGAAGCAGAAGGAACACAAGGCGATGATCGAGGCGCTGGCCAAGGGCGACGAGGTCGTCATCGCCGGTGGCGTGCTCGGCCGTGTCGCCAAGCTGGGCGACAGCTACCTGAATGTCGAGGTCGCGAACGGCGTCGAGTTGCAGGTGCAGCGCGCCTCGGTGATCCAGGTGCTGCCCAAGGGCACCTTCAAGTGATGACCGTGGGCGACCGGCGCGCCGGTCGCCCAGCTGGTGGCGCCGGCCCGACCGGCTCCGCGCCGACGAGGAGAGCCGCATGAACCGCTATCCCTGGTGGAAGTACACGATCCTTGCCATCTCCCTGGCGGTGGGCCTGCTCTTCACGCTGCCCAACTTCTTCGGCGAGGCGCCGGCGGTCCAGGTCAGCAGCGGTAAGGCGACCGTGAAGGTCGACGCCGGCACCGTCGAGCGTGTCAGCCAGGCGCTCGGCGCGGCCGGCCTGAAGGCCGACTTCGTGCAGTTCGACGGCAACTCGGTGCGCGCGCGCTTCGGCGACACCGATACGCAGATCAAGGCCAAGGACGCCATCGCCAAGGCGCTGAACCCGGACGCCAGCGACCCGCGCTACATCGTGGCGCTGAACCTGCTTTCGCGCTCGCCGGCGTGGCTGACGCAGATGCGCGCGCTGCCGATGTACCTGGGGCTCGACCTGCGCGGCGGCGTGCACTTCCTGATGCAGGTGGACATGCGCGCGGCGCTCAAGCAGTCGGTGGACACCTACGCCAGCGACGCGCGCACGGCGCTGCGCGAGAAGCGCTTGCGCTTCTCGGGCGTCACGCGCGAGCCCACCGGGCTGACCGTGGGCTTCCCCGACGCCGCGGCCGCTGACGCCGCCCGCGCCCTGCTGGCTGAACGGCTGCCCACGGTCGACTGGAACATCGAGAGCGCCGGCGAAGGCAGCTCGGTGCGGCTGGTCGGCCGGCTGAGCCAGAAGGCCATCACCGAGATCCAGGCTCAGGCGCTGCAGCAGAACATCGAAACGCTGCACAAGCGCGTCAACGAGCTGGGCGTGGCCGAGCCATTGATCCAGCAGCAGGGGTTGGACCGCGTGGTGGTGCAGCTGCCCGGCGTGCAAGACACCGCGCGCGCCAAGGACATCATCGGCCGCACCGCCACGCTGCAGATCCGGCTGGTGGAGCCCGACACCGCGGCGGCGGCCGAGGTGGTGCCCTCGCGCGAGCGCGAAGGCGGCGCGCGCCAGGTGGGTCTGAAGCGCGAGGTGGTGGCCACCGGCGACCAGCTGAAGAACGCCTCGGCCACCATCGACCGCGACCAGCGCCCGGCGGTGAGCGTGCGGCTCGATGACGTGGGCGGCCGCGCGATGCGCGCCGTGACGCGCGAGAACCTCGGCAAGCTGATGGCCATCGTGTTGTACGAGAAGGGCAAGGGCGAGGCGATCTCGGTGGCCACCATCCAGGGCGAGTTCGGCAGCGACTTCCAGATCACCGGCAACTTCACGCCGCAGGAGACTGCCGACTTGGCGCTGCTGACCCGCGCGGGCTCGCTGGCCGCGCCGATGGAGATCATCGAAGAGCGCACCATCGGCCCGAGCCTGGGCGCCGAGAACATCGCCAAGGGCTTCAACAGCGTGGTCTGGGGGTTCCTGGCGATTGCCGCGTTCATGTGCGGCTACTACCTGCTGTTCGGGGTGTTCAGCACGCTGGCGCTGGCCTTCAACCTGCTGCTGCTGGTGGCCGTGCTGAGCATGCTGCAGGCCACGCTCACGTTGCCGGGGATCGCGGCCATCGCGCTGACGCTGGGCATGGCGATCGATGCCAACGTGCTGATCAATGAGCGGGTGCGCGAGGAGCTCAGGGCCGGCGCGCCGCCGCAGCAGGCCATTCACACCGGCTACGAGCGTGCGTGGGGCACCATCCTCGACTCCAACATCACCACGTTGATCGCCGGCATGGCGCTGCTGGCCTTCGGCTCGGGGCCGGTGCGCGGCTTTGCGGTGGTGCACTGCCTGGGCATCCTGACCTCGATGTTCTCGGCGGTGATGTTCTCGCGCGGCCTGGTGAACCTGTGGTACGGGCGCCAGAAGCGGCTGAAGGGCGTGTCGATCGGCCAGGTGTGGCGGCCCGACGCCGCCGGCCTGGTCAAGCCGGCCGCCGAGGCCTGAAGGGAGCACGACCATGGAGTTCTTCCGCATCCGCAAGGACATCCCGTTCATGCGCCACGTGCTGGTGCTGAACGTCATTTCGTTCGTCACGTTTGCACTGGCGGTGTTCTTCCTCGCCACGCGCGGGCTGCACCTGTCCATCGAGTTCACCGGCGGGACGCTGATGGAGGTGGAGTACGCGCAGACCGCCGATGTCGGCCGCACGCGCGAGGCGGTGGACAAGCTCGGGCTCGGCGAAGTGCAGGTGCAGAAATTCGGCACCTCGCGCGACGTGCTGATCCGCCTGCCGGTACGCAGTTCGAGCGAGGCGGGCGGCGGGGCGAAGAAGGGCGACGAACTGGCCGCTCAGGCTTTTGCCGCCGTCTGCGCCGCCGAGCAGGGCACGGTGGGCCGCAAGCAGTACACCACGCCGCAAGGCGAGCAGGTCAGCCGCCCGTCGTGCGCCAAGGCCGACGGCAGCGAGCCGGTGCGGCTGCAGCGCACCGAGTTCGTCGGACCCTCGGTAGGCGCGGAGCTGGCGCGCGACGGTGCGCTGGCGCTGGCCGTCACCGTGCTGGGCATCATGATCTACCTGGCCTTCCGTTTCGAGTGGAAGTTCTCGATCGCCGGCATCGTGGCCAACCTGCACGACGTGGTCATCATCCTGGGCTTCTTCGCCTTCTTCCAGTGGGAGTTTTCGCTGGCGGTGCTGGCGGCCATCCTGGCGGTGCTGGGCTACTCGGTGAACGAATCGGTGGTCATCTTCGACCGCGTGCGCGAGACCTTCCGCCGCATGCGCAAGATGACCACCCGCGAGGTCATCGACCACGCCATCACCAGCACCATCAGCCGCACCGTCATCACCCACGGCAGCACGCAGATCATGGTGCTGTCGATGCTCGTCTTCGGCGGGCCGACGCTGCACTACTTCGCCGTCGCGCTGACCATCGGCATCCTGTTCGGCATCTACTCCTCGATCTTTGTCGCCGCCGGCATCGCGATGTGGCTGGGCGTCAAGCGCGAGGACCTGGTCAAGGTCGGTGCCCGCGAGCATGACCCGGCCGACCCGAACGCCGGGGCCGTGGTGTAGAGTGGCTGAAATAACTCCCTAGAAGCGCTGTCGTCATGCCGCCATCCGCCTCGCCCGAAGCCCTGGCCGGACAGGCGCGGCGGCGGTACGTCGAGGAACTGGTCAAAGGCCTGGTGCACGTGATCCAGGCCAGCATCGACGGCGCGCGCATCCTGTTCGACAAGCCCTGTGAACATGCCGCCTTCATGCGCCGGCGGGAGCTGGTGCAGACGCTCGGCAACAACGCCCAGACCTGGCACCGCGGCATCGTCGGGGGCCTGCGCCAGGCGATCGGCCAGTCGGCGACGCGCGGCACCGAATTGTCGCTGGCCGGTATCAAGCGTGACGACCTGACGCTCGTCAGCGACGACACCATCGAGCGCGAGATCATCACCTCGCGCTTGGCGCTGGCCATCATGGACCGCGCCTCCTGGGAGTTCGCCGACCTGCGCTCGCGAGTTGCGCACCTGGAAGGGCGCTCCGAGATCGACGCGCACGACGTGATGCGCGCGCACGTGCTGTCGCGCATCGTTTTCGAGGCCTGGCGGGCGGCCGGTCTCTCGCTCGAAAGCTGGCGTGAGTTGCAGGCCGTGCTGCACGAGGAGTTCGCGCTGCTGGTCGAGGAGGGTTACCACGAGACCAACCGTTGGCTGGTCGAGCAGCGCGTCCTGCCCGAGGTGGACCTGCGGCCCTTCATCAGGCGCTCGCGCACGCACCCGAATTCCGGTATGGGTTGGGCGGGAGGGGCGTCGCAGCACGACAGCGAGAGCCTGGGTCTGGGGGCTGGCCACACGATGCCTGGCGGGCACCACAGCGGATCCGGCGGGCCCGGCGGCTACAGCCGCGGCTACAGGGGCCAGAGCGACGTTGGCGAAGAAACGCGGCTGATGACACGTGCCGCGCCGCTGGCGCGCAACCGCGAGCATGCCGAGGCCGTGCTCGGTCGCCTCAACCGTCTTGTGGCCCGGCACGTGCCCGAGTTCGCGGGGGGGTATGGTGGCGGGGGTGGCGGCGCAGGCGGAGGCGGCGGCGGGGTCGTTGCCGACCGACCAGTTTCGCCGGGGCTCGAGCGAGCCATCGACACCGCGGCGCAGGGCATTCGGCACCGGTTGCAGCCCACCGTCTTTCAGGGTCGCGAGGAGGTGGTCGTCACCACGCCGGCCCTGCTGGAGGAGTTGCATCACCGCAAGCAGGCGCTCAAGAAAGCGGCGGCGACGCCCGAAGAGCGCGCGACGATCGAGATCGTCGCGTTGCTTTTCCAGAGCATCCTCACCGAAGACCGCATCCCGGCGGCCGTGCGGGTTTGGTTCGCGCGGCTGCAGATGCCGGTGCTGCGCGTTGCCGTGGCCGAACCCGACTTCTTCGCCACCGTCGACCACCCGGCGCGCCGGCTCATCGACCGCATGGGCGCCTGCGTGATGGGCTTCGACAGCCACGCCGGCGGTCCGGGGGTCGGCGAGGCGCTCGAGCGCGAGATCAAGCGCATCGTGCAGGTGGTCGAGGCCTACCCCGACACCGGCCGGCGCGTCTTCCAGACCGTGCTCACCGAGTTCGAGAAGTGGCTCGAGCACTACTTCAAGAACGAGAACGAGGCGACCAAGAAGGGCGTCTCGCTGGCGCAGCAGGTCGAACAGCGCGAGACGCTGGCGATCCAATACACGATCGAGCTGCGCCGCATGCTCAACGAGATGCCGGTGCAGGAGGGCGTGCGCCAGTTCCTCTTTCACGTCTGGGCCGACGTCCTGGCCACCACCGCGGTGCGCTACACCGCGCAGGGTGAGCAGACCAAGGCCATGAAGCGTGCCGCCGCAGACCTCATCTGGAGTGCCAGCGCCAAAGTCACGCGCGAGGAGCGGGCCGAGGTCATACGCCGCCTGCCGCCGCTGCTGAAGGCGTTGCGTGAAGGCATGGCCTCGGCCGGCATGGACGGGCCCAAGCAGGACGAGCACATCCAGCAGTTGAACAACTCGCTGGCTGCGGCTTTCACGGCCAAGGCGGCGGTGATCCCGGACGAGAACCTGCGCGAGATGACCGAGCGCCTCGAGTCACTGGAGGAGCTCCTGCCCGATGTCGAGAACCTCGAGATCGACGAGTCGATGGTGCTCGACCTCTCGGGCCACCAGAGCAGCGAGCTCGAGGTGGTGCTTGAGGGGGGGTCGATGCCCACGCCGGCCATGGTCGCCTGGGCGCGCGAGCTTCAGGTCGGCAGCTGGTACATGCTCGACCGCAACGGCCGTACCGAGGCGGTGCAGCTGGCCTGGCACGGCATGCGCAAGCAGCTCTCGCTCTTCGTCACGCCGCAGGGGCGCTGCGTGCTCTTCCAACAGCACCGCCTCGCGAGCTACCTGCAGGCCGGGCTCATCGTGCCGGCGCAGGACGAGTCGCTCACCGTGCGCGCCACGCGCAGCGCGCTGGCCAAGTTGGACGTCGACGTCTCGCGCCTGCTGCACTGAACCCACGCGGGCTCGGCGGCCGAAAACGCCTCAGGCCGTCGGTCAGTGGATCAGCCGGTCCTCGTCGTCGACGAACAGTTCGTCGAGGATGAGCGCATCGGGCTCCTCGCCCAGGCTCCAGAAGACCATCAGCACGATGATCTTGAGGTCCTCCAGGTCCATCGGCCCGCCGCCGACCGCCGTCGCGCGGTCGATGACCATCTCGCGCATCGCGGCAGGCAGAACGCCCGAGGACTCCAGGAAGGACAGGAAACTGATCGACGCGTCGCCCAGCGTCTCGCGTTCGGCGGCGGTATAGATGCGGTGGCTGCCCGGCGACTGGGCCAGTGCGTGCGACTCGGCGGAATCGGCGAGACCGTCGAGCCAGCGCAGGGCTTCCTGGATTTCCTCGCTCTCGAAGCCGACCGCACTGAGCTTGCGGCGGAGCTGCTGCTCGTCCGGGCAGGCGTCGGGGCGCCAGTAGTTCTCGTAGAGAAACACGAGCACGTCAAACATGATGCGACCCACTATACCCGAGCGAAGTCGGCTGTCGCATGGCCTCGGTCGACCCGGTCCGTCGACCTGTGGGGGGTGGCACGGGCGTGCCGTGTGACGAGGCTGCGGCAGTGCGGCTCAGGCTGCCGCGCGGCGCTGGTACAGGCCCCCCGGCATGCGGGCGACCTTGCCTTGCAGTTCCAGTTCCAGCAGCGCCGCCGCGAGGTCGGCGGTGGGCCAGCCAGCGCGCGCTTGCAGTGCGTCCAGCGTGACGGGGTCGTGCCCCATGGCGCGCAGGACCGGACCCACGGCAACGTCGTCGGCGTCGCCGTCGGGGCCGGCCGGACTCTCGCCCGCCAACCCCGCGTTGGCCATGGGCGCGTCGGCGAGCTGGAGTTCCTCGATGATGTCGGCGGCCACCTCGACCAGCTTCGCCCCCTGCTTGATCAGGGCGTGGCAGCCTTTGGACTGCGGCGAGTGGATCGAGCCCGGGATGGCGAAGACCTCGCGTCCGGCCTCGGTGGCCAGCCGCGCCGTGATCAACGAGCCGGATCGGACCGCGGCCTCGACGACCAGCGTGCCCAGCGAGAGGCCGGCGATGATGCGGTTGCGCCGGGGGAAGTTCTCCTTCAGCGGCGGCGTGCCCGGCGCGTACTCGCTCAGCAGGACGCCGCCGTGCGCAACGATGCGCGCCGCCAGAGCAGCGTTTTGGGTCGGGTAGGGTTCGTCCGGCCCGGCGCCGAGAACCGCCACGGTGCCGGCCGGACCCAGCATCGCTCCCTCGTGGGCGGCCGCGTCGATCCCTCTCGCCAGCCCCGACACCACCACGAGGCCGTGGCGGCTCAGCGCCGCTGCAAAGGCGCGCGCGTTGTCCTCACCCTGGGCGGTCGGATGGCGCGCACCGACGACGGCAATGCAACGCGCGGCCAGCCGGTGCACCGCGCCTTCGGCAAACAGCAGCAACGGTGGATCGGCCGTTTGCAGGAGCATCGGCGGATAGTCTGTGTCGCCGAGCGTCAGGTGTCGGCGCTGCGAGCTGCCCCCCAGCCACGCTCTGCATCGAAGCAGGCGCTCACTGAAGCCATCGGGCGCCGGCCCGGCGATGGCCTGGGCCAGGGCCGGGGAGACGAAACCGCGCAGCGACGAGGGCGGTGCACGCAACACGGCCTCGGGCGAGCCGAAGGCGGTCAGCAACTGGCGTGCTTGTGCCGGCCCGAGGCGCGGAGTTTCGAGCAGCCTGAACCAGGCCTCGAACTCGCAGCCGTTCCCCGTCATCGCACCTGGGTCGGGGTTGAACCGCCCGGCGTGTGCCTCAGGGCTGGGTGAAGCGGTCGCCCGCCTGCACCGGATCCTGCACGCTGAGGATCAGGGCGTAGGACACGCGCTCGAAGGTGCGGAAGACGAAGAGCAGACCATGCCTCTCGTCAGGCAGGCGGATCGCCGTGCGCTGCCCGGGCGTCGTGGTGTCGACGGCGTCGACACCGGCACGCCAGAGGGCGAGCACGTGGCCCCGCTCCAGCCCGTCGCGGGCGCCGCGGTTGAGCGACACCACCTGGTTCTGGCCGGCCTTCAGGCCGTCGCCATAGATGGAGACGATGCGTCCGTCCACAGGCTTGGCAGGCGCACGGGGCACGTAGGCCACGAGCTCCTGCTGCGGCACCGGCGAGAGGCGGTCGCCGACGCCGGCCTCGAGCCGGTTGCTGGTGACCCGGAACGTCGCTGGCACCGCAACCGCGCCTGTCTTGGCGCCAGTGCCGGTGCTCGCTGTCCCTTCAGCGGTCACCATCTCGGCCGTGCCGAC
>JALHOU010000135.1 GCA_022842825.1 Rubrivivax sp.
CGACAGCCCGCGCGCTGCGCAGGCGCGTCGCTGGGCCGCGGACGCGCAGGCGCCGCTGCGGCGGTGATCTCGACGCCCGGCCAGCAAGCGCCCGCCAGACACCTGAAAGGGGCATGGCGGTCGCCGCGTGTCCGGGTCTTCGCTCCGGGCGCGTAGTACCCGGCATCACCTCTGTTCCGGAGCCTCTCCATGCCCCCGTCCACACGTTTGAGCGACGGCCGTCGATGCGCTTGCGCGCTGCTCGCCGGCCTCGGCGTTCTCTTCATGTCCGCGACCTCCGCGGCGCCTCGCCCCACGCCCGCGCCGCCGCTGTCGCTGGCCGACCAGTTGCATGCCCGCGCCGAGCACGCCTTCCAGCAGGGCCGCTTTCCCGAGGCCTATGGCCGCTTCGTCGCGCTGGCCGACGCCGGGCACCCGCCGGCGGCGCGCCGGGCACTCTGGATGTGCGAACACGGGCTCGCGCACTTCGGGCGCGACTGGGATTGCGCGCCACACCAGGTGGCGGACTGGGCGGCCGCGGCCGGGGTCGCCACGCCGCACCCGCCAGCCGCCGACGCCAAGCTTCCGCAGGTTCCGGCGGCCCATGGCCGGCGGCGCTGAGATGCGGTCGGCCATCGTCGCCGCGCAGGGGCCGGCCGGCACGCTGCGCGAGGGCTACCTGATGGCGTTGACCTGGTCGTTCACGCTGTTCAACTCGGTGCGCGCACTGGCCTACCTGCCGACGTTGTGGGCCATCCACGCCAGCGGCGACGCCAGCCAGCACTCGCTGTGGACCTGGGCCACCTGGCTCGGTGCCAACACCACGATGGCCGCCTGGCTGTTCGAGCACAACGGCCGCCGCTGCAACCGCGCCGTGGTGGTGAACGCCGCCAACGCCGCGATGTGCCTGCTGACGGTCTTGATGATCGCGCGCTTCCGGCTCTAGGCCGCGCTCGCCGGCGTCTGCGCACCTCCCGGGGGCGAGCCGCGACGGCGCCACGCGCCGTGTCCGCGTGGCATGCGCGGCTGCGTGGGACAAGGCAGTGGCGGCGAGTCGCCCGCTGCCGCCTGCCCTGCCACCAAGGAGCCGCCTCATGAGAGCCAACCTGCTGTCGAGTCTGGCCTCGGCCATCGTGCTGGGTGCCTGCGTATTGCCGCCGGTCTCGCCGACGCCCGGCCAGGCGAGCGCAGCCACGACACCTACTCCATCCTCGTCGGCGGCTTCTGCACCCGAGTCGACGCCCGCGCCGGCGCGCCTGGCCACGCGCATGCGCTTCCCGGCCACCTTCCCGCACGGCTTCACGGCCTACGAGCGCGTGGACGATGACCGCGGCGCCACCGTGCAGCAACGCTACGCCAACGCGGCCGCGTGGCAGGCCGCGCGCGCCGGGTTGGCGTTGCCCGCCGGATCGATCCTCCTCGTGGTCACCCATGCCGCGGCGAAGGACCCGGCCTCCGGCCAGCCGCAACGCGATGCCGACGGCCGCCTCGTACCCGGCGCCGTGCGGGGCTACGCCGGCATGGAGTCGCAACCCTCGTGGGGCGAGGCCATCCCGGCGCCGCTGCGCAACGGCGACTGGCACTATGCGCTCTTCGACGCCGAGCGACGCGTGCGCGAGTCGGTGGACCAGGCCGAGTGCCTGGCTTGCCACCGGCCACGCGCCGCCGACGGCTTTGTGTTTACGCTGCAGGCGCTGCGCGCGGCGGCGCAGCGGTGAACGGGGTGGAACGTGATCGAACGCGGCAGTGCCCGGGACCGTGCGCGCGCAGGCAAAGCGCCTGAGGGCCCGGGTCGACGCTGGCCGCGAAGGGCCGGCCCGGCGTGGCGCCTGTGCGGCAGACCTGAGTCGCTGGCCGCGCAGCGCGCCGCCGCGGCGCTGCGCACGAGCGCCGTCGTGCTGGCGTTGGCCGCGGGCACCGGCTGCGTATCGATGCCGGCGCATGGCCCTGCCGAAATCGAGGCCGCATTCCGCCGCGCCATGGGGCAGTGGATCGCCGCCGACGGCCCGGCCGCCATCACCGCCTTGCGCGCGCTGCCGCCGCAGTCCCTGGACGACAAGCGACGCACGCAGCGCGAATGCATGCTGGCCCGCTTCGCCGACAGCGCCGCCGGCACACCCTCGGCCGCCGCCATGTCGGCCAGCACGCCATCGGCCGCCAGCCCGCACGTCGAAGGCGAGCTGCCGCCAGCGGTGGCGGCGGTGCTGCGCGCCTACCGGGACTACTGGACGACGACGCTGATGCGGCGCGCCAGCGCCGACGAGGCCGAACCCGCCCTGGCCCGCGCGCTCATGGCCGCGGGGGCGCCGCCGTCGCCCGACCTGCCGGCACAGGCCGAGGCGGCGCTCGCGCTGGTGCGCGGTCATGGCCTGCATGCCTTGGGCGGAATCACGCCGCCGCTGCACGAGTTCATGCTCTGGCGCCGGCAGAGCGTGGCGGCCGAGACGGTGGCGCTACCCGACGGCACGATCGACGTGCCGGTGACCCAGCTCGAAGGCTTCGTCAGCCTCGGCTGGTTGGCATACGCCACCTGCGATCGCCACCACACCGGCGGCTGGGCCACGGCCCATGGGCTGATGGTCGTCACCTCGGCCTGGGACTTGTCAAGCGAGGCCTACCGCGTGAGCCTGCTCGCCCACGAGGCGCAGCACTTCGCCGACCTTCGGCGCTTCCCCAAGCTCGAGGCGGCCGACCTGGAGTTCCGCGCCAAGCTCGTCGAACTCGTCCTCGCCGAGCGCACGCAGCGCGACCTGGTCGAAGCGTTCAGCGCCGAGGCGCGGCCCGACCGCGCCAGCCCGCACGCCCATGCCAGCCACTGGCTGCTGGCGCGGCTGCAGGCGCGGCTCGGCGCGGCCGATCTCGCTCCCGTCGCCCCGACGGCGCTGCGCGCGGCGGCGCTGGCCGAACTCCGGGCCCACACGCAGGCCCTGGAAGCGCGCGGCGCGGCCGAAGCGCACACGGCGCTGCCCGACTGACGACGATCGAAGGGCGGCGAGAGGGGCCGCCGCGCGCGCGGGAGGAAGACCCACGCCTGAGCGGGGACCGTTTCGCGGCCACCGGGGCCACGTGGAGCAGGCCATCGCCAAGGCATCGCGGCGTCGTGCGCGGCGCTCTCAGGTCTGGTTGAAGGCGGCCGAG
The DNA here is from genome assembly GCA_022842825.1 of Rubrivivax sp. Classification (GTDB taxonomy): domain Bacteria; phylum Pseudomonadota; class Gammaproteobacteria; order Burkholderiales; family Burkholderiaceae_C; genus Rubrivivax. The sequence goes on from JALHOU010000135.1 coordinate 3,118, forward strand.
TAGGTCACGACGGCCGCCGGCACGGCAGCCGCGAACGGCAGCGCCAGAAACCGGCCCCGGCGGGCGTGAGGCGGACCGGCGAAAACGCCACGTGGCCCACCAACCGGCCCTCGACCCGCGCGACCAGCGACGGCGCGAGCTCACCCCGGCACCGCAGGCGCTCCACGATGGTGGACTCACGTCCATCGGTACGGGGGTGGGTCAGGAAGGCGAGCCGGATCCGCTGCCCCGCCTCGCCAGACTCGCAGGCCTTCACGGCAATCGCTTCAGGGCGCCGGCGGCATACAGCGGGCAATAGACCGCCAGCGCCACCACCGGCCACGCCACGGTCGCCACCAGCTCGGGTGTGGCGGCCCAGAGGTTGGTCGCCACGTGCAGCCCCGCCCCCAGCGCCACGGCGGCCAGCGCGGCGAAGGCGCCGCTGCGCCTTCGCGGCCAGCGCCGGCGCAGGAGCCCGGCGATGCCGCGGTCGATCAGCGTCGAGAGACCGAAAGTGGTGACGCCGCAGGAAAGCCCCTGCACCAGCGCCGAGCGCAGCATCGGACCGTCGCCGTGCGCGCGGTTGGCGAACGCGGCGAGCGCGCCGTACAGCAGCACGGCGCCCACGGTGAGCCAGCACAGGCGCGGCGCGGGGCGCCACGGCGCGTACGGCGCGCACGGCATAGGTGGTTCGGGGTCGGCGATGGCAGGTCCGGCGGATGTCGTGCCGTGTCCCACGCGCGCTCGCGCCCGAAGCGGACACCACCCCCGCTGGGGTGGCCGAGTCCGAGCCCGGTGCGCGACCGCGTGGCACCTGGGAGCCCACGGCGCGTGGCATCGCCCACCGGGCTTCGCCCGCCGCCTGCCGTCTTCCATCTCCCTGCGAAATACACCGCCCATGCGCCTCGAGCACCCACCCACCCCGCCATCACGCCAGACGATCACGCTGCCCTTCGTGGTGCGCCGTGCCACCAGCCCCGACGACCTGCGCAAGGTCACGAAGATGCGTGCCGAGGCTTACGGTCGGCACCTGCCTGCGTTTGCCGCGCGCCTGCGCACGGTCGAGGACGCCGACCGCGGCCCCGGCGTGGTGGTGCTGCTGGCCGAAGGCAAGGACGACGGCCGCCCCCTGGGCACCGTGCGCCTGCAGGTCGACCACGAGCATGCGCTGCCGATCGAGGCGTCGGTCATCCTGCCGGCCTGGCTGCGCGATGCCGGCCCGATCATCGAAGCCACGCGCCTGGGTGTCGAAGCCAGCGAGTGCGGCGCGATGGCGCGCAACGCACTGCTCAAGGCGAGTTACCTCTACTCGGTGGCCGCCGGTGCCACATGGATCGTGGCCGCGGCGCGCCGCCCGCTCGACCGCCTGTATCAGGCACTGCTCTTCCGCGACGTGTTCGAGGGCGGCCCGCCCTTGCCGATGCGGCACATCGGCGACCTGCCGCATCGGGTGCTGGCGTTGCCTGTGCGCGAAGCGCGCGCCCTCTCCATGGCGCGGGGTCATCCGCTCGCAGCGCACTTCTTCGAGACCGAACATCCGGACCTGGTCGTCGACGCGGCGCCACTGCGCGCACGGGTGTTGGCCGCCGCCTGAGCGGACGGCGTCGCGCGCGTCGACGCGCCACAGACGCGCGCGCCCGCCGGGCCGCGACTGCAAGGGGAAAGGCCCGCAGGCTCGGAGTCGGCCCATGGACACGCCGAAGGCACCGCCGCCCCTCGTCGTCAACCAGGCCGACGTGGCCGAGATCGCGCAGATGGGCTACCGTCTGAAGTGCCCGTCCCGGTCGATGATGGACAGGTCGGAGTACTCCAGGCCGGTGTGATCGGTGGGGCTGAAGCCCAGCTCCAGCCCGCCGAGGTCGTACTTGCGCATGCTCTCCAGCGCCGCCTTCAGCTTGGCCGGCGTCGGGTCGGGTGAGGCCCGGCGCAGGCCTTCCACCAGCACCTTGGCGGCGGCAAAGCCTTCCACCATCGCCGGCGTGATCTCCGGCGGCTTGCCTTGCCCGCCCCAGCGCACCCGCAGCAGGTCATGCAGTTCCTTGATGAGCGGCGCGGACAGCGAGCGTTCGCTCGGGAAGACCTGGCTCACGATGACGCCGCGCGCGTTTTCGCCCATGGCCTTGATGAACCCGGCGGCGGCGTTGTTCGACAGCGTGACGATCTGCGCCTGCGAGCCTGCCGCGCGCAGCTTCTTGGTGCCGTCGGCCACCTCGGTGCCGGCGCCGATGAACATCACGGCCTGCGCATCGGCCTGCACGATCTTCTGCACCGCCGGCGTGAAGTCGGGCTTGGTGCGGGCGTACTTCTCGTGGACCACCGGCTTGGCATTCATCGCCTCGAAACCACGCAGCGCGCCGGCCGCGCCGTCGGCGCCGAAGGAGTCGTCGCGCAGGAGCACGGCCACGCGCTTGAGGCCGATCGAGAACAGGTGCCGCACCGCCCGTTCCGCCTCGCGCTGATAGGTGGCCCGTACGTTGAAGACCCAAGGGTGCACCGGCTCGTGCACCACCATCGCCCCGGTGGAAGGTGCAATGAGCGGCACCTTTCTCTCCAGCAGCAACGGCATCATCGCCTCGGTCTGCGGCGTGCCGCGGTTGAAGAACAGCGCCACCACGCCTTGATCGATCAGCTTGCGGGCGTTCTCGGCCGTGAGCTTGGCGTCGAACTTGTCGTCCACCGAGATCAACTCGATCAGCACGCCATTGACGCCGCCGCGTGCGTTCACCGCGTCGAAGTAGACCTTGGCGGCGTCGGTGCCCTCTTTCACCGCGGGGCCCACCGGGCCCGTGAAGCTGGAGGTCTGGCCGATGCGGATCTGCGCCGCGGCCGGCAGCGCCAGCGCAAGTGCCAGCGCAGACGCCAGCGCCACGGTGAGGGCTTGGAGTAGCTCGAGCCTGTGCATTGCCATGAGGGGGTTCTCGGGCCGTCGACGAAGTGCCCATTGGAGCCGATGACGCCCGCCCAAAGTAGAGCCCCCCTAGTTCGAACCATCTTTGCGAGCCCAGGCGCGGTGGGAAGGAGGACGCCGGCGCTCGCTGCGTCGGCCTCCCGCAGCGGCTGTTGGCCCCGCTGCCTGGACATGTCCGCCTGAACAGCCGCTTCGCGTGGAACCTGCAGGCACGAGTCGGTGCCGCCGTAAGGCCGCCGGCTGCGGCCATCAAGGAAGAAGAAGATGAACAAGGCCCTCAACGGCATCGATGTGCCGGCCCTGCTCGAGACCATCGATCACGTCCGACGCAACCCCACGCAGGGTGTGGTGCGCTTCAGCGTGGCCAGCCGCTGGGACGGCCAGACGCGCTCGGTCGGCCAGGTGAACCACTACGAGCTGGGCGGAAAGCGGCACGAGCGCCGCTTCTCCATCGCCGCCGACGAGCCGCATGAGCTGCTCGGCAGCAACCGCTCGCCCAATCCGCAGGAGCTGCTGCTGGCCGCGCTCAACGCCTGCCTCACCGTGGGACTGGTGGCCAACGCCGCCGCGATGGGCATCCGCATCGACGCGCTGGAGGTGAGCTCCGAGGGCCAGCTCGACCTGCGCGGCTTTCTCGGCATCGACCCCGCGGTGGGGGCCGGCTACGACGAGGTCCACTACCACGTCAGGCTGCAGAGCGACGCGCCGGCAGAGAAGGTCCGCGCGCTGCACGAACACGTGATGCGCACGTCGCCCAACTTCGCCAACTTCGCGCGCGGCATCCGCGTGGTGCCGCATCTGCATGTGAACGCCAGTGCCACCCAGCGGGCTGGATAGCCGGCCGATGGGATTCCCCTACTCGAGGAACTGCGTGATGAAGACGAATCGATCTGCTGCCCGCAATCCGTCCAGGGGCTTCTTTGCGCTCTCCGTGGCCATCACCATCCTGGCGGCAAGTGGCGGAGTGATCATGCTCGCGGGCCCGCATCACCGCGACACCGACCGGCGGCAGGCGCTCGCGCAGCAGCCGGTTCGCGCCAACGATGTCGCCGCCGTCGATGCGGTTGCGGACGCGGCGGCTCATGCGCAACGAGGCGATGCCTCCGCAGGCGTGGACATCCTGCTGCCCTGAAGCGGCACGCGTTGCCAGAGGAAGATCACTGAATGTCCGCGGCTTCCACCCTGGCCGCCGGCCTGGCGTACTTCGCACTGGGGGGACTGTGGTTCACGCCGCTCTTCGGCAGGCAGTGGGACCAGGCCGTGGGCTTTTGGCGGCCGGCCCGGTGGCGGCCCGCCCTGCCCTACTACCTGGTGCCGCTAGCCGGGTGCATGGCGGTGGCCGTGACACTGGGCCATCTGATGGAGCGCATGGCCGTCAGTTCGCTGGGTGAGGCGCTGACGCTCGGCCTGGTCGTCGGCGCGGGCTTCGGCTTCGCCATCACCAGCGTCAACGCGCTGGCGCCCAACATGCCCCGACCCGCCTTGTACGCTGCGGTGACCGGCAGCTATCACGTGCTGGGTGCTGTGTTGTGTGCGGCCGGCCACTTCTGGTGGCGTGGTTGAAATCGAATCGAGGGGCGCTCATCAGACGCCGGACTCCCACCGCTTCGTGCCGTCGCAGACCCATCAGTTTGCGCGTTGGCGGGATGGCCGCGCCCCATCCTGGCCGTGCGTGTGGGCTCTGGCGCTGCGCTTGCCTGTCTGCTGCCGGGAATGGACGTGGAGGCCCGTGCGGCGCGCTGGTGTTCGCCGCGCGCGTGGGCACGGCGCGGGCAGACACCGCAGGGCAACCGGGGTGCCTGGGACCCCGCTGACCTCCCGACGCGCCGGCTCCTGTCCGCAACGGCGTGCGCGTCGCGTGGAACCCGTAGAGGCGGCCACAAACCGTGGCCACCACCACCTGCGAACTCCATGCCGACATCCGCCGCCACTGCCAACGCACTCACGGGTCTGCCGATCCGATACCCCACGACATTGATCGACACACGCCGGCTGGGCGGCGCCCAGGTCTTGCTGCTGCGCCCGGTTCTTCCACAGGACGAGAGCCTGATGTCGGCCTTCTTGCTGGCGCAGTCGGCCGGCGCCCGGCGCAACCGCTTCCACGCCGCGGTCAATCCGTCGCCCCGCCTGTGCCGGCAGTTGAGCCAGGTGGACTACCGGCACCAGCTGGCCCTGGTGGTTTGCGCGCTGGACGACGGCGTGGAGCAGCTGGTGGCCGAAGCGCGCTACTGCGTGGTCGACGAGGGCCGCGGCGCCGAGTTTGCGTTGATGGTCGACGAACGCTGGCAGGGCCAGGGCGTGGGCGGCTGGGCGTTGCGGGCGCTGCAGCGGGCTGCCGCCCGTGGTGGGCTGGCCTGGCTGGAGGGCGAGGTGCTGCAGGACAACTGCGCCATGCTGTCGCTGGCGCAACGCTGCGGCTTTGTCTGCATCCCTGACCCGCAGGATGAAGGGCAGGTACGGGTGCGGCGCCGTCTGAGCGCCGCGGATGCCAGCGCGGCCGGTGCCGGCGAGGCCTACCGGTCGCCCGGCCTGTGGCGAAGGCTGGGGCGGGCGCTCACCGACCGACCGCATTCGCTGCGCAACACGCCGCTGGCGCACTGACGACCCAAGCGGCTCGTCGTGACCTCTCGTCGGCCCTTCAACGTCATCGATTCACCACCATGCACGCCACCACGCTCTGCCCGGTTGCTGCGCCAGCAGCCCCCGCCCAACCGCGCTTCGCCATCGCCGTCGGCAGCGGCGGTGTGCGCAGCATCGCTGCCCTGGGCATGGTGCAGGCGCTGATGCAGCACGGCCTGCGACCCGACCTGGTGGTGGGCTGCAGCACGGGCACGATCTTCGGCGCGCTGATCGCCGCCGGCCATGGCGCCGACGAGGCCGTGCGCATCGCGACCACGCTATGGTCGCCGGAGGTCGCCTCCCAGCGCCGCTGGCGCGCGCTGCCGCAGATGTTGTGGCCGCGCCTGGGCCGCTTCGACGCCGACTTCGCGATGCGCCACGACCACCGGATCATGCGGCGTCTGCACCAGGCCTTCGGCAACCTCCAGCTGGAAGAGCTGCCGCTGCCGATGCGCGTGGTGGCCACTGATGCCGCCACCGGAGAGCGGGTGGTGCTGCGCAGCGGCAGCGTGGTGCAGGCGTTGCGGGCCAGCTTCGCGCTGCCCTTCATGTTCGCCCCGGTGGTGGTCGACGGCCGACGCCTGGTGGACGGCTGCCTGACCGACCCACTGCCCGTCAGCGCGGCGGCCGACGCCCAGGCGGTGCTGGCGCTGGGCTTCCCGGCACCGATGCCACATCGCATCGACCGCCCGAGCCGACTGCTGGCGCAGGTGTCGTCCTCGCTCCTCAACAACCTGATGCAGTCCCGCCTGGCCGAAGCGCGCGTGGGTGGCCAGCGGCTGCTGCGCATCGAGCCCCAGCTGCATCGGCGCGTGGGGCTGTTCGACACGGCCGCCATGCCGGCACTGGTGGAGGCCGGGCGGCGCGCCACCGAGGTGGCGTTGCCGGCCATCCTGGCCCTGCTGCACCGTGGGCCGGCGCTGGCAGCGGCCTGAGGCTGGGCGAACCAGCATGTTCCGGCCTGAAGCAGGGTGGTCCGTGTGCGGTCAAAGCCCGCGCCCCTTCGGTCAGCAGCCGGACGCGGTGCCCGCGGCATCCACCTGTCTCTCAACAGTGAAGGGCAGCCCTTTGGAACCGCATTGCGGCACAGCGTGGCTAGCGCCGGCAGAAGGTGACGATCTCTGGCGAGCTTGCGGAAAGCGGCGAGCCGTCCCAGGCGCCGAACTGCCGCTCGATCGTGAAGCCGGCCGCGGCGAGCAGCGCGCCCAGTTCGTCCGGTGGCGTGAAGCGGCAGGCGATGCGGGTGCTGCGCTGGTGGCGCTGGCCGGAACGGGCATCGGTCCAGCGTCGTTCGGTGGTCCAGTGCAAGGCACGCGCGGCCGCATCCCAGCGCTGAGTGCCGCCGACGCTGACGCGGTGGCCCTGGGCGCTCGTGTACTCGAACCAGGGCTCCCACTCACTGATGTCGTGCAGCGGGTGCCCCGCAGGGTTGCGTGTCTCGAAGACGAAGAGGCCGCCGACTTCGAGGTGCGCGTGCACAGTGGCCAGCAGTGCACGCTGGTCGGCGTCAGCGAGAAAGGCTTGGAAGGCGTTGCCTGTGAGCACGGCGCTCGCGAAACGGCCGGGCAGGCGCACCTCGCGCGCATCGGCGTGATGCCACGCGGTGCGGCCGCCCAGTCCCATCGAGGCGGCCTTGACGCGTGCATGTTCGAGCATCGGCCGGCTCAGGTCCACGCCGGTGGTGTGCTGCCCGGCAGCGGCCAGCGGCAGCGTGACGATGCCGGTGCCGCAGGCCAGCTCGAGGGTGCTGTGGCCCTGGCGGCTCACCGCGTCACGGATCATTGCGATACGCTCGTCCGAGCCCGGAATCTCCTCGAGGTCGTAGTTGACCGGATCCTGGAATTCCTCGAGGTTGCCTTCGGGGTGCATCGTGGCTGTCCTCCCCCGGCGGAGCCCTGCTGGCGCGTGCCGGGATGACAGGATGATCCCATCGACGGCCTCAGCCTGCACGCGGCGCGTCGTCAGCATGCATCCATCGCTCACCAGCCTGCTTCTCACGGACGAAACCATGCCCCTCACCAGGATCTCCGCACCCAGGCATCTTCCGATTGCCAAGGTGAAGGCCCTCGCCACGGCCGTTCAAGACGGCCTGGTCCAGACCTGCAATGTGCCCCCTAAGGACCTCTTTCAACTCATCTCGCGTCTCGAAAGCGAGGAGATGATCCTCGACGCGACATTTGGCGGCGTGAATCGCTCCCCCGACGCTTGCATCGCAGAGATCACGTTCCTTCGCGGCAGAACCGACGAGCAGAAGCGGCGCCTGTTCCGCCATGTCGTCGATCGCGCCATGGCCGCGGGCTTTCGGCCCGACGACGTCGTGATTGCACTCACCGAGAACTCTCGCATGGACTGGTCGCTCGGCCTCGGGGTGGCCTACGCCGACCTTGCGCACCCGCCGACAGGCGAGGCCTGACACTCAACGTCATCGGGCGCGCGGTCAGGTCGCCGGCGCGATGGTCCCGCTCACCGTGCCCAGGCCGATGCGCACCGCGCCCGGCGCCTCGCAGTAGGCCTTGAGGATGAGCGAGTCGCCGTCTTCGAGGAAGCTGCGCTTCTCGCCGTCGGCCAGCGTGAGCGGCGCCTTGCCGCCCTGGCTGAGCTCGAGCAGGCTGCCGCCCTGCCCGGCCAGCGGCCCCGAGAGGGTGCCGGTGCCGAGCAGGTCGCCCACCTGCAGGTTGCAGCCGTTGCTCGTGTGGTGAGCGACGAGCTGCGCCGGTGTCCAGTAGGCTGCCTCCAGCGTGTTGGCGTGCGACAGGCGCACGGGCGGCTGGCGCGCCGCGCGCATGCGTGCGGTTTGCAGCCAGGCCTCGACGTGGATGTCGAGCGCGCCGCTTTCTCGGTTGCGCGGCGAGTCGAGGTAGGGCAGCGGCTGCGGGTCGCCGGCGGGGCGCCGGAATGGCCGCCGGAACGGCGCCAGCGCGTCGAAGGTGACGACCCACGGCGACACTGAGGTGGCGAAGCTCTTGGCAAGGAAAGGCCCGAGCGGCTGATACTCCCAGGCCTGGATGTCGCGCGCCGACCAGTCGTTGAGCGGCGTGATGCCGAAGAGGCGGTCCTCGGCCTCGTCCATGCCGACGCGCTCGCCCATGGCGTTGGCCGCGCCGATCCACAGGCCCAGCTCGAGCTCGTAGTCGAGCCGGCGGCTGGGGCCGAAGACAGGCTCGGGCGCATCGCCCTTGCCCTGGCCGCACGGACGCCGGATGGTGCCGCCCTCGACCACCACCGAAGAGGCGCGACCGTGGTAGCCGATGGGGACCCACTGGTAGTTGGGCAGCAGCGGGTTGTCGGGCCGGAACAGCGCCCCTACGGAGCGGGCATGGTGGACGCCGGCGAAGAAGTCGGTGTAGTCGCCGATGACGCAGGGCAGCGAGTACTCCAGCTTGTTCGGGTCGAGCAGGCACAGCTCGAGGAAGGGGGCCTGGTCGCTGCCTTCGGCCAGGGCCATCGAGAGGGCCTCGCGCGCGAGCTTCCAGGCGCGTGGGCCGAGCGCCATGAAGGCGGCGATGTCGCCAGCAGCCAGCGGGTCGAGCAGCGCATCGACGCCCTCGCCCCAGGGGCACTGCTTCTGCGCCAGCTGCAGGTCGAGCACGTGGTCGCCGATGGCCACGCCGACGCGCCACGGGTCGCCGCTGCCGGCCATGCGCAGGCGCGCAAGAGGCAGGTTCTGGATGGGGAAGTCGTGACCCGGAGCGTTGGCGCTCTCGATCCAGCTGGTCAGGCCCGGGGCGTGCGTGGCGTCGGTGAGTGGCATGGGAGGTCCATGTGTTCTGTGCAGTGGAATCACTTGCCGGCGAGGTCGGGGCGGATCCTTCGCCTGGGTCAGGGTCGGTGGGGCGGGTCCGCGCGGCGGGACCAGCCCTCGATCAGCCCCATTCGACCCTCGTTCAGCCCTTGTACCGGTCTTCGAGCCCCGCCCAGCACGCCGCGTACCCCCGATCCAGGGTGCCACCCTCCATCGCCCAGGCCGTGGGCTTGAAGCGCCAGCGGCTCTCGAGCATGAAGGCGAGCGTGTGGTCGAGCTTGTGCGGCGCGAGCGGCGCGGCGCTCGCCTTGTCGAAAGCCTCGGCATCGGGCCCGTGCGGCACCATGCAGTTGTGCAGGCTCATGCCGCCGGGGCGGAAGCCCTCGGGCTTGGCGTCGTACTGGCCGTAGACGAGGCCCATGAACTCGCTCATCACGTTGCGGTGGTACCAGGGCGGGCGGAAGGTGTCCTCGCCCACCATCCAGCGCGGCGGGAAGATGACGAAGTCGCAGTTGGCCGTGCCCGGTGTGTCGCTCGGGCTCGTGAGCACGGTGAAGATGCTCGGGTCGGGGTGGTCGAAGCTGACCGTGCCGAGCGTCATGAAGCGGCGCGTGTCGTACTTGTACGGCACGAGGTTGCCGTGCCAGCCGATAACGTTGAAGGGCGTCGAAGCCGACGGCGTGCGCCACAGTCGGCCACCGAACTTGCGCACCACCTCGACCGCACCAGCGTCGGCGTCGAACGCCGCGTGCGGGGCGACGAAGTCGCGCGCATTCGCCAGGCCGTTGCTGCCAATGGGGCCGAGCTCGGGCAGGCGGAAGGGTGCGCCGTAGTTCTCGCAGGCGTACAGGCGCGTCGGCCCCGCCACGCCCACCTTGAACGCCATGCCGCGCGGCAGCACGACGATCTCGCCCGGCAGGGCCTCGAGCACGCCGAGCTCGGTGGTGACGGTGAGCGCGCCCTGCTGCGGCACGAGCAGCATCTCGCCGTCGGCATTGACGAACGCGCGCTGCATCGAGGTGTTGCACAGCACGAGGTGCGCGGCCATGCCGGTCTGCGCCTCGGGGTCGCCGTTGACAACGACGGTGCGCACGCCGTCGACGAAGTCGGTCGGCGTGGACTTCGCATCGGGGATGTCCGCCGGCGCCCAGCGCAGCGGGTCGGGCGGCATGGCCACGCCTTCGGCAGCGCCGCTCTTCCAGAACGGCTGCGCATAGGGCTCGTAGGCGCCACTCACCACGCTCGGCTGGCGGCGGTACATCCACGTGCGGCGGTTCTCGGCGCGCGGCGCGGTGAAGGC
>JALHOU010000136.1:0-9018 GCA_022842825.1 Rubrivivax sp.
TCAGCCCGACGCGCGGGTCGATGCGCTCGCCGCCATGTCGCCTCCCGCCGCCCAGCGCCACCACCACCAGGCCGAGCGCCCGCACGTCGATGCGCGTGACCCAGCCCGCGCGGGGCGCCGGCACGTCTCGCTGCACCGGCGCGGTGGTCAGCCCGCTGGCTCGCAGCACGTCTGCCGGCCCGCCCAGTGCCGCCACCATGCGTGCAAAGCGCTCCGCTGCCCCACCCGAGTCCAGCGCCGCCTCGGCGTTCCGGCGCGCCGTCGCGAGATCGGCGGCCACACCGCCCACCTGCAGCGCCTGCGCCGCGAGCGCCAGCGTGAGCTCCAGCAGCCGCGGCTCGCGCGCGCGCCCGGAGAGGAAGTCGATCGCCTCCTGCACCTCGAGCGCATTGCCGGCGCTGGACCCGAGCACGCGGTCCATGTCGGTGATGAGCGCCCGCGTCGGCAGCCCGGCGCCCACGGCCACGTCGACGAGGCTGGCCGCCAGCCGGCGCGCCTCGGGCAGGCTGCGCATCATCGCGCCGCTGCCCACCTTCACGTCGAGCACGAGGCCGTTCAGGCCGGCGGCGAGCTTCTTGCTCAGGATGCTGGCGGTGATGAGGGGCACGCTCTCCACCGTCGCCGTCACGTCGCGGATGGCGTAGAGCCGCCGGTCCGCCGGCGCGACGTCGGCCGAGGCACCCACGATGGCGCAGCCGGCCTCGCGCAGCGCGCGCTTGAGCACCTCGTGCGGCGGCGTGCTCGTGTAGCCCGGCAGGGCCTCGAGCTTGTCGAGCGTGCCGCCGGTGTGGCCGAGGCCGCGCCCGCTCACCATCGGCACGATGACGCCCGCCGCCGCCCCTGCCTCGGCCAGCAGCGGCGCGAGCATGAGGCTCACCTTGTCGCCGACGCCGCCCGTGCTGTGCTTGTCCAGGGCCGGGCCGTCGAAGCCCTCAGCCCGCCAGTCGAGCACGCGACCCGAGCGCGTCATCGCGTGCGTCAGCGCCACCGTCTCGCCGGCCTCCATGCCGCGGCAGAGGATGGCCATGGCCAGCGCCGCGGCCTGCGCGTCGCTCCAGCCGCGCTCGGGCCCCGCCACGAGGCCGGCGACGAACGCGTCGATGTGCGCCGGCGCCAGCGTTCCGCCGTCGCGCTTGAGGGCGATCACCTGCTGCGGCAGCATGGGGGCACACCGGGGCCGATCTGCGCTCGATGCGGGCTCAGTTCAGCCGCGTGATGCGGTCCAGCGTCCCGGGCGCCAGGGTCGGGTTGGCCTTGACGTGGGCCTCGAAGGCATCGACGTCCATCATGCCCGTGCGGACGTCGCGGCCCTGGCGCAGCAAGGTGAAGTTGTCGCCGCCGCCGGCGAGGAAGCTGTTGACGGTGACGCGCACGCTGGCCTCAGGCGCGACGGGGGCGCCGTTCAGCCGCAGGCTGCCGGGCACGATGCGCTGCCCCGGCGGCTTGCTGGCGTCCCAGCTGTAGCCGAAGCCCCGCGACACCTGCAGGACTCGCCCGGCGGGCGTGGGCTGGCTTTGCCACTGCTGCTCGAGCACCTGTTGCAGCTGCGCGCCGGTGAGCGTCATCGTCACGAGGTTGTTGTAGAAGGGCTGCACCGCGAAGAGGTCCTCGTAGCGCACCTGCAGGTCGTCACCCGGCCGGGTGCCGAGGTCGGTGCGGATGCCGCCGGGGTTCATCAGCGCGACCTGCGCGCCGAAGTCGCGCGCCGTGGCGGCGAGCTGCGCGTCGGCGATCACCTGGCCGAGCGGGCTCTCGCCATTGGCCGCGGGTACGCGCACGAACGGCGCGCCGATGCGCCCGACCACGCGCTTGGCCAGCGGCGCCACGAGGCGCTCGTACGTTTCGATGAGCGCCGTCTGCCGCGGGTCCTTGGCGAAGGTCGTGCGCACGATGAGGTTGTCGGCGCGTGCGCTCGTCACGTCGCCGGTCTTTGGGTCGAGCACGAGGTCGATCTCGCTGACCACGGTGCCGAACTTGTCGGCGCTGGTGACGAGGCGGCCGTCGATGCGGCAGTTGTAGGCGCGGTGCGTGTGGCCGCTCACCACCACATCGACGGCCTTGTCGAGCTTCTTGACGATGTCGACGATGGGGCCGCTGATGCCGGGGCACTCGTTGTAGTCACCGGTGGGCGCGCCGCCTTCGTGGATGAGCAGCACGATGGCTTCCACGCCCTGCTTCTTCAGTTCGGGCACGAGCGCGTTCACCGTCTCGGCCTCGTCGCGGAAGGTGAGGCCGCGCACGCCGTCGGGCACGACGATGGTCGGCGTGTCCTTCAGCGTGAGGCCGATGAAGGCCACCGGGATGCCCTGGAACCGCTTGACGTGGTAGGCCGGCAGCAGCGTCTTGCCGGTGGCCGTGACCACGGTGCTCGCCGCGAGGTAGGCGAAGCCCGCGCCCTTGAAGGGCTGCGGGCCTTTGCACGCCTCGCCGCTGGTGGCGCCGGGCGTCTGCGCGCAGCCGCCGCGCTGCATGCGCACGAGCTCGTCGGCGCCCTTGTCGAACTCGTGGTTGCCTACCGCGCTGACTTCCAGACCCATCAGGCTCAGGGATTCGATCGTCGGCTCGTCACGAAACAGCGCCGACAACAGCGGCGTGGCCCCGATGAGGTCGCCGGCGGCCACGAAGATGTGGTTCGGGTTCTTGGCGCGCAGCTGCGCCACGAGGGTAGCCAGGTGCTCGCTCCCGCCGGCGGGCACGACGATGGTCTTCGTGGGGTCGGCCGGGTCCTTGACGCGGATGCCGCCGGCACTGGGCCGCAGGTTGCCGTGGAAATCGTTGATGGCGAGCACCTTCACCGAGACCGGTTCGATGGCCCGCGGCGGCTCGATCGCGCAGCCGGCAAAGAGTGTCGCCAGGGCGAGCGAGGTCGCCCTGGCAACGATCGACCGGCGTGTCGACGGGGGGCGAAACATGCGCGGATCCTCCCTCGGGTCTGTCAGTAACTGCTGGCGGGCGCGGAACCCGCGGCGCCGCCGGACAGCACGGCTTCGATGTCGTTCAGCAACCCGCTTGCGCCGATGCGAAAACGTGCCGGGCCCACCGCGTCGCGTCCGAGCACCTCGGCAACAAGGGCCATGTACTCGCCGGCGTCGGCCACCGTGCGGATGCCGCCTGCCGGCTTGAAGCCCACTCGCGAGGCACTGCGCCGGTCGGCGGCGATGGCCTGCAGCAGCAGGCGCGCCGCATGAGGTGTGGCGTTGACCTTGACCTTGCCCGTGCTCGTCTTGAGGAAGTCCGCGCCGGCCCCCAGGGCGATCCGGCAGGCCCGATCGATGGCATCGTCGTCGCGGAGCTCTCCGGTCTCGAGGATCACCTTCAGCCGCAGCCCGGCGCAGGCACGCCGCACTGCGCTCAGCAGCGCCGGCGCCGCTCCGAGGTCGCGCCAGGGGAGCACGACGTCGACCTCCTGCGCGCCTGCGGCGACGATCTCGCGGGTGTCGTGCACGGCGCGCGCGACGTCGCTCCTTCCGTCCGGGAAGTTGGCCACCGCGGCCACCGCAATGCTGGCCGGCAGGTTGCGCCTTGCCAGCGCCGCGAAGTGCGGCCACACGCACACGGCGGCCACGGGGCCGCGGCCAGCCGGCCCCGCGGCGCGCTCGCACAGGCGCTGCACGTCGGCGGCCGTATCGCCGTCGTTGAGGCTCGTCAGGTCGAGGCAGGCCAGGGCCAGCCGCGCCGTTGTCACCTCGTCTGCGAATGCAGTGCCCTGCGTCATCGATCGGGTGCCCATTCTCTTGACCCTTTTCGGCGCCCTTCAGGGCGCCATGCGGCGCACGATGGCGGTGAGCTGCGACACCGCGCGCTCGCTTGCCGCCGCAGCCGAGGCCAGCGTGTGTGCGTGGCTCAGCTTCTCGGCCGAGAGACCGGCGGCCATGTTGGTGAGCAGCGAGACGGCGAGCACGCGCATGCCGGCGTGGCGGGCGATGATCGTCTCCGGCACCGTGCTCATGCCCACTGCCTGCGCGCCCAGGAGCTGGAACATGCGGATCTCGGCCGGCGTCTCGAACTGCGGGCCCATGAACCAGGCATAGACGCCCTCGCCGATCGTGTCGCGACCCTCTCCGAGGCCGGCCACGGCAGCGCGCGCGGCCTCACGCAGCGCCGGATCGTAGGCATCGACCATCGAGACGAAGCGGTCGTCGCCCGGCTCGCCGAACAGCGGCGAGGGCTGCGCGAGGTTGATGTGGTCGGAGATCAGCAGCGTCGCGCCGGGGGGCAGCGCGTGCGTGAGGCTGCCCGCCGCGTTGGTCTGCACGAGAACCTGCACGCCGGCGCGGGCAAGCGCGCGCACAGCGCCCTTCATGCCGTCGGCCGTGCCGGTCTCGTAGGCGTGCTTGCGACCAGCGAGCACGGCCACTTCGTGCGCACCGATGCGGCCCAGCACCACGCGGCCGCTGTGTCCGCCCACCTGAAGCACCGGGAAGGCGGGCAGCTCTGCGTAGGGGATGGCGAGCGGGTCCTGCACGGCGTCGGCAAACGGCCCCCAGCCGGAGCCGAGCAGCACCGCGATAGCCGGCCGCCGGCCCGTGGCGAGCAGGCGCGCGGCGCTGGTCTCGATGGCTTGTTTCGCCGCCTGGGCGTCGGAGGGGGCGGTCATCGTTGGGGGAGGGCGGTGGGAACGAGCGTGTCCTGGAACGGCGGGCAACTCGCGTGCCGCCGCGCATCGTAGTGCAGTGACCGCGCCAACCGATGGGCCCTGTCGCCAACGAGGAACCTTCCAAGGCGCGCTTCGGAATCACTCCAGGCACACCGCGGCGCACTCATCCGCGCACTCAATCGGCGCACTGAATCGGCGCACGCATTCGGCGCACTCAGTCGGCGCGTGTCCTCGCGCGCACCGGCGCCTTCACGTCCTCTGCCCGTGCCGGTCGCGCCGGCAGCCGCTCGCGCACGACGTTGAGCACGATGGCCGTGGAGGTCTCGGCGATGAGGCAGAACTTGCTCACGACGGCGTCGAGGTGCGCGACGTCGATGACGGCGATCTCGATCACCCAGCTGTCGTCGCCGGTCACGTTGTAGGCCGACAGCGCCTCGGGCGTGGACTGGATCGCCTTCACCACGCGCGGGTACTCGGCGCGGCCGACACGCATCAAGGCGCGGATGCCGTAGCCGAGCGCCTTCAGGTCGACCAGGGCGCGGTAGCCGGTGATGACACCGGCCGCCTCGAGCCGCCGCACGCGCTCGGTCACGGCGGGCTGGCTCAGGTGCACGCGTCGCCCGAGCTCGGCCATGGTCAGGCGGGCATCGGCCTGCAGCTCGGCCAGGATGCGCGTGTCGTAGGCGTCGAGTGCCGCGGCAGCGGCGGCGGGTGCGGTGCGGGCCATGTTGATCTCCGGACGCACCCGCCCCTTCACATCTGAAGGCGAGACGCGCATCGAATCGTCATTCTCGCAAGCGAAGAGGCCTTCGTGCCTTCAATCGTGCATGGATTCCGCGCGCCGGCACGGGCAACATGCAGCGCATGAACTCGCTCGTCCGCAGCGTCGGCGCCGGCCTGCGCCTGCCGGGGCTGCCGCCCCTCGTGCTGGCCTGCCTGGCGGCCACCTGGCTCGTCTGGGGCTCGACCTACCTCGCGATCAAGTTCGCGCTCGTCAGCTTTCCGCCTTTCTTCCAGATGGGCACGCGCTTCCTCGTGGCCGGCGCGCTGCTGGCGGCGTGGCTGCGCTGGCGCGGCACGCCGTGGCCCGATGCGCGGCAGTGGCGCCACGCCGCCATCGTGGGCGCGCTGATGCTGGGTGGCGGCATGGGCTTCACGGCAGTGGCCGAGACGACGGTGGCCTCGGGGCTGGTGGTGGCCTTCATCGCCGTCGGGCCGATGGTCATTGCCTTGTTCAACCTGGCCTTTGGCGTCAAGCCGCGCGCCATCGAGGTGGCCGGCATGCTGGTGGGGCTCGTCGGGGTGCTGCTGCTGGTGCGCGGGGCCGGCTTCTCGGCCTCGCCGGCCGGGCTCGCGGCGCAGGCGGTGGCGACGATCTGCTGGTCGCTCGGCAGCGTGCTCAGCCTGCACCGCACGCCGCTGGCGCCGGGCGCGATGGGATTCGCCAGCGAGATGCTCGCCGGTGGCGCGCTGCTGATGGTGATGTCGCTTGCGGTGGGCGAGACGCCGCAGTGGCCGCCCACGGTGGGTGCTTCGCTCGCTTGGCTGTTTCTCGTGGTCTTCGGCTCCCTGATCGCCTTCAACGCCTACATGGTGTTGCTGGCGCGCGCCAGCGCCGCGGTCGCCACCAGCTACACCTTCGTCAACCCGGTGATCGCGATGGTGCTCGGCATCACGCTGGGCGGCGAGGTGGTCACCGGCGGCGAGTGGATGGCCACCGGCGTGATCCTCGTCGGGGTGGTGCTGCTGATGAGTGGCCGCCGCGCTTCGTAGGCGCCCGACCGCCGGCTGGCGGCCTGCGTCAACGGGCCGGCCTGAATGGCGGCCGGCGTCGTTGCCTCAGCGGCGCGGGTCTGCCGGCAGGTGCCCTTCGCCAAAGCCGAAAGGCAGCAGCTCGCCCAGCGTGAAGGTGCGCCGCACGCCCCTTGGGCCGAGCACGTAGACGGCGCAGTCGGGGCCGGCGAACTCGGCGATCTTCTGCCGGCAGCCCCCGCAGGGCGTGGTGAGCAGGGGCGAGGCGGCCACCACGGCCACGGCGCGCGCCCGCTTGCCGCCGGCCAGCACCATGGCCGCCAGCGCCGACGCTTCGGCGCACAGCCCCTGCGGGTAGGCGGCGTTCTCGACATTGCAACCGCCGTGCACGCGGCCGCGTTCGTCGAGCACCGCCGCGCCGACGAGGAAGTTGGAGTACGGTGCATGCGCCCGCGGCCGCGCCGAGCGCGCGGCGCGGAAGAGGGCCTTGAGCTGCTCGGGCGTGGGTGCGGCGGGGGTCTTTGGCATCGCGGGGGTCGCTTGGGTTGTCGGGCTCGTCGCGCCGGTCGCGCCAGTCGCGCCAGTTATGCGAGTCGTGATCATCGGGCTCGCGGCGCGCGCCGCACGGGCCCGGCGTTCAACGCTCCTTGACGTACGGCCGCCCGAGCGCCTTGGGCGCAACCGCCCGGCCGATGAAGCCGGCCAGCAGCACCACGGTCAGCACATAGGGCAGCGCCTGGATGGCCTGCACGGGCACCTCGCCGACGATGGGCAGCGCCACGCCCTGCAACCGGATGCTGACGGCGTCGAGAAAGCCGAACAGCAGGCAGGCCCACAGCGCGCCCACCGGGTGCCACTTGCCGAAGATCATCGCCGCCAGCGCCATGTAGCCGCGCCCGGCCGTCATGTGCGGAATGAAGCTCGGGTTCATCGCCAGCACAAGATAGGCGCCGGCCAGTGAGCACAGCACCCCGTTCAGCGCCAGCGCCTGGTAGCGCATGGCCTTCACCGAGACGCCCGCGGCGTCGACCATGTTCGGGTTCTCGCCGGTGGCCCGCAGGCGCAGGCCGAAGCGCGTGCGGTACAGCAGCCACCATACGGTGGCCACGGCGACGAGCGAGCCGTAGACAAAGGCGTTGTGGCCGAAGAGGGCCAGCGCGAGCATGGGGCCGACGCCCGGGATCTCGCGCACCCAGGCCGCCGGGCCGACGAAGAGCGGGTGCAGCCGCACCGCCTCCGCCAAGGGCGGCGTCTGCCCGCCGAGACTGAACCAGGCGATGCCGAGCACCACGGTCAGGCCGGCGGCCATCATCGTGATGGCCACGCCGAGCACGACCTGGTCGCCACCGTGCGTGACGCAGGCATAACCGTGCAGCATCGACAGCGCCACGCCGACCATGACCGCGGCGGCCAGCGCCAGCGCCATCGAGCCCGTCGCCGCGCCCACGCTGGCGGTGGCGAAGGCCGTGAGCAGCATCTTGCCCTCGAGCCCGAGGTCGATGACGCCGCTGCGCTCGCTGAGCACGCCGGCCAGCGCGCACAGGATGAGCGGCACGCTCACGCGCAGCGTGCTGGCGACGATGGTGCCGATCAGGACCTCGTCCATCGCCTGGATCCTCGCGTCAGCCCGGGTGCGCCGGCGCCGCGGCGGGGGCGCGGCGCGCGAAGAGCCCGATGAGCCGGGCCAGCCATGGCGCGGCCACCTGCGCCATGGCGCCTGCGAAGAGCACGATCAGCCCCTGCAGCAGGAAAACCATGTCGCGGCTGAAGCCCTTGATCTCGAAGGCCAGCTCGGCGCCGCCCTGGTAGAGCGCGCCGAAGAGCAGGGCCGCGAGCACGATGCCCACCGGGTGGTTGCGGCCGATCAGGCTGACGGCGATGCCGGTGAAGCCGGCGCCGGCGACGAAGTCGCCGAGCAGGCGGCCGTGCACGCCGGCGATTTCGTTGACGCCGACCAGGCCCGCGAGCGCGCCCGAGATCGCCATCGACAGCAGGATGAGGCGCGGCGGCCGGATGCCCGCATAGAGCGAGGCCTCCGGCGCGAAGCCCACGGCGCGCAGCGCATAACCGGGCTGCGACTTCCACACCGTGAGGTACACCGCCACGGCGGCGGTCAGGGCCAGCAGCACGCTCAGGTTGAGCGGCGTGCGCGGCCAATCGATGCCGAGCCCCTGCATCACCTCGTGCATTCCGGGCACGCGCGCGCTCGCCGCGAAGGCCGCGCTCTCGGCGGCCATGTTGCCCGGCTCCTTGAGCACGTTGACGAGCAGGTAGCCGAGCAGCGCCGCGGCGACGAAGTTGAACATGATCGTCGTGATGACGACGTGGCTGCCGCGCCAGGCCTGCAGCGCCGCCGGCACGGCCGCCCAGGCCATGCCGAAGAGCGCGGCCGAGAACACGGTGAGGGGCAGCATCAGCGCCATCGGCAGGTGCGGCCCGAGCCCCAGCGCCGCCAGGCCGACGCCAAGGCCGCCGAGCATGGCCTGCCCTTCGGCGCCGATGTTGAAGAGCCCGCCGTGCAGCGCCACCGCCACCGCGAGGCCGGTGAAGACGAAGGTGGTGGCGTAGTAAAGCGTGTAGCTGAGGCCGGCCTTCGAGCCGAAGGCGCCCTTGACGAGCAGGGCCAGCACCTGCCCCGGCTGGAAGCCGACGATGAGCACGACGAGGGC
>JALHOU010000136.1:9118-13353 GCA_022842825.1 Rubrivivax sp.
GCCGTGGCGGGGTCGAGCCAGCCACTGGCCGGCGTGAACTCGCGCGTGCCGACGCGCAGCTTTCCCTCGTTCGGCACGAGCAGCCCGGCCAGCACGTCGAGCAGCTCGCTTTGCCCGTTGCCCGAGACGCCGGCAATGCCGACGATCTCGCA
Organism: Rubrivivax sp.; assembly: GCA_022842825.1. Classification (GTDB taxonomy): domain Bacteria; phylum Pseudomonadota; class Gammaproteobacteria; order Burkholderiales; family Burkholderiaceae_C; genus Rubrivivax. Next base: position 9,271 of record JALHOU010000136.1, read on the forward strand.
CTCGCGCAGCGTCAGCGAGACATCCGCCAGCCGCGTGACGCCGAGCGTGTCGCGCCAGGTAAGGCCGCTCGCCTGCACGAGCACGGCGCCCGGCTCGGCCGAGGCACCTTCGGCGCGCCCGAGGTGCACGCGCCGGCCCACCATGGCCTCGGCCAGGCTGTCCAGGCTCACGTCGGCGATGGCGGCATCGAGCACCACCTGGCCCTGGCGCATCACCGTCACGTGGTCGGCGAGCGCCATGATCTCCTTGAGCTTGTGCGTGATGAGCAGGATCGTCGTGCCCTGCGCGCGCAGCGAGCGCAGCGTCTCGAAGAGCTGCTCGGTCTCCTGCGGCGTGAGCACGGCCGTGGGCTCGTCGAGGATGAGGATGCGGGCGCCGCGGTACAGCGCCTTCAGGATCTCCAGGCGCTGCCGCTCGCCCACCGGCAGGTCCTGCACGAGCGCGCCGAGGTCGACGGCGAGGCCTGTCTCGCGCATCAGCGCCTCGAGCTTGCCGCGCACGGAGGCGCGCGCCGGCGTCAGCCGCCAGCCGGGCTCGGCGCCGAGCATCACGTTGTCGAGCGCCGAGAGCGTGTCGACGAGCATGAAGTGCTGGTGCACCATGCCCACGCCGAGCGCGATGGCCTCGCGCGAGCCGGTGATGCGCACCGGCCTGCCTTCGAGCTCGATGTTGCCGCCGTCGGCCTGGTAGAAGCCGTACAGGATCGACATGAGCGTGCTCTTGCCGGCGCCGTTCTCGCCGACGATGCCGTGCACGGTGGCTCGCTGCACGGTGAGTGCGACGTCGCGGTTGGCGTGCACGGGGCCGAAGCGCTTTTCGATGTGGCGCATCGCCACCGCGGGTGCTCGCTCCGTGGTCACGCGGCCGACCCTCACCCGGCCAGGTCTCGGCCCGGCAGCCGACCTACTTTCTTTGCTCGTGCAAAGAAAGTAGGCAAAGAAACACGTTGATGTCCTGAAGCGATGGGCTCGCCACGGAGGCGGGCCTCTATTTGGCCGGCGCGCTTCGGCCACAAACACCCACGAAACATCTGCGCGCCGCGACCCGCGCTCGCGAGAACGGCAACGACAACCGGCGCGCGCGGCGGCGGGCCCGAACTCATGAGCGCGACTCGTGGCGCGTGGCTCGATCGATGGTGTTTGCGGCCGGAGCGCGCCGGCCAAATGGAGGCCCGCCTCCGTAGCGCACGAGCGAGGCAGGACATCCAGGTGCTTTCTTTGCCTACTTTCTTTGCACCAGCAAAGAAAGTAGGTCGCCCGCCGGGGCGAGACCCGGCCGATGTCGAGTCAGCAGTCGCTTGCGACAGGCCACGGCCGCCAGGCCCAGTGAAGCGGAGCTCACTTGCAGGCGTTGCCCACCATGTAGTCGATCACCTTGATCTTGCCCGCAATGATGTCGGCCTTCGCCAAGTCGACCTTCTTCTTCATGTCCGCCGAGACGAGCTTGGCGTTGTGCTCGTCCAGCGCATAGTCGACACCGCCCTCGGCCAGCCCGAGCGCCGTGACGCCCGGCTTCACGCCTTTGAAAGCGTTGTAGACAGCCACGTCGACACGCTTGACCATGCTCGTGAGCATGGTGCCCGGGTGCAGGTGGTTCTGGTTGCTGTCGACGCCGATGGCGAGCTTGCCGGCGTCCTTGGCCGCCTGGTAGACGCCGACGCCCGTGCCGCCGGCGGCGGCGAAGATCACGTCCACGCCACTCGCAAACTGGCTCTTGGCCAGCTCGGCGCCGCGTGCCGGGTCGTTCCAGGCCGTCGGCGTCGTGCCGGTCATGTTGGCGGTGACCTGCACCGCAGGGTTCGCAAACTTCGCGCCCTGCTCGAAGCCGCACTGGAACTTGCGGATGAGCGGGATGTCCATGCCGCCGACGAAACCGACCTTGCCCGATTTGCTGGCCATCGCGGCCATCATGCCGACGAGGAAACTGCCCTCGTGTTCCTTGAAGACGATGCTCTGCACGTTAGGCAGGTTGATCACCGAGTCGATGATCGCGAAGCTGAGCTTGGGGAAGTCCTTGGCCACCTTCTCGGTGCTGGAGCCCTGTGCGAAGCCGATGCCGACGATGGGGTCGGCTCCACGCTCGGCCATGCGGCGCTTGGCCTGCTCTCGCTGCGTCGGGTTGCTGATCTCGAACTCGAGGTACGGCTTGCCCGATTCCTTCTTCCAGCGCTCGGCGCCGTCGAAGGCGGCCTGGTTGAAGCTCTTGTCGAACTTGCCGCCCATGTCGTAGATGACGGCGGGCTGCTTCTGGGCCAGGGCGCTGCCGGCCGCCAGGGCCGTGGCAAGGGTGATCAGCAGCGGGGGCAGACGGTGCAGCATGGGGCGGCCTCCTGGGTGCGGGTTGGAATTGGGGCGGCAGGATAGCAAGGCGGGCCGGCCGCGGCTGTCCCGGTTCGCCCTAGCATCGGCGCATGGATCGTGCCCGAGCCCCCCGCGTCACGCCGGATGCCCGCCGCGCCTCGCCCTTGGCCGCCGACACACCCGCAGATCGTGCCGCCGCCTTGCCCAAGGTGGTGCTGCACGAGCACCTCGATGGCGCACTGCGCATCGAAACGCTGCTCGCGCTGCTGCAAGAGCGGGGCATCGAGCCGCCGGCGCGTGACGCCCGCGCCCTCGCCGGCTGGCTCGACGCGAACGCACATGCTGGCAGCCTGGAGCGCTTCCTCGAAGGCTTTGCCCTCACCGTGGCGGCGATGGCCGCGCCCGCAGCGCTGGCGCGCGTGGCGCGCGAGGTGGCCGAGGACGCCCTGGCCGAGGGCGCGGTGCTGGCCGAGTTCCGCATCGCGCCGCTGTTGTTCGAGCCCTACGGGCAAAGCGGCGATGCGGTCGTCGAGGCCCTGCTCGAAGGGCTCGCCGCCTGTCCGGCCTTGCCCAGCGGCCTCATCCTGTGCGCCATGCGCCACCTGCCGCCCACGGAGACGGTGCGCGCGGCGCAGCTGGCGTTGCGCTTTGCCGGGCGCCCCGTGCGCCCGGGCGGGCCGGCCGTGGTCGGCTTCGACCTCGCCGGCGCCGAACTCGGCCACCCGTGCAGCGAACATGCCCAGGCGCTGGCCCTCGTGCGCCGTGCCGGCCTGCCGATGACGTTGCACGCCGGCGAGGCTGACGCCGCCGAACGCGTGCTCGAAGCCGCCCGCCACGGCGCGCGCCGCGTCGGCCACGGCGTGCGCCTGGCCGACGCGCTGGCCGATCCGGCGCGCCGCCATCTCGTCGACGAGGTGCGTGCGCGCGGCCTGCATCTCGAGGTCTGCCCGACCAGCAACGTGCACACCGGCGCCGCGGCGTCGATCGCGGCGCACCCGATCACGGCGCTGTGGCGTGCCGGCGTCAGCCTGTCAGTGCACACCGACAATCCCCTCTTCTCGCGCACCAGCAGCTCGGCCGAGGCCGGGGCCCTGATGCGCGAGACGCCGCTGACCGAGGCCGACCTGCTGGCGATGACGCGTCAGGCGGCGGCGGCCAGCTTCCTCGGCACAAGCGTGCGCGAGCGGGCCTTGCGTCGCATCGACGCCGCCTCGGCCGACCTGCAGGCCACGGTCACCACGCTCGCGCCGTCCACCTCGAACCGGACGACCACCGCCCGATGAGCACCGACACCTTCGAATGGACCGAGGCCAGACTGGCCGCGCTGCGCGGCGTGGCCGAGGCCGCCGGTGCCGCCATCCTCGCCGTCTACGCGCGTTTGGGCGCGGCCGGGGAAGTGGAGCTGCGGCGCAAGGCCGACGACTCACCCCTGACCGAGGCGGACCTCGTGGCCGACCGGCTCATCCGCGGCCGGCTGGCGACCATGTTCAACGGCGCCAAAGTGCTGAGCGAAGAGGGGCACCCGGCGGCCGACGCGTTCGACACCTCGCACGGCTACTTCCTCGTCGATCCGCTCGACGGCACCAAGGAGTTCCTGGCCCGCAACGGCGAGTTCACCGTGAACATCGCCTGGGTGCACGGCGCCGGCGTGCTCGCCGGCGTGGTGCACGCGCCCGCGCTCGGCGAGACCTTCTGGGGCGCGGCGGGCGTGGGCGCCTGGAAGTCCACGGCCTCGGCGCGGGCCGAGGCGCGGGTGATCCGCGTGGCACCGCTGCCGGCCGC
>JALHOU010000137.1 GCA_022842825.1 Rubrivivax sp.
CGGCGCCGCCGCAGGCACGGCCGCTTGCACGCCCGCCGCCGCAGCAGCGGCAGGCGCGGCCGCCAAGGGGCGCGGCATGCGGTCTTCCACCGGCGCGAGGTCGGTGCGCGTCGCGCAGCCGCTCAAGCCCGCCAAGGCGGCGATCATGCAGGCCAGCCCGGTAGTTGGGGAACGCGTCACGTCTCGTCGCATGCAGTTGCTCATTCAGCGCCGGATTTTAATGGGACGAAGTAAACCTCCCCGGCCAGCCGCCGAGTGACACCCTGGGGATGGCGGTCGACGACGACCAGTTCCTGCACCCCCGCGCGGACCTCGGCGCCCGGGGCCACCAGCCGGCCGCCGACGGCCAGTTGCGCGAGCCAGGCCTCGGGAAGTTTGTCGCCGCCCGCGGCGCTGACGATGGCATCGAACGGCCCCGACGCCGCGGCGCCGAGGCGCCCGTCGCCATGGATCACGTGCACGTTGCGCACCTGCGCGTCGGCCAGGTTGGCGCGCGCCCGCTCGGCCAGAGCGCCGACGCGTTCGATGCTCACGACCTGCCGCGCCAGGCACGCGAGCAAGGCCGCCTGGTAGCCGCAGCCGGTGCCGATCTCGAGCACGCGGTCCAGCGGCGGCGCATCCCGCGCCGCGACCTTCGCGTTGGCGACCGACGCGGTGGGCCGACGCGAGGCGTCATCCTGAAGCAGCGTCTGCAGCATCTGCCCCACCACCGACGGCTTGGAGATCGTCTGCCCGAACCCGATGGGCAGGCTCGTGTCCTCGTAGGCCTGGTTGGCAAGCGCCGAGTCGACGAAGCGGTGCCGCTCGACCTGGGCCAGCGCCGCGAGCACGCGCTCGTCGTCGATGCCGAGCTGGCGCAGGCGCGCGACCATGCGCGTGCGCACCGCGGCGGAGTCCAGCCCCAGGCCCACGGGCACGCGCTGCCGCGCCGCATCGGTGGCCGCTCCCTGCACCATGCGCTGTGGCCGCTGCAGCGCGGCGCGCGGCGGCGCGGCGCCATCGCCGCCACGCACCCGTTCCAGCGGCAGCGGGAAGCGCCGCCGCATCGGCGACTTGGAAGAGCTCACGCGCAGCGCGCCGGTCAGGGCCGCCGCCCCGCCGCACTGGCCGCGGGGCCGAGCTGGTCGCGCCAGCGCGGCAGCGCTGCGTGGTGCGTGAGGTCCACTTGCAGCGGCGTGATCGAGATGGCCCCGTGCGCCACGGCGTGGAAGTCGGTGCCCTCGCCGGCCTCGCGCGCGTCGCCCGCCGGGCCGATCCAGTAGATCGTCTCGCCACGTGGGTTCTTCTGCTGCTGCACCGGCTCGCTGGCGTGCCGGCGCCCCAGGTGCGTGACCCGACGCGGCAACCCGGCCGCGTCGGCGCGGTTGGGGATGTTGACGTTCAGCAGCCAGGGCTCGGCCCCGGCACCGAGCGGGCGCGCACGCAGCACCTGCTCGACCACCGAGCGCGCCACCGCGGCGGCCGCATCGAGATGGGCCCAGCCCTTGTCGACGAGCGAGAACGCGATCGCCGGCACGCCGAACAGGTAGCCCTCCATGGCCGCGGCCACGGTGCCGGAGTACAAGGTGTCGTCGCCCATGTTGGCGCCGTTGTTGATGCCCGAGAGCACGAGATCGGGCTTGTCACCCATCACGCCGGTGAGCGCGACGTGCACGCAATCGGAAGGCGTTCCGTTGACGACCCGGAACCCGGCGAGCCCTTCACCGCGCGCTTCGAAGATGGAGAGCGGGCGGCTGAGGGTCAGCGCATTGGAGGTGCCGCTGGCATTCTGCTCGGGCGCGAAGACGTCGATGTCGCCGAGCCCGCGGCAGGCCTGCACGAGAGCGGCGATGCCGGGCGCCAGATAGCCGTCGTCGTTGGCAATGAGGATGCGCATGCGGCGCATTGTAGGGAGCGGTGCTCCGATGCCGGAGCCCTGCCGCGCCGCTCAGTTCCAGGCGAAGAAGGGCTGGTCGAAGTGGGCCACGCGCGTCGGCCGGCCGAACAGGCACAGCTCGCGGAACTGGTAGAGGAAGGCGGCCGTCGGGGCGGCGATCCACGCCGTGCCCACCGGCATGCGCAGCACCGGATGTTCGGCGCCCTTCACCGTGTTGAGCAGCGGCGCGTCGTCGCGGCGCAGCTCGGCCAGCGGCAGCCGGTGCATGCTCGCCACCTCGGCCGGGTTGGCCACGAGGTCGCGCGCGCGTGGCGCCCACACGAGCACGGGCGTGATGACGTAGCCGGAGCGCGTGGCGTAGTCGTCGAGCCGGCCAAGCACGGCCTGGGGCTCGATGGCCAGGCCCACTTCCTCCTGCAGCTCGCGGCGCGCCGCCTCTTCGGGCGCCTCGCCTTCGTCGATGCGGCCGCCCGGCAGCGCCCACTGGCCGGCATGGGCGCGCATGCCGGCGCTGCGACGGGTGAGCAGCAAGGCCGGTGCGTCGCTCCATGGCGCGGCGCTGCGGACGAGGCCCGGAATGTCCGCCCCCGTGCCCTCCTGCACGATCGTCAGCGCCACGGCGGCACGGCGGCGGCCTTCGCTGGGCAGCGCACGCACGTCGAAATCGCGCAGGTGCCGGCGCACCGAGGCCAGGAAGGGTTCGTCCAGGCGTTCAGGCGTTGGCATCGTTGGCGGCTCGCTGCGGCGGAGGTGAGGCTCGAACGGCGCAGGAGACAGGTGGATCTTTCGCGGATGGGGCCCAAGGGGTGCAAGCCTTGGTGCCGGTGGACGGAATCGAACCGCCGACCTTCGCATTACGAATGCGCTGCTCTACCAACTGAGCTACACCGGCGCGAAAGAGCGGCGCATTATAGGGGGCCGTCGATCACAGTCCGACGCGACAAGTGCACCCACGCGCCATGCGACCTGCCCGCCCACCCAGAAGCACCGCCGCCCGCGACGCAAGGCGCCGATGTCACGCGCGCGATCGTCTTCCATGGCGAAGCCGCCTACGACGCCGCGCCCGCCACTTGCGACGCCACCGTCCACGTCAACACGCCGCTCACCAGCGACACCGCGGGCAACGTCTTCTTCGGCTTCACCGCCACCGGGGCCAACCCGCTCGGCCTGCAAGGCGGCATGACGCGGCTCGGCGCCGATGGCAGCCGGCGGTGGGTGAGCGCCGCCGCGGCGGCCGGCGACACGGCCATGGCCAAGACCGCCAGCAACAGCGCGCCGGCCCTGTCCAACGACGAGGCCACGCTCTATGTCGTGGTCAACGAGGCGCCGGGCGGCCAGCGCCCGGCAGGGCGGCTGCTCGCGCTCGACGCAGCGACTCTGGCGACGCGGGTCAGCGTGGCGCTGCTCGACCCGCTGCTCGGCGTGCCCGCCTGGGTGAGCGACAACGCCACCTCGTCGCCGACGGTGGGCGCGGACGGCGATGTCTTCATCGGCGTGCTGGAGGCCACGCGCCCTCGCACAGCTTTCGCGGCTGGCTGCTGCATTTTGACGCCACGCTGGCGTTGGCGCGCACGCCGGGCGGCTTTGGCTGGGACAGCACCGCCTCCGTCGTGCCGCGCGCGCTGGTGCCGCAGTACACCGGCGGTTCCCTTACCCGCTCGTGCTCAAGTACAACAGCTATGGCGGCGTCGGCCTCGGCGACGGCCAGCATCCATCGTCGATCCGCACGACAACCAGCCCGGCCGCTTCTCCAGCGCCACCGTCATGCGCGAGTTGCTCACCGTGCTCGGCCCCATCGCCGCCCCCTACCACCCCGGCGGACGCAAGGAGTGGTGCATCAACACCGCCACGGTCGACCCGCTGACGAGATCGGTGCTCATGAACAGCGAGGACGGGTCGCTGTACCGCTGGCACCTGCCGAGCAACACGCTGGCCGAGCGCACCGCCGCGCCGGGCGCCCGGCGGGCCCTCTTGCCTGTGGCCGCTCCGCCATCGGCTCGCCGTTGGCTGGCTCACTCCTTGAGCTACCCGATCGACACACTCCGGTCCATCGGGTCCCGGCCGGGACCCTTGCCGGAGAGGACGATGAACCAGGCGATGTATCCAGCAACGAGCCAGACCGAGCTGGCCCTGCCATCCGACGCGCACGCGCACGCGGACGACACGGGATTCGGCATCGGCTGGGACCATGCCCACCATGGCCTCGTGCCGCCGCCCGAGCTGCTGCTCGAGGGCACGCCCATCGGCCAGGGCTGGCGCGCCGGGCGGGCCGTCTTCTCGGGGCGCTCGCGCCCCTGGCCGGCCGGGCGATTCGTGCGCCAGTGGCTTGCCCTGCGCATCGCCGCCTGGCGCGAGGGCGTGCCGCTGGACCTTGCCACGGTGACGCCGAACCACCTGGCGCAGATCGATGTGCGTGCGTGCCCCGTGCGCCGCGTGCCCCTGGGCGGCGCCACCGGAACGGCCCACACGGCGAACGCGGCGGACGCGAAGCACGCGACGCATGCGGACGCTGCGACCTATGCAGCCCAGACGGCGAACGCCGCTCAGGTCGTCCGGCTCAATCCGCAGGCCGCCTATGCCGCGGGCAACCTCGCCGTGCTCAGCCGGGCCGCAGCGCGGGCCTGGCAGGGGCTGGGCGTGGCCGACCTCGTGCGCCGGGCGCGCGCCGCCGAAGCGGCCGAAGCGCTGGAGCATGCCTGCGCCGATGGCGCCGTCGATGCGCTCGACGCCGTGGCCTGGTGGCGCCTGGCCACCCTGCGCAGCCTGGCCACGCCGCTGCCCGCCGCCGAAGCTGCGCGCCTGCCGCTGGCCGCGCTGCCGCCGAACCGGGTGCGCGTGCTCAATGCCGGGCAGGCGCTGCAGGTGTTGCTGACGCTGCGCCTGGCCCACACCGACTGGTGTGCACGCATCGGCGCTGTCTCGGCGATGTTGCCGGCGCACAGCCTACGCACCGACTTCAACCTCTGGGTCGGCGCATTGGCCCCGCGCCTGCTCGAGGCGCAGGCGCAGGGCCGCGACCTCGCGCGCGCCCTCGAGGATGCGTGGCTCGGCGAGCGCGTGTTGCGGCGTTGGCAGCACTTCGTCTCGAGCCTCGGCGAGCTCGCCTGCGAACCACTGGTGCGCCGCCTCGCCGCGCAGCGCCTGCCCGGCCGTGCCACCGAACTGCTGCCCTGGGACCAAGCCACCGACGGGTGGGCGCTGGCGCAGTGGGGCGCGACCGCCCCGGTGCTCAGTGCGAAGTCGCCGGCGCCGGCGTCCGGCCCGCGGGCACCCGAGTCTCCAGGAGGCGCACCGCCGGCAGGCCACCGAAGAACAGCTCGGACACCATTCGCGCCACGTGCTCGTGCGACAGCGGTCCCGCGGCCCGCAACCAGGTGAAGGTCCAGTTCATCATGCCGAAGAGCAGCATCGCCAGCGCCCCGGCCATCGACTGCGCGGCCAGTTCGGGGCGCACCGCGACGATGGCCTCGGCAAACGCGGCAACCACGCGGCGCTGGCCCGCCAGGACTTCGTGCTGCGGGCCGGTCTGCAGGAACTTCACGTCCTCGGTCAGCACGCGATGCTCGTGCTGCGCATCGGCGTAGGCGGCCATGAAACACTCGATGAGCGCCGTCAACCGCTCGCGCGGCGCGAGGCCCCGGGCCAGCACCTCGGCCACCAGCGCCTCCAGCCTGCGCACATGCGCCCGCGTCACCTGCGCCAGCAGGTCGTGCTTGTCGCGGACGTAGTGGTACAGCGTCGCCTTGGAGAGCCCGCAGGCGGCGGCGACGTCGTTCATCGTCGTCGCTGCATAGCCGCGGGTGGCGAACAGCCGCGCGGAGGCCGCCAGCATCTGCTCCAGATGATCTTCGTAGCCGGCAGAGCGCGGGCGGGCCACGGCGTCGCTCCGCGCGGCGGCTAGCGCTCGTCGAAGCTCACCACCACCCGCTCGGTGAGCGGGTGTGCCTGGCAGGTGAGCACGAAGCCGGCGTCGAGGTCGGCCTTCTCGAGCGCGAAGTTGCGGTCCATGCGCACGCGGCCCTCGACGAGCTTGGCGCGGCAGGTCGCGCACACGCCGCTGCGGCACGAGTAGGGAACGTCCAGGCCGGCGCGCGAGGCGGCGGCGAGGATGCTCTCGTCGGTGGGCTCGAAGCCGACTTCGCGCGTGAGCCCGTCGCGCACGACGGTGATTCTCGCCGTCGTCGCGTCACCCGCCCGGGGCGCGTGCAAGGCCGCATCCGCGGCCGAAGGCGGGATGCCGAAGCGCTCGATGTGCACCCGTTCAGCCGGCACACCGGCGGTCAGCAGCGAGCGCTCGACCTCGTCGTTCATCGCATGCGGGCCGCAGACGAAGACCTCGTCCACCGCCGCCGCGCCGCCGGCCAGGCGCAGGAAGCTCGCGAGCTTCGCCGCATCGAGCCGGCCCGTGGACAGCGGCGCGTCCATCGACTCGCGCGAGAAGACGGCGTGCATCGCCAGGCGCGTGAGGTGGCGGTTCTTCAGGTCCTCGAGCTCCTCCTTGAACATCGTCGAGGCGGCCTGCCGGTTGCCGTACAGCAGCGTCACGCGCGAGCGCGGGTCGCCTTCGAGCACCGCCTTCACGATGGAGAGGATGGGCGTGATGCCGCTGCCACCGGCGATGGCCAGCACGTGGCGCGGCTGCCTGCCCAGCGCCACGCCAAAGCGGCCCTGGGGCTCCATCGCTTCGAGCCAGTCGCCGGGCTTGAGCTCGGCATGCAGCCAGCTGGAGAACGCACCACCCGGCACGCGCCGCACGCCGACGCGCAAATCCTCGCCGGGCGCGGCACAGATGGAATACGAACGACGCAGGTCTTCGCCCGGCCGCCGCACCGTGAGGTACTGGCCGGGCATGAAGCGGAAGGTCTCCGCCAGCGCCGTCGGAACCTCGAACGTGACGACGCGCGCGTCATCGGTGTCGGCGTGCACCTGGCGCACGCGCAGTGGATGGAAGTGCAGGCCGGTCATCGGAGCCTCGCCAGATCAGATCGGTTTGAAGTGTTCGAAGGGTTCGCGGCAGGCCAGGCAACGGTGCAACGCCTTGCAGGCCGTGGATCCAAAGGCTGACAGCCGCTCGGTGTCGGCGCTGCCGCAGCGCGGGCAGGCGACGTTGCGCGGGCGCAGGCGGATGGGCTGCGCCACCGCGCCCAGCGCCACCTCGCCGATATGGTCCGGCGGCGCGATGCCGTACTCGCGCAACTTGCGGCGGCCGGCGGCGCTGATCCAGTCCGTCGTCCACGCAGGGGCGAGGCGGTGCGTCACGGTCACCGGGCCGAGGCCCTCCTCCTCGAGCGCGGCCTTCACGCTCGCGGCGATGACTTCGGTGGCCGGGCAGCCGCTGTAGGTGGGCGTGAGCACGACCTCGAGGCCGGCGGTCCCTTCGGCTTCGCGCACGATCACCTCTCGCACGACGCCCAGATCGCGCAGGGAGAGCGCCGGCACCTCGGGGTCGGGCACGGTGTCGAGCACCGCCCAGGCCGTGGCCTCGCGCTGCGCGCGCGCGGCCGAGGTGCCGGCGGCCGGCGCGGCGTTCACCAGCGGCCTCCGGGATGGGCGCGCTGCAGCGACTGCATCTCCGCCAGGATGAAGCCCATGTGCTCGCTGTGCCGCCCGAGCGTGCCGGTGCTCTGGAAGGGTGTTTGCGGCGGCAGCGTCAGCCCGGCCTCGCCGAAGACCGCCGCCACCTCGCGCTGCCAGTCGGCAGCCAGCGCATCGCGCGCCGGGCCGAGGGCGCTCGCCTCGGCCTCGGCATCGACGGCGTCGCGCAGGAACATCTCGTTCGTGTAGGGCCAGGCCCGTTCCAGGGCCGCGGCGAGGCGGCGCGCCGACTCTTCGGTGCCGTCGCCGAGCCGCACGACCCAGTCGCCCGCGTGCTGCTGGTGGTAGCGCGCCTCCTTCACGGCCTTGCCCGCGATGGCCGCGAGCCCGGCGTCGGACGAGCCGGCCAGGCGCTGCCAGATCTGCTTGAACCACGTGGCGAGCAGGAAGTTGCGCAGCACCGTGTCGGCGAAATCGCCGCCGGGCGCGTGCGCGCTGCTGCGCCGCATCGGCTGCTCGGCCAGCGTGAGGTTGAGGAACTGCCCTTCGTCGCGCAGGAAGGCGAGCTCGTCCTCGCTGAAGGGCTCGGTTCGGCCCTGCCCTTCCAGCCGCGCCGCATGCGTGAGCAGCGAGCGCGCCTGCCCGACGAGGTCGAGCGCCATGTTGGTGAGGGCGATGTCCTCCTCGAGCACCGGCCCGTGGCCGCACCACTCGCCCAGGCGTTGCGCGTGGATGAGGGCGGTGTCGGCCAGGCGCAGCACGTAGCGCACCGGGGGCGTGAGCTGGAGGCGGATCGAGTCCGCGGTGGCTGCCATGATTCGCCCCGCCTCACATGTGGTTGACCGACTCGGGCAGTTCGTAGAAGGTCGGGTGGCGGTACACCTTGTCCTCCATCGGGTCGAACAGCTCGCCCTTGTCGGCCGGGTCGCTGGCGGTGATGTCACTGCTCTTCACGACCCACACGCTCGTGCCTTCCTGGCGCCGCGTATAGACCTCGCGCGCCAGCTGCACCGCCATCTTGGCGTCGGGCGCGTGCAGGCTGCCGCAGTGCTTGTGGTCCAGCCCCGACTTGGCACGCACGAAGATCTCCCACAGGGGCCACTCATCTCGGGTGTCGTCGCGGGTGTCGTTCTTCACGTCGCTCATGCTGCTTGCTCCTGAGTCGCCTGCTTGCGAGCCAATTTGGTCGAATACGCCAGGGCCGCGTCGCGCACCCACTGCCCGTCGTCCCAGGCCTTCACGCGCGCCGCGAGGCGCTCCTTGTTGCACGGCCCGTGGCCGCCGACGACGCGCCAGAACTCGTCCCAGTCGATGGGGCCGAAGTCGTAATGCCCTCGCTCGGCGTTCCACCTCAACTCCGGGTCCGGCATCGTCACGCCCAGCACCTTGGCCTGCTCGACAGTGGCGTCGATGAACTTCTGCCGCAGGTCGTCGTTGCTGATGCGCTTGATGCCCCAGCGCGCGCTCTGCGCGCCGTGCACGCTCTGGCCGTCGGGCGGGCCGAACATCATCAGGCTCGGCCACCACCAGCGGTTCACCGCGTCCTGCACCATCTCGCGCTGCGCGTCGGTGCCGCCCTGCATCATCACGAGCAGGCTGTCGAAGCCCTGGCGCTGGTGGAAGCTCTCCTCGCGGCAGATGCGCACCATGGCGCGCGCATAGGGCGCATAGCTGCAGCGCGTGAGCGGCACCTGGTTCATGATCGCCGCGCCGTCCACCAGCCAGCCGATGGTGCCGATGTCGGCCCAGGTGAGCGTGGGGTAGTTGAAGATGCTGCTGTACTTGGCCTTGCCGCTGTGCAGCGCGTCGAAGAGCTGGTCACGGCTGGTGCCCAGCGTCTCGGCCGCGGCGTAGAGGTAGAGGCCGTGGCCGCCCTCGTCCTGAACCTTGGCCAGCAGGATGGCCTTGCGCTTGAGCGTCGGCGCGCGCGTGATCCAGTTGCCTTCGGGCAGCATGCCGACGATCTCGCTGTGCGCGTGCTGGCTGATCTGGCGCACGAGCGTCTTGCGGTAGTGGTCGGGCATCCAGTCCTTGGCCTCGATGAAGGCCCCTTCGTCGATGCGGGCCTCGAAGCGGGCTTCGAGCGCGGCCTCCTCGGCGCTGCGCACGGCCTTGCGTTCTTCCTTCGGGGCGAGGTCCATCGCCTGCGTGTACATGGGCGGCTCCTGGTGGGTGGCGGCTACTTCGGACGCTGGTCGACGACGCGGCGGGCCTTGCCGACGAGCGTGCGCTCGATCGATTCGGGCAGGCCGACGCTGACACGCGTGCTGACGCCGATCAGCGTCTTGATGCGGTGCTGCAACTCGCGGCCGATGGCCGTCCGGTCGGCCGCGGCGTGCGCGGGTGTCACCTCGGCGAGCACCTGCACCTCGTCGAGCAAGCCCTCGCGCGTGACGATGAGCTGGTACTGGCCCGAGAGCTCGGGCTGCGAGAGCACCAGCTCCTCGATCTGCGTCGGGAACAGGTTGACGCCGCGGATGATGAGCATGTCGTCGCTGCGCCCGACGATCTTGCCCATGCGGCGCATGGCCCGCGCCGTGGGCGGCAGCAGGCGCGTGAGGTCGCGCGTGCGGTAGCGGATGACCGGCAGCGCCTCCTTGGTGAGCGTGGTGAAGACGAGCTCACCCTCCTGGCCGTCGGGCAGCACGGCACCGGTCTCGGGGTCGATGATCTCGGGGTAGAAGTGGTCTTCCCAGATGACCGGGCCATCCTTGGTCTCGATGCACTCGTTGGCGACGCCCGGGCCCATCACCTCCGAAAGGCCGTAGATGTCGACCGCGTCGAGGCCGGCGCTGTGCTCGATGTCGCGACGCATCTGCTCGGTCCAGGGCTCGGCGCCGAAGATGCCCACGCTGATCGACATCTCGCGCGGGTCCTTGCCCTGGCGGCGGTACTCCTCGCAGATGACCTGCATGTAGCTGGGCGTGCACATGATGATGTCGGGGCGGAAGTCCTCGATCAACTGCACCTGCTTCTCGGTCTGGCCGCCGCCCATCGGCACGACCGTGCAGCCCAGGCGCTCGGCGCCGTAGTGGGCGCCCAGGCCGCCGGTGAACAGACCGTAGCCGTAGCCCACGTGCACGATGTCGCCGGCGCGGCCGCCGGCGGCACGGATGCTGCGCGCGGCGAGGTTCGCCCAGGTGTCGATGTCGTTGCGCGTGTAGCCGACGACGGTGGGCTTGCCGGTGGTGCCGCTGCTGGCATGGATGCGCACCACCTGCTGGCGCGGCACGGCGAACATGCCGAACGGGTAGTTGGCGCGCAGGTCGCCCTTGCCCGTGAACGGGAACTTGGCCAGGTCGGCCAGCGTGTGGCAGTCGTGCGGGTGCACGCCCTTGGCGTCGAAGGCACGCCGGTAGTGCGGCACGTTGTCGTAGGCATGCTGCAGCGTGGCGCGCAGGCGCTTCAGTTGCAGCGCCTGCAGTTCGTCGCGGCTGGCGCGCTCGATGGGCTCCAACTCGCCCGGCTGGGGCATCTTCACCGGCATGCGTTGTCTCCTTGCTTCTTGTTTCGCTTCACGCCTTGGGCGCTGCCGAGGGCTGCTGCGCCATCTTGCCCACCGGCAGCCCCTCGACGAGCGGCTTGCCCTTCACGGTGTAGCTGCGGCCGCGGAAGGCGGCAACGGCTTCGCCGCGCTGGTTGGTGACGGCGATGTCGTAGACGCCGGTGCGCCCGGTCTTGGACAGCTCGGTGGCGCGCGCCGTGAGCATGTCGCCCAGGCGCGCCGGGGCCATCAGGTTGACGTCGAAACCGGCCGCCACAGTGAGCTCGTTGTAGGCGTTGCAGGCGAATGCAAAGGCGCTGTCGGCCAGCGTCGTGACGAGGCCGCCGTGGCAGATGTCGTGTCCGTTGAGCATCTCCTCGCGCACGGTCATCGTCAGCGTGGCCGTGCCGGGGCCGACAGCCTGCACCACCAGACCCAGCCAACGCGAGGCGCGGTCGTTCTTCCACATGGCCTCGCGCGAGGCTTCGGCCACCTGCTGCGGCGTGACCTGGGGCTTGTCGGGAGCGCGCATCGCTCAGCGGTCCTTGAAGACGGCCGGCCGCTTGGCCAGGAAGGCGGCCACGCCCTCGGCGAAGTCGGCGCCGCAGCCCATGCGGCCCTGCACCTCGGCCTCGCGCCCGAGCGCGCCGGCGAAGTCCATCGGCAGCGCGGCGTCGATGGCGAGGCGCGTCTCGGCCAGCGCCTTGCTCGACATGGCGGCCAGGCGCTGGGCGAGCGTCATCGCCTGGTCCATCAGCTGTGCGTCGTCGACGCACTTCCAGATGAGGCCGATGCGCTCGGCCTCCTCGGCGGGCAGCTTGTCGCCCGTCATGGCCAGGCCGATGGCACGCGCGCGGCCGACCAGCCGCGGCAGCAGCCAGGTGCCGCCGCAATCGGGGATGAGGCCGATCTTGCTGAAGGCCTGGATGAAGCTGGCGCTGCGCGCCGCGAGCACGAAGTCGCAGCACAGGGCGAAGTTGGCGCCGGCGCCGGCGGCCACGCCGTTCACGGCGGCGATCACCGGCACCGGCATCGTGCGCACGCGCTCGGCCAGCGGCTTGTAGAAGCGCTCGACGACAGCGCCGACGTCGGCGTTGCCGGCGTCCTTGGAGCGCCCGTCGCCTCCGGCGCCGCTCATCGCCGGATCGGCCAGGTCCTGCCCGGCGCAGAAGCCGCGGCCAGCGCCGGTGATGATCACCGCACGCACCGAGGCATCGTCGGCCGCCGCCTGCAAGGCCGGCAGCAGCAGCCCGTGCATGGCCGCGGTGAAGCTGTTCAGCGAGGCGGGTCGGTTCAGGGTCAGGATCATCATGGCGCCCTGGCGGGCCACGAGCAAGGGTGGCTCGGCAACGGACGACGAAGCGGTGGTCTGCGTCAAGGAAGGCTCTCCGCCAAGGCATGCGAAGACGGCACACGCAGGGCGGGGTCGCCATGCGGCAGCAACATTCTTCGACCGATCGGTCGAAGAATTCTAGACGAGCTTCTCGGTGTCGTTCAAGAGGGGCGAGTCTGCCGTCTTTCACCCCATCGGCGCGCCGCGCACGTTCAAGGCCGATGGCACACTGCCCGCGCCCATGCACGACCCCAGCGACGACCAGCTCATGCGCGCCTTCGCCGAGGGCGACGGCCATGCCTTCGAACGCCTCTACGCACGCCACGAACAGGCGCTTTATCGCTTCGTGCGCCGCCTGCTCGGGCGCGCCGCCGCCACGCAGGCCGACGAGGTCTTCCAGGACACCTGGATGCGCGCCATCGAAGCCCGGGCGTCGTGGCAGCCGCGTGGCGCGGCCTTTCGCACATGGTTGTTCACCATCGCGCACCACCGCGCGGTGGACTGCCTGCGCCGAAGCGGCCGCGAGATCTCCCTCGAAGTCGACGAGGACGACCCCGGCGCGGCCCCGTTCGAGCCCGCCGGCGCGCCGTGGGCGGCCTGGCCTGATGCACCCGCTGGCACCGAAGGCAATGCCGACGACCGCCTCTTCTGGCGCCGCGCCGGACAGCGGCTGCTCGACTGCCTCGAGGACCTGCCGCTGCCGCAGAAGACCGCCTTCCTGCTGCACCATGACGACGGCCTCGCCGTCGACGAGATGGCGCGTGCGCTCGAGGTGGGGTTCGAGACCGCGAAGACGCGGCTGCGTTACGCGATGGTCAAGCTGCGCACCTGCATGGGTGCCTATCTGCCCGCCGGGGTGAGCTCATGAGCGGCAGCGAAGACCCCGCACGCGACGCCCGCCTCGCGGCGGCGTTGCGCCACGCGCCCGACCGCGAAGCGGCCGTGCCGCCACTGCTGCGCGCCCGCATCGTCGCCGCCGCGCGGCGCGAGGCCGAGGTCTTGCGCCGGCGACAACCCTGGTGGCGGCGCCTGGATGCCGGTTGGACCCCCTGGCGCATGGGTGGCGCCGGCACCTTCGCGGCCGCGGCGCTGGCGG
>JALHOU010000138.1:0-10763 GCA_022842825.1 Rubrivivax sp.
GGCGGCGAGCGCGGGGTGTTCCTTGGCACTGTTGTTCTTCTTGGGCATGAGGATCTCCTGGGGGACGGTGTGTACGAAGTCGTCGGCGAGCGAGTCGTTTCGCGGTTGGCGGTTGGCGGCAGGCCGTCGAAGGACGGTGCGGCTCAGGCGCGGGTGGGCAAGCCGCTGCCGCTTGGCTGCGGCGGTCGGACCCTGGGGGCCCGACTTCCCTGCGCTGCTCGAACGCTTGGCCTGCGCGCGGAACTCGTTGCACTCGCTGCGCTCGTGCCACTCAAACACCCGCGCGAGTCAGAAGTGGAGGCGCGCGAGTACGCGCGCAGGCCAAGCGTTCTGCGCTGCTCGGCGCCGCAGATGCGCGTCAGCGGCTTGCCCACCCGCGCCTGAGCAGAACCTGCGGCGGCCCTTGAACTAGACGGAAACGGGTCCGGAGCGTGGTGTCGATAGGCGCTTACGCCTACGCCTACGCCTGTGCCTGTGCCTCTTCCTCTGCCTGGCGCAGCAGCCGACACCCGACAGTGGAAGTCGTTGAATGCCAACGCCGCATCAGCAAGGCAGCGGGCCCGAGGGCGGCGGCGCGCATCTGCGGCGCCGAGCAGCGCAGAACTCTTGGCCCGCGCGCGTACTCGCGCGCCTCCACTTCTGACTCGCGCGGGTGTCTGAGTGGCACGAGCGAAGCGAGTGCAACGAGTTCCGCGCGTGGGCCAAGAGTTCGAGCAGCGCAGGGCAGCCCGAGCGCTAGCGAGGGCCGCCGCAGCTAAGCGCCGCCGCCCTCGGGCCCGCTGCCTTGCCGCGCCGCCCTGAAGAGTCCTTGAATTCACAGTGCCGGAGCTCCGCTGGGTATGCCCATCTCCCGCAGCGCATCCGCCACCGCATTCACCGCCTGCTGCATCTCATTGCGCCCGATGGCCCCGATGCACCCCACGCGGAACGTCTCCACCTGCGTCAGCTTGCCCGGGTAGAGGATGAACCCGCGCGCCTTGGCCGCCGCGTAGAACTTCTTGAAGTCGTAGGCCGCATGCGCCGGCGCATGGAACGTGACGATGATGGGCGCCTGCACCTCGGGCCGCAGGAACGGCCGGAAGCCCAGTTTCGCCATGCCCTCCACGAGCGTGCGGCAATTGTCCACATAGCGCGCCAGCCGCGCCGGTTGCCCACCTTCCTCGACGAACTGCGCGATCGCCTCCGACAAAGCCGCCACCACGTGCGTGGGCGGCGTGAAGCGCCACTGCCCCGTCTTGGCCATGTAGACATGCTGGTCGTGCAGGTCCATTGCCAGGCTCTGGCTGTTGCCGGCGCAACCTTCGAGCACGGCCTGGCGGATGAAGACGAAGCCCATGCCGGGCACGCCCTCGAGGCACTTGCCGCTGGCGGCGATGAGCGCGTCGAAGCGCACCTTCCGGGCGTCGATCGGCAGCGCCGCGAAGCTCGACATCGCGTCGACGATGAGGCCCTTGCCGTGCTTCTCGCACACGGCCGCCACCGCGGCGAGCGGGTTCTCGACGCCGGTGCCCGTCTCGCAGTGGATCAGGATGACATGCGTGATGCCCGGGTCGGCCGCGAGGTGCTTCTCGACAGCGGCGGCGTCGATCGGCGCATCCTCCGGCACCGGCATCACGGTGGCCCGGCGGCCCATCATCTGCGAGAGCTTGGCGGCGCGCTTGCAGTAGGCGCCGTTGTCGGGCACGAGCACGTGCCCGTTCTTCGGCACCAGCGTCGCCACCGCGGCCTCGACGCTGAAGGTGCCGCTGCCCTGCAGCGGCACCACCACGTGCGTCTCCTGTCCGTGCACGATGTCGAGCAGCCGCTCGCGCACGCCGGCCGTGAGGGCGTTGAACTCGGCGTCCCAGCTGCCCCAGTCCTTGAGCATGGCAAGCTTGGTTCGCAGCGTCGTCGTCAGCGGGCCGGGGGTGAGGAGGATGGCGTCGCGGTCCATGATGGCTCGTCCTTGATGCAGGCTGTGCAGGCCGTTCGAATCGATCAGGTCTTCCAGGCCTGGGTGCGCTTCTCGACAATGCGAGCCAGCGCCCAGAAAAGCAGCGTCGCGACGCTGCTCGCGGCGGCGATCATCACCGCACAAGCGGCAGCGGCACCCATCTCGCCGGCTTCGTCGAGGTTCAGGATGGCGATGCTCGCCACCTTCGTCTCGGGTGAGTAGAGGAAGACCACCGCCGAGATGGTGGTCATTGCATTGATGAAGAAGTAGCGCGCGATGTCCACCAGCGCCGGCGTGCAGATGGGCAGCGTCACGCGCCAGAATGTCACCCACTGCGGCACCTTCAGGCTTGCGCTCACCGACTCGAACTCCGCGTCCAGCGCCTTCAAGGCCGTCACCGCCGTGAGGTGGCCGGTGGTGTAGAAGTGGACGATCGTGCACAGCGTGAGCAGGGCCATCGTCTTGTACATCGTGTTGAGCGGGTTGTCCGGGGCATTGAAGAAGAAGATGTAGCCCAGGCCCAGCACCAGCCCGGGCACGGCCATCGGCAGCATCGCGAGCAGGCGGACGCTGCCGCGCAAGGCCCGCGGCGCCTGCGTCTTCTCGAGCAGGTAGGCACCGACAAAGACGAGCGCCGTGCCGAAGAGCGCCGTGCCGCCGCTCATGACGAGGCTGTTGACGAAGCCCTCGCCGAACTCGGCGTCGAACAGGCCCATCTGGTAGTGGCGCAGGCTGGGCGCCAGGTTGTAGGGCCAGAAGCTGGCGAAGCTCGCGAAGACCGCCATGCCGAGCATCGCCAGCATCAGGAACGCCACGAGGGCGCACCATCCGCCCATGAGCGCGTCGAAGACCGGGTCGCGCTGAGGCCGGTAGGGCACGGCGCGCGCGGTGAGCATCGCCGTCTGCTTGCGCTGCACCAGGTGGTCGACGGCGAAGGTCAGCACGGCCGGTGCCAGCAGCAGCAGCGCCACCACGGCGCCGCGCTGGAAGTCCTGCTGGCCGATGACGAGCTTGAACACGTCGGTGGCCAGGACGTTGAAGTTGCCGCCGATGACCTTGGGGATGCCGAAATCGGTGATGACGAGCGTGAAGACGACGAGGCTGGCGCTGATGAGGCCGTACTTCGCACCCGGCAGCGTCACGGTGAGGAACTTGCGCACGGCGCCGGTGCCCATCGAGTCGGCCGCTTCGTACAGCCGCGCGTCGGCCGCCGTGAGCGCGGTGACGAGGATCATCAGCGCGTGCGGGAACACCGCGAACATCTCGGCCACGACGATGCCCGGGGCGCCGTAGATCTCGTCGATGCCCAGTGCCGTGAGCCACGACTTCAGCGCCCCCTGGTTGCCGAACCAGTAGATGAGCGAGATGGCCGACAGCAGCGACGGCGCGAGCAGCGGGATCAGCGTGATGCCGCGGAAGAGCGCCTTGCCCGGCATGCGGCTGCGCGTGAGCGCATAGGCCGAGACGAAGGCAGCCGGCACCGTGAGCACGGTGACCAGGGCGCTCACCCACAGGCTGTTCCACAGCGACGTGAGCAGGGCCGGTGTTTTGGCGTAGCTCACGAAGTTGGCCAGGCCCACGAAGCGGCCCTGGTTGTCCTCCAGCGCCTGCAGCGCAATGGCCGCCAGGGGCGCGGCCAGGAAGGTGAGCAGCAGCAGCGCCACCACCACCAGCGCCGCCATGGCCACGCGGTCGCTCGCCGTGGCCGTGAGCCCGGGTGCGGGGGGCGGCCGGGCGGCTGTGGCGGCTGCGCTGTTCATCGCAGGGGCGGGAGGCCGGCGTCAGAACACGCGCATGCGCCCGCGCATCAGGCGCATCGGCAGCCGGCTGCCGGGCTGCAACTGCTGCTCCGACAGGTAGTTCAGCGACAGGTACACGGTGAGCTTCTGCTCGCCCAGCGCCGGGCTCTTGATGCGCACGAGGCAGTACGAACCCAGGAATTCGATCTTCTCGATCTCGGCTTCGAACGTGTTGGGGTCGCCGATGGAGAAGCGGCTGCCGAAGACCGCGGTGGCGAAGACGGAGTCGGTGGCGGCTTCGAGCATCGGGCGCCGGATGTCCGGCGAGGGCGGTGGTGAGGCAGGTGGTGGGGCAGGTGGTGGGGCTGCGGCCGCGCCGGTGCGCGCGAGCACGTCCTCGGGCCGCAGGTAGATCTTCAGCGGCGCGCCGCGCGGCCGGCCATGCTCGCATTCAAACAGCGTCGGCCCGATGCGCACGCGTTCGCCGGCCTCGGCCACCCCTTCGAGCACGTTGATGCGGCCGACGAAGTCGGCCACGAAGGGCGAGGCCGGCTCGCGGTAGACCTCCATGGGCGAGCCCACCTGCTCGATGACGCCGTGGTTCATCACGACGATGCGGTCGGCGACCGAGAGCGCCTCTTCCTGGTCGTGTGTGACCATGATGGTGGTGACGCCCAGCTTGCGCTGCAGGCTCTTGATCTCCTGGCGCAGGTGCACGCGCACGATGGCGTCCAGCGCGCTGAGCGGCTCGTCCAGCAGCAGCAGCCCCGGCGAGGTGGCGAGGGCGCGCGCCAGCGCGATGCGCTGCTGCTGCCCGCCCGAGAGCTGCGCCGGGAACTTGTCTTCGCTGCCGGGCAGGCCGACAAGCTGCACCAGCTCGCTCACCCGGGCGCGCGCCTGCGCGCGGGGCACCTTGCGGTTGACGAGGCCGTAGGCCACGTTGTCGGCGACGCTGAGGTTGGGGAACAGCGCGTACGACTGGAAGACGATGCCGTAGTCGCGCCCGGCCGGCGGCAGGCGGCTGATGTCGCGCCCCGCCTGCTCGATGCGGCCGGCGCTTTGCGCCTCGAGCCCGGCAATGATGCGCAGCAGCGTCGTCTTGCCGCAGCCCGAGGGGCCGAGAAAGCAGACGAACTCGCCCTTGTCGATGGCGAGGTCGACCCCCTTGAGCGCCGTGAAGCCGCCGAACTGCTTGTGGATGCCCTCGAGCTGGAGAAAGGGAGTCACGGGATTGGATTCACCGCTTCTCGCTCTTGGCGGCGTAGCGCTTGTTCCACTCGGCCAGGATGCGCTCCCGGTTCTCGGCCGCCCAGCCGAAGTCCATCTTCACCAGGCGTGCCTCGTAGTCCTTGGGGATGTTGGGCAGCGGCGGCGCCAGGCCCGGCATCGCGGTGATGGCGAAGTTCTTGCCGTACAGCAGCATCGCGTCCTTGCTGCTGGCCCAGTCGGCGAGCTTCTTGGCCGCTTCCAGCTTCTTGGTGCCCTTGTGGATGGCGAAGGCCTCGAGGTCCCAGCCCAGGCCTTCCTTGGGGAAGACGAGGTCGATGGGCGCGCCCTTGGCCTTGTTGGCGTTGGCGCGGTACTCGAAGCTGATGCCGACCACGAACTCGCCGGCGGCGGCCATGTTGCAGGGCTTGCTGCCGCTGTGCGTGTACTGCGCGATGTTCTCGTGCAGCGCGTCCATGTACTTCCAGCCGCCGCCCTTGCCGCCGTCGTCGCCCCACAGCGTCAGCCAGGCGGTGACGTCGAAGAAGCCGGTGCCGGAACTGGCCGGGTTGGGCATCACCACCTGGCCCTTGTAGGCGGGCTTGGTGAGGTCCTTCCAGGTCTCGGGCTTGGGGATGCCCTTCTTGGCCGCCTCGACGGTGTTGAAGCACACCGTGGCGCCCCACACGTCCATGCCGAACCAGGCCGGCGGGTTCTTCTTGTCGCGGTACTGCGACATGATGCCGTCCAGGTTGAGCGGCGCGTAGGGGATGAGCATGCCCTGGCGGTCGAGCAGGGCCAGGCTGCTGGCGGCCACGCCCATCACCACGTCGGCCTGCGGGTTGGCCTTTTCGGCCAGCAGCTTGGCGGTGATGACGCCGGTGCTGTCGCGCACCCACTTGATGTCGATGTCGGGATAGGCCTTGTTGAAGCCCTCCTGGTAGGCCTTGAGCTGGTCGGTCTCGAGCGCGGTATAGACGAGCAGTTGCGTCTTCTGCGCCAGGGCGCCGGTGGCGGCCAGGGTGAGCGCGACGAGCGCGCTGGCCAGCAGTGCCGGCTTCAGGGTGGGCTTGATGAGCATCGGGAGACTCCTCGTGGGCGTTCTTGGGGGATCGGGCGGGTGGCAGGTGGCGGGAGAAGGGGGCGGGGGCGGGCGGGCAGGTCCGGGCAATGCAAGGGCCGGCGACTTGAGAGGCCCCGCCATGTATGCACGAAGCGTGCCTCGGCTGCATGACGGGCTGGTGACGGCCCGGCGGGCCGAGGGCGCAGCGACGGTCATCGTGGCCGCAACGGCGGGCCGCTGTCAACGGTGGGAACGACAGGTTGCAGATTGTTGACAACCCGAGGTGGCGGCGCTGAAATGCCCGCGCGGGGCCTGCTCGCCCAACGCAAACGAGGGGATGCCGATGAGCGCCAGCTTGGCGGGGTTCAAGGTGGTCCGCACGGACCGCGAGCTGGAAATGCACCAGGTCGACGCGGCGTTGCGCGAGGCGGGTGCCGAGCTCGTCGTGCTGCCGGACGGCACGACGGAGGACGATCTGGCGCTTGCCGTGGCCGACGCCGATCTGCTGCTGATGTGCTACGCGCGCATCACCGCCCGGGTCATCGGCGCGGCGTCGCGGCTGCGCGCCATCGTCAAGTACGGCGTGGGCATCGACGCCATCGACCTCGAGGCGGCGCGCGCGCGCGGCATCCCCGTGGTCAACGTGCCCGCCTATGCCGAGGAGACGGTGGCCGAGGGTGCCTTTGCGCTGCTGCTGGCGCTGTTCAAGCGCTTCAAGCCCATCCAGGCCGCGATGCAGCGCGAGGGCTGGGTCTGGCCCCAGCCTGCGTGGCTGGCACGCGACCTCGGCGGCAAGACGCTCGGCCTCGTGGGGCTGGGGCGCATCGGCCGTTGCATGGCGCGTCTGGCCGG
The DNA here is from genome assembly GCA_022842825.1 of Rubrivivax sp. Taxonomy (GTDB): domain Bacteria; phylum Pseudomonadota; class Gammaproteobacteria; order Burkholderiales; family Burkholderiaceae_C; genus Rubrivivax. The sequence continues at coordinate 6,794 of JALHOU010000138.1, forward strand.
GGGCTTCCGCATGCGCGTGCTCGCCTTCGACCCGCATGCCGAGGCGGACCACTGGCCCGCGGAAGTGCAGCGGATGCCCACGCTGGACGCGATGTTGCCGGCTTGCGATGCGGTCTCCGTCCACTGCGTGCTCAACGCCGGCACGCGCGGCCTGCTCGGGGCAACCGAGCTGGCGGCGATGAAGGCAGGCGCCGTGCTCGTCAATGTCTCGCGCGGCGAGATCGTCGACGAGGCCGCGCTCGTGCGCGCGCTGCGCGCCGGGCACCTCGGCGGCGCCGCGCTCGACGTCTACGGGCAAGAGCCGCTGGCGCCGCAGGGCCACCCGATGTCGCCGCTCTACGGCATGGACAACGTGCTGCTGTGGCCGCACCTCACCTTCTACACGCACGAGGCGATGCAGCGGCTGGAGCAGGAGACGCTGGCGCGCTGCCTCGAGGCGCTGCGCGGCGAGCCGCTCACCGTGCACTCGTGCGACCCGCGCCTGCGAGCGCAAACGCGCGGTGTGCGCTTCGTCGACGATCCTCGCGTGGCCCCGATTGTTGACAATATGCAAAACCGACCCTAGGATGCCTCGCAACCGCCTCGACCGCATGAGCCCGCCCGCCCGCCCACCGGCCCGCCCGGATGCACGCTCGCTGACCCGCCCAGCCACCCGCACGCCAGGCACGGCGGCGCCGGCGGCGCAGGCCATCGAACTGCTGCGCGAGCATTCGCTCACCACGCTGGCGCAGCAGGAGCTGGAACGCCGCATCATCTCCGGCGAGATTGCCGCCGGCACCAAGCTGAACGAGGTCGACGTGGCCGGGGCACTCGGTGTCTCGCGCGGCCCCGTGCGCGAGGCCTTTCGCGCGCTCGGCCAGGCCGGCCTCGTGCGCGTGGAGAAGAATCGTGGCGTCTTCGTGCGCCAGGTGTCGCTGGAAGAGGCCAACGAGTTCTACGAGGTGCGCGCCGCGCTCGAAGGCCTCATCGGCACGCTGGCGGCGCGCCGCATCGCCATCGACGAGATCGAGCAGTTGCGCGGCGTCGTGCGGCGCATGCACCAGATCCAGAAGAGCCGGCGTGCCGAGGAGTACTTCGGCCTCAACGTCGAGTTCCATGACCTGCTGGCGCGGGCGGCGCGCAACAACGCGCTGCTCGCCAACTACCGCGGTGTCGTCAATCAGCTCGACCTGTATCGCCGCGCCACCATTTCGCGCAGCACCGACAACATCCCGCTGTCCACCGCGGAGCACGAGGCCATCGTTGAGGCGGTGGCCGCGCGCAATGAGGCGCTGGCGCAGCGCCTGCTCGCCGAACACGTGCTTGTCAGCCGCGAGCGGCTGCACAAGGCGCTCGCGTCGCCGGCGCCGTCGGCCCGGCCGGCGCGCTGAGACGCCCTCGCCCCGGTCACCGGTCGCCCGCGCCACCGCCGCCGCCTGGTTCCACAACTCCCCTTGCTCAGTCCCCCTTCCTCAGTTCACGTTCCTCGGTTCACGTTCCTCCCTTCGTTGTCTCCACTCCCCGCGACCCCATGACCGCATCCCCACGTCCCCCCGTCACCGTCAACGGCACCATCTATCGCTGGCCCCTGCGCCCCGTGGTTGTGGTGTGCGTCGACGGCGGCGACCCGCGCTACCTGCAGCAGTTCCTGGCCGACGGCAGCATCCCGAACATCGCGCGCTTCGTGAGCCAGGGCTTCGCCGGCGTGGCCGACGGCTCGATGCCCTCGTTCACCTGCCCGAACAACATGTCCATCATCACGGGTACGCCGACGGCCAAGCACGGCATCTCGGGCAACTTCTACCTCGACACCCGCACCTGGGAGCCGGTGGTGATGACCGGCCCCGAGTTGCTGCGCGGCGACAGCATCGTCACCAAGTTCGCCGACGCCGGAGCGAAGGTGGTGTCCATCACCGCCAAGGACAAGCTGCGCAAGCAGCTGGCCAAGGGGCTGGACTGCTCCAAGGGCCACATCTCGTTCTCCACCGAGTTCGTCGAGAAGTGCACGCTGGCCGAGAACGGCATCGAGAACGCACTGCAGTGGCTGGGCATGGAGAAACCCGGCATGTACTCGATGGAGCTGTCGCTCTTCGTCCTCGAGGCCGGCATCAAGCTGCTCAAGGAGCGTCGCCCCGACCTGCTGTACCTCTCGCTCACCGACTGGGTGCAGCACAAGTGGGCCCCCCACGAAGAGGGCGCGCGCACCTTCTACAAGAAGCTCGACGACTGCGTCGGCCGCCTCGCGGCGCTGGACGCCACCGTGGCGCTGACCGCCGACCACGGGATGAGCGACAAGAGCAACGCCGCCGGCGAGCCCAACGTGATCTGGCTGCAGGATGTGTTGGACGCGAAATTCGGCGCCGGCGAGACCACCGTCATCTGCCCCATCACCGATGCCTTCGTCGCCCACCACGGTGCGCTCGGTGGGTTCGTGCGCGTCTGGTCGCGCGGCAAGGTCACGGCGCGCCAGATCATCGACCACATCGGCGGCATCGACGGCATCGAACTGGCGCTGGACAAGGAAACGGTGTGCCGCATGTTCGAGATGCCGCCCGACCGCGAAGGCGACGTCGCCGTGATCTCGCGCGAGGACGTGTGCATCGGCGGCTCGGCAAAGAACCACGATCTCACGGGCCTCAAGGGCCACCGCCTTCGCACGCATGGCGGCGTGAGCGAGGCCAAGGTGCCCTTCATCGTCAACCGGCCCCTCAACGAAGCCTACAAGGCGAAGGCGGCAGGCGCGCCGCTGAAGAGCTACCAGATCTTCGACTACGCCATCAACGGTACGGTATGAGCACGCGGCCCCTGACGACGCGGGCGGACGCCGGCCGCACCATGCCCGACGGTGGCCTCGTGGCCGTCTACGACAAGCCGAACGCGCCCTTCGAGCTGCGGATGTTCCCCATCCGCGAGCCGCGCCCGGGCGAGGTGCTGGTCAAGGTGCGCATGTGCACCATCTGCCGCAGTGACATTCACAGCTACCTCGGCCACCGGCCCAACCCGACGCCTGGTGTGCTGGGGCACGAGATCATCGGCACCATCGTCGCGCTGGGTGAGGGCGTCACGAAGGACATGCGCGGCGACCCGCTGCGAGAGGGCGACCGCATCACCTGGAGCGAATACTTCATTCCCGGCGACAACTACTACACCGAGGTGCTCGACCTGCCGCAGAAGAGCCCGGGCGTGGACAAGTACGGTCACATGGCCGTCACGACCGAGCCTCACCATCACGGCGGCTTCGGCCAGTACTGCTATATCTTGCCGAGGTCATGGATCCTGCGTCTGCCCGACGTGCTCAGCGACGAGGAGGCCACACCCGTCAACTGCGGCGTGGCCACCGTCATGTGCGTCACCGAGCAGGCGGAGATCCGCATGGGCGACTCGGTCGTGGTGCAGGGCCTCGGGTTGCTCGGCTTGTACGCGAGCGCCATCGCCAAGGCGCGCGGCGCGCGGCTCGTCATCGGCATCGACACGGTGCCCGCCCGGCGCGAACTCGGCAAGCGCTTCGGCTGCGACGAGGTGTTCGACCCTTCGGCGATGAGCGAGGCCGAGATGGTCAAGCGGGTGAAGGCGCTGTGCAAGCCCGAGGGCGCCGATGCGGTGATCGAGGTCTGCGGCACTCCGAACGTCATCCCCGCCGGCATCCAGATGCTGCGCACCGGCGGCCACTACGTGCTGGGCGGCGTGGTCAACCCCGACAGCAACGTCCTCATCGACGTCAACCAGATCCTGCGCAAGCTGATCACCCTGCGCGGGGTGCACAACTACCACCCGCGCCATCTCATCGAGGCGCTGGACTTCGTCACCGTGAACCGCGAGCGCTTTCCGTTCAAGGCGCTGGTGGATGGCAAGTACGCGCTGGCCGATGTGGGCCAGGCGATGAAGGATGCCGAGGACCGCAAGGTGCTCAGGGCAGCCATCGTGCCCTAGCCAAGATGTTCAACCACCTGTCGAGGAGACCGCAGATGAACTGGATTCGCCGTTGTGTGAT
>JALHOU010000138.1:10863-13267 GCA_022842825.1 Rubrivivax sp.
CCCTTCGTGCTTCGCAACACGCTGTGCGAAGAGCTCAAGAAGAAGATCGTCGACACCTTCATGGCCGTCGACCAGAGCGAGGACGGGCGCAAGTACCTGGCCAATGTGAAGAGCGAGAAGGTCGTGCGCATGACCGACGCCGACTACAACGTCGTGCGCGACGTGCAGAAGAAGTAAACCCCGCCGCCGTTGCCGAGGAGCCGCCGCATGGCCGCCGTGTTGGAGACCCCCGTTGCCGCCCCTGCGGCGCCCAGGGCCGCGGCCGCGGCGGCTGTGCTGCGCGTGCAGGACCTGAAGGTCAGCTACACCGCGGGCAAGGAGATCCTCAAGGGCATCAGCTTCGATGTCGGGCCCGAGGAGTTCGTGGCCATCATCGGGCCCAGCGGCGCCGGCAAGTCCACGCTGATCCGCTGCGTCAACCGGCTGGTCGACACCACCGGCGGTTCGGTGTGGTTCAACGGCCAGGACCTGCTGAAGCTGGACGAGGGGGCGATGCGGGCGCAGCGCCGCAACATCGGCATGATCTTCCAGGAGTTCAACCTGATCGACCGCCTGAGCGTGATGGACAACGTGCTCACCGGCCGGCTGGGCTACATGGGCAACCTGCGTTCGCTGTTCCGCCTGTACACCCGGGAGGACATCGCCAAGGCCGTGGCGCTGCTCGACCGCGTCGGCCTGATCGACCACCTCGACAAGCGCGCTGACGCGCTCTCCGGCGGCCAGCGCCAGCGCGTGGGCATCGCCCGGGCCCTGGTGCAGGAGCCCCAGTTGCTGCTGGTGGACGAGCCCACCTCGGCCCTGGACCCGAAGATCTCGCGCGAAGTGATGGGCATGATCCGTGGCATCGCGCGCGAGTTCAAGGTGCCGGTGCTGTGCAACATCCACGACGTGGACCTGGCGCTCGAGTTCTGCGACCGCATCATCGGCCTGCAGGACGGCATCAAGAAGTTCGACGGTCCGCCCTCCAGCGTCGACAAGCACGCGCTGGCCGACATCTACTCGATGGAAGTGCTCTAGCCGTGGCGCTGGCGCTGGACACGGGCCGGCACGCAGCGCGCATCGCCGAGCTCGACGCGACCCGGCGGCGTGCCCGCCTGTGGCGCTATGGCCGCTACGGCCTGATCGCGGCGCTGGTGGCCTGGAGCGTCGAGGCCATCGTCGTCGGCGACACGGACTGGACGCGCATCACGATGTCCGGCGTGGCCTCGGCGGCGTGGCGCTTCATCGACTTCGATGCCTCCATCCTGGTGTCGCTGTGGGAGCCGGCGCTGGAGACGGTGTTGATGGCCACGCTGGCCACCATCCTGGGCGCCTTCATGGCCATCCCGGTGGCCTGGCTGGGGGCTCACAACATCTCGCCGCTCGGGCGCTTCACCTACCTGCTGGGCCGCGTGTCGATGACCTTGTCGCGTTCGGTGCACGAGGTGGTGTGGGGCCTCGTCTTCGTCGCCGCCGTCGGCCTGGGCGCGCTGGCCGGTGTGCTGGCGATGGCCGTGCGCAGCATCGGCTTCATCAGCAAGACCGTGGCCGAGGCCATCGAAGACGTGAACCAGGGCCCGGTGGAGGCGATGCGCGCCGTGGGTGCCAACCGCTTCCAGGTGCTGATGTTCGGCATCGTGCCCCAAGTCCTCCCCACCATCATCGGCAACTGCATCTTCGAGTGGGACGTCAACATCCGCCGCTCCACCATCATGGGCCTCGTCGGCGCCGGGGGCCTGGGGCTCGCGTTGCACCGGCAGATGGCCAGCTACAACTACGGCGGCATCGCCACGGTGATCTTCGTGATCCTGCTGCTCATCATCGTCGGTGAGCTGTTCAGTGCGTGGGCGCGGAAGAAGGTGATCTGATTGAACACCTCCACCACGACCTCCGCCGCCACGAAGCCGCCGCCCGAGTGGAAGCGCTTCCGCTTCCCGCAGAGCCTGTACAAGTACGGCGTGCTGCTCGCCGCGCTCTATTTGGTCTGGTGGTCGATGGGCGTGCTGCGCATCGACCCCGAGCGCCTGCCAGGGCTCTTCCAGCGCATCGGTGACGTGCTGGCGCGCCGCTACTGGCCGCCCGAGTGGTCGCACGTCGTCAAGCCCGAGTTCATCGACGCCATCGTCGACACCTTCCAGATGAGCTACGTGGCCACGGTGGTGGGCTTGCTCATCGCCATCCCGCTGGCCTGGTTCGCGTCGTTCAACATGACACCCGGCCGCCGCCTGCTCTACCCGCTGAGCCGGCTTTTCATCATGGGCAGCCGCTCGGTGCACGAGATGATCTGGACCATCGTGCTGGTGGCCATCGTCGGCTTCGGCATGCTGCCCGGCACGCTGGCGATGACGCTGTTCTGCATCGGCTTCGGCGGCAAGCTCATGACCGAGGCCATCGAGGCCATCCGCAAAGGCCCGGTGGAAGCCAT
>JALHOU010000139.1 GCA_022842825.1 Rubrivivax sp.
GCCGGGCAGGTGCTGCTGCAGGGGCGGCGCGCGCGTGGCGTGCGCTACCGGCTCGGCGGCCGTGGCGGCGCGGAGGGGGCGGGCGAGGGTGGCGTGTTGCGCGAGGCGCGCTGCCGTGGCGAGGTGGTGCTGTGTGCGGGCGCGCTGCAGTCGCCGCAGTTGCTGCAGCTCTCCGGCATCGGGCCCGCGCCGCTGCTGCGCGACAAGGGCATCGCGGTCGGACACGACCTGCCGGGTGTGGGCGAGAACCTGCAGGACCACCTGCAGATCCGCCTCATCCTCGAGTGCAACAAGCCCATCACCACCAACGACCAGCTGCGCACGCCGTGGGGCAAGGCGTTCATCGGCCTGCAATGGCTGCTGGCGCGCAGCGGGCCGCTGGCGGTGGGCATCAACCAGGGCGGCTGTTTCATGCGCGCGCTGGCGGAAGAGGGGGCTGCCTCGGCGCGGCCGGACATCCAGTTCCACGTCGCGACGCTGTCGGCCGACATGGCCGGCGGCGAGGTGCACCCGTTCTCCGGCTTCACGATGAGCGTGTGCCAGTTGCGGCCCAGCTCCCGCGGCCATGTGCGCATCAGGTCGGCCGACCCTGCCGAGCCACCGGCGATGGTGCCCAACTACCTGAGCACCGAGCTCGACCGCCGCACCGCGGTGGCGGCGGTGAAGGCGGCGCGCGCCATCGCGGCCGCGCCGGCCATGGCACCCTACGTGCGGCGCGAGGTGAAACCGGGGCCCGAAGCGATGGACGACGCGGCGCTGCTCGAGTTCTGCCGCGACCAGGGCGCCACCATCTTCCACCCGAGCGGCACCTGCGCGATGGGGCCCGACCCCACCGCGGGCGCGGTGGTGGACGCACGCCTGCGCGTGCACGGCATGCTGGGCCTGCGCGTGGTCGACTGCTCCGTGATGCCCACCCTGGTGTCGGGCAACACGCACGCCGCCGCGGTGATGATGGCCGAGAAGGCCGCCGAGATGATGAAGGCCGATGCGCGATGAGCGCGCCGACCGCGGGAAAGCGCGGGAGAGCGCGGGAATGCGCGGTGATGCGCGGTGATGCGCGTGCCGGGCTGTCGACGGGTTCGACATGGGTGGGGCGCGGTGCCGGCCGGCATCGTGGCCCCGGGTTGTGAACGGGTCCGAACCGGACCGATGCGAAGGAGACGCTGTGAGCAAACGATCGAATGAGCGCTTGAATGAGCGATCGCTGAACAACCCGAGCCGGCGCTTGGCGCTGGGCGCCGCCGCGGCGGTGGCCGGCAGCGGCGCGATGCTGGCCGCGCCCGCCGTGGCGCAGGGCGTGACAAGGCTGAAGATCCAGACCGCGGTGCCCAGCTCGAGCATCTACTTCGACCTGATGAAGCGCTTCGCCGACCGCGTGGACAAGATGTCCAACGGGCGCCTGAAGTTCGAGATGCTGCCCGACGGCGCGGTCGTCGCCGCCTTCGAGATCGTCGACGCGGTGGACAAGGGCGTCGTCGATGGCGGCTACGCCTGGACGCACTACTGGAGCGGCAAGAACACCGCCGCCGGCCTCTTCAGCAACCCCGCAGCCGGTGGCGGCACGGGCATGGACCAGCTCTCGCACGTGGCGTGGCTGTTCCAGGGCGGCGGTTATGCGCTGTACAAGAAGTTCTTCAGCGACGCGCTCAAGCTCAACATCGAGCCCTTCATGGTGCAGCCGATGGGGCCCGACCCGCTCGGCTGGTTCAAGGCGCCGATCAACAGCCTGGAGGACATGAAGAAGCTCAAGTACCGCTCGCCCCCGGGGCTGGTGGGCGAGATCTTCAAGGAGATGGGCGTCAACGCCGTGGCCATGCCCGGCGGCGAGATCGTGCCGGCGGCGCAGCGCGGCGTGCTCGACGCGGCCGAGTGGATCGGCCCGGCCGACGACATGGCGCTCGGCTTCCACAACGTCTTCAAGCACTACTACCTGCAGGGGCTGCACCAGAGCACCGACGTGGGCGAGCTGCTCATCAACAAGACGGCGTGGAACAAGCTGCCGGCCGACCTGAAGGCCATCGTCGAAGATGCCTGCATGGCGACGATGACCGACACCTACACCTACAACGTGTTCCGCAACGCGCAGGCGATCGTGAAGCTGCGCACCGAGCACAAGGTGCAGATTCACGACACGCCGCGCGACATCTTCCCCGCGTTCATCAAGGCCACCAACCTGATCTACGAGCGCGAGGCGGGCAAGAACCCGTTCTTCAAGGAGGCGCTGGAGTCGCAGCGCGCCTTCGCGAAGGTGGTGGTGCCGTACTGGAACAAGATCAACGGCCTGTACTTCAACCTCGGCAGCGACTCGCCCAACGCGAAAGGCTGAGCGCAGATGGGCGCCACCACTTCCGTCGACACCGCACTCGCGCGCTGGGCGCGGCGGCTGGACCGCGTCGCGCTCGCCTCGGGCTCGGTCGTGGCCTGGCTGATCGCGCCGATGGTGCTTTCGCTGTGCTACGAGGTGGTGGCGCGCTATCTCTTCAATGCGCCCACGCTCTGGGCCTACGACATGACCTTCATGTTGTACGGCAGCTTCTTCATGCTCGGTGCGGCCTACACGCTGCAGCGCAAGGGCCACGTGCGCACCGACTCCTTCTACGCCGCCTGGAAGCCGCGCCGCCAGGCCACGGTGGACCTCGTGGCCTACGTGGTGATGTTCTTTCCCTTCGTGGCCGTGTTCGCCTTCGTCGGCTGGGGCTACTTCGTCAAGGCCTGGGTCACGAACGAGACTTTCGTGAGCAGCGCCTGGCAGCCGATCACCTGGCCCTTCAAGCTCGCGATGCCGGTGGCCGGCGTGCTGCTGATGCTGCAAGGCGTGAGCGAGTGCCTGAAGTGCCTGCACACGCTGAAGACCGGGCAGTGGCCCGACCGGCCGACGACCGAAGCGGTTGAACAGGTCGTGACGGCATGAGCAACGAAGTCCTGGGCCTGGTGGCCCTGGCGGTGCTCTTCGCCGCCATCTTCATCGGCTTCCCGATCGCCTTCACGCTCGGCTTCGTGGCGCTGGCCGCGGGCTTCATCGCGCTCGGGCCGGTGGTCTTCGACCTCGCGGTGCTGCAGACGTACTCGGTGATGAAGGACACGGTGCTCGCCGCCATCCCCTTCTTCCTCTTCATGGGTTTCCTGCTCGAGCAGAGCGGCATCATGGAGCGGCTGTTCACCGGCATCCAGCAGCTGCTGTCGCGCCTGAACGGCTCGCTCTATCTCGCGGTGCTCATCACGGCCACCATCTTTGCCGCCGCCACCGGCATCGTCGGCAGCTCGGTCACGCTGCTGGGCGTGATGGCCGGCCCCTCGATGATCAAGAGCGGCTACGACGTGAAGATGAGCGCCGGTGCCATCACCGCCGGCGGCACGCTGGGCATCCTTATCCCGCCCTCGGTGATGCTCATCGTCATGGGCCCGGTGGTGGGCGTGCCGGCCACCGACCTCTTTGCCGCGGCCGTGCTGCCCGGGCTGATGCTGTCGGGCATCTTCATCATGTGGACGCTGGTGCGCTGCTGGCTGAACCCGTCGCTCGGCCCGGCGCTGCCGCCCGAGATGCGGCCCAAGTCCCTCGGCCCCGTGATCAAGGACCTCGTGCTCGGCGTGGTGCCGGTGGTGGTGGTGATCCTGGCCACGCTGGGCGTCATCCTCGCCGGCATCGCCACGCCCACCGATGCCGGCGCCATCGGCTGCGCCGCCACCTTCGCGCTCACCATGGGCTCGGGCCGCATGAGCTGGGCCAAGCTCAAGCGTGCGGGGCTCGCCACGCTCGAGATCAGCAGCATGATCCTGCTGCTTGTGACGGCGAGCAACCTCTTCGGCAGCGTGTTCTCGCGCCTGGGCAGCGCCGACTTCCTGGCGCAGGGGCTCACCTCGCTGGCGCTGCCGCCGATGCTGATGCTCATCGTCATCCTGGCGGTGATCTTCGTGCTCGGCTGGCCGCTGGAGTGGGTGCCGATCGTGCTGATCGTGCTGCCCATCGTGCTGCCCATCGTCACCGCGGCCAAGATCGACCTCATCTGGTTCTGCACGCTGGTGGCGGTGACGCTGCAAACGGCGTGGCTCAGTCCACCGGTGGCTTTATCGGCCTACTTTCTCAAGGGTGTGGTGCCGCAGTGGGAGCTGAAGGACATCTACGCCGGCATGGTGCAGTTCATGATCCTGCAGCTGGTGGCGGTGGCGATCCTGCTGCTGTTTCCGGCGCTGGCGACCTGGTTGCCGAGCGTGAACTGAGGGGGCCGGGGCATGCTGCCTTCGCGTGGCGGCGCTCCGCCGTCGGCGCGGCAAGGCAGCAGGCCCGAGGGCGGTGGCGCTTGGCTGCGGCGGCCCTCGCTGACGCTCGGGCTGCCCTGCGCTGCTCGGTCTTGTGGCCTGCGCGCGGAACTCGTTGCACTCGCTGCGCTCGTGCCACTCAGACACCCGCGCGAGTCAGTTGTGCAGGCTCGCTTCGCTCGCAGGCCACAAGACACTGCGCTGCTCGGCGCCGCAGATGCGCGCCACCGCCCTCGGGCCCGCTGCCTTGCGGAGGCGATGGCTGTTCGGCGGGTTGGGGATCGAACAGAGAACTGATGCTCGGCCACGCGTGGCCTGAGCATTCGGTCGTGTTGCAATGGCGACGGTCCACTCGGCGTGCTGAATGTTCGCGATGTGCGCGAAGTGAGCGTTCAGACGCGGTACCTGTGCGTCGCTGGACGGCCAGGTGCGGTCGCTCGGTCTAGTTCTGGTTAGCTGACAAAGGAAGCATGTACTTGGCTCGAAGAGGATCGCGGCTGAGACATGCGCCCAGGTCTCGCGAACCACCTTCGTTCGCTTGGATGCGACGCATTTGCAGGTCTGGCTCACGACCTGTTCAGAACGACCTCCAGTCGTTGCTTCCGGTCGTTCCGGATGCCGTCGTCACCAGCGCGGTCTCGTCCTTCGCAGGCGTCGCCGCTCCCTGGACGCCCAATGCGGGCCGCGGCGTTAGACAGCGGCGTGGGTGACCGCGCTGGTGCGCCCCACAGCCTCTGGACTCCCGAGCTTGAACACAGCGACCGCCCGCACCAGTTCCTGCGACTGGCCTCTCAGGCTCTCGGCGGCCGCCGCGCTTTGCTCTACCAGAGCGGCGTTCTGCTGTGTCCCCTGGTCCATGTGCGCAATGGCTTCCCCGGCTTGCCGTACACCGGCACATTGCTCGCCACTGGCGGTGCTGATTTGGCTCATGAGGTCGGTCACGCGTTTGATGGCATCGACCACCTCGGTCATCTTCATGCCTGCCTGGTCGGCCAGGGCCGTGCCCTGTTGGACGCTCTCGACGCTGGCGGTGATCAGACTCTTGATCTCCTTGGCCGCGCTGGCGCTGCGCCCTGCGAGACTGCGCACCTCGGAAGCGACCACGGCAAAGCCGCGGCCCTGTTCGCCGGCGCGCGCGGCTTCCACCGCCGCGTTGAGGGCCAGGATGTTGGTCTGGAAGGCGATGCCGTCGATGACGCTGATGATGTCGGCGATCTTCTTGCTGCTGCCGTCGATGCTTCTCATCGTCTGGACCACTCGCCCAACGACTTCGCCGCCACTGACGGCCACCGAAGAGGCACCCAGCGCCAGTTGATTCGCCCGCTGGGCGTTGTCGGCGTTGTGCTGGGCGGTGGTGTTGAGCTCTTCCATCGCGGAAGCGGTTTGCGCCAGCGCGCTGGCCTGCTGCTCAGTGCGGTTGGACAGGTCGGCGTTGCCCTGCGCGATCTGTGTGGACGCAGTGGCCACACTCTCGGCGCTCTGCCGCACGCCGCCTACGATGTTGCTCAGCTTGAGCTGCATCTCGTGCAACGCCTCCTGGAGTTCACCGATGCTGTCCTTGCGTTTGTGGTGCGGCTCATCGCTCTGCGTCAGCTCACCATCGGCAATTCGACGAGCCAGGCGGCGGCAGCTTTCGATAGGCTCCTGAATGCTGCGCAGCACCAGCGTGTAAAGCAGCAGCACCAGGGCAATCGCGGCGACGGCCATGCCCAGTGCAATGCGGGCAGACCAGGCACGTGCTTTCTCGAATTCCGCGATCGCCTGTTCGGCAGACTGACTGCCTGCAACCACGGTGTCGTCAACGCCGGCGCGATGCTCGAGGTACAGCCGATTGATCTGCGCCAGGCTGTTGCGCGCGCGCTCGGCATCGCCGGTTTTCAAGGGTTCGATGATCAGTGTTCGAGCCGAGGCAATGAACTTCTGCGCCGCTTCGTGCTGTTGACCCAGCAGCTTCCTTTCGAGACCAAAGGGCGGGCTCTTGGTCCAATGCTCGACGCGTTGCCCGTACTCGGAAACGACACGCTCGAATTGCTTCTTCGCTTCGGCGCCACTGATCGAACCTTCAATGCCTTGCGAAAGGACGAGCCTGAGTTCGATCAGGTACATGGGTGGCGGCAGGATGTCGGCGACCACATCCTTTGCAACAAATACTTCGGTGGCGCTGCGGTTCATCCGGTCTTGCAGCCAGAAGCCCTGGATCGCCATCATCAGGGCCGCCAAGACGCCAACCGCACCCAGCAGGAATATCGACCAACGCAGAGACTTGAACATGACCTGCACCTCGAACGAAGGCGTGGGATCGAAACGTGGGGAGTGGAAGGCGTGTCTGATTCTCGGGGGTGCACGCCTCCCGGAAGGGTATCGACCTAAGGCGATGAACCTTTAACGGAACTGCATGGGGAAAGGTCATCAGTCTCGACCGCAGTCGGGCCCTCTTCGTAACTCATCGGGTCGCCAGCCTGACTCTCCGACGCGATGGCTGGCGTGAAGTCGGTCCCCTGTCGACTGTTCATCAGGTACGGCGCCCGAATGTCCGGTTCCTTGCGTTGCGGGCGTCTCTTCAGGGTCGATCTCGCGCATCCGGCGAGTCCACTTGAAGGATCGCGATGTGAGCACAGGGAACATTCGCGAGTCCGCGCTCAGCGCTCCCCTGTCGCCAGAGCTGAAGCCGAGTGAGTATCTCCCCACCCCCTCGGATGGCGGCGCCGCAGGGTCCAGTGATTCGCGAGCGAAGACACCGCACCTCCCGCGTGCGGTCTTCTGTTGCCACGCCACCCAACGTCCCGCTCAGGCGCGGGTGGGCCAGTCGATGCCGCGCATGTGCGGCGCCGAGCAGCGCAAGGCGCATGGCCCGCGAGCGCAGCGAGCTTCCACTTCTGGCTCGCGCGGGTGTTTGAGTGGCGCGAACGCAGTGAGCGCGACGAGTTCCGCGCGTGGGCCATGCGCCTGAGCAGCGCAGGGCAGCCCGAGCGTCAGCGAGGGCCGCCGCACCTAAGCGGCAGCGGCTGGCCCACCCGCGCCTGAGCCGCCACGATGCTTCGAGGACACCAAAGCCCCGACGACCCGACGAGCCCGGTCGCCGCAGCGATCGAACCTACTTGTCCCGGTTCCCCACGCGCGCGTAGAACGACTTCTTCGCCAGCTCCACGGCAAACACGTAGGCCAAGGTCAACGCCACCATGCCGAGCACCAGCGAAGCAGGCAGCGGCACGAAGCCGAAGATCGAGCTGAACGGCAGGTACGGCAGCACCAGCGCCACCGCCACCACCGCGCCGGTGCTGATGAGCAGCCAGTTGCCCGGCCGGCTGCGCCAGAACGGGCCGCGCGTGCGCACCACCAGCGCCACCACCAGCTCCGTCAGCAGCGATTCGATGAACCAGCCGGTGCGGAACTCCTCCGGCGCGGCCCGGAACACCCACAGCAGCACACCGAAGGTCAGCAGGTCGAACACAGAGCTGAGCAGGCCGAACAGCACCATGTAGTCGCGGATGAAGACCGTGTCCCAGCGGCGCGGCTTGGCCACCATCTCCGCATCCACGCGGTCGCCGGCGATGGCCGTGGCCGGAATGTCGGACAGGAAGTTGTTGAGCAGGATCTGCGAGGCCAGCAGCGGCAGGAAGGGCAGGAAGACCGACGCCACGGCCATGCTGAACATGTTGCCGAAGTTGGCGCTGATGGTGGTGAGGATGTACTTGAGCGTGTTGGCGAAGGTCATGCGCCCTTCGTCGATGCCCAGGCGCAGGATGCCCAGGTCCTTGCGCAGCAGCACGAAGTCGGCCGCGTCCTTGGCCACGTCCACGGCCGTGTCCACCGAGATGCCGACGTCGGCCGAGTGCAGCGCCAGCGCGTCGTTGATGCCGTCGCCCATGTAGCCCACCACGTGCCCTGTCTTCTGCAGCGCCAGGATGATGCGTTCCTTCTGGTTCGGGTCCACCTCGGCGAACACGTTGGTCCGCTCGGCGGCGTGCATCAGGGCCTCGTCGCCCAGGTCGTTGAGCTCGCGGCCCGTCAGGAGGTTCGTCACCGGCAGCTTCACCGCCTCGGCCACGTGGCGCGCCACCTTGTGGTTGTCGCCGGTGATGATCTTGAGCTGCACGCCACGCTGCGCCAGGTCGGCCAGCGTGCGGATGGCGTCGGCCTTGGGCGGGTCCATGAAGAGCAGGAAGCCGTCGAAGTTCAGGCCCTGCTCGTCGGCCCGCGCATAGGGGCCGCTGCGCGGCTCCACCACGCGCGAAGCGACGCCGAGCACGCGGTAGCCCTGGCCGCTCCAGGCCTCGAAGCGGGCCTCGATGCCGGCGCGCTGCGCGGCGTCGAGCAGGGCCCGGCCGGACCCGGCGGTGGTGCACAGCCCCAGCACCTTGTCGAGCGCGCCCTTGGTGATCAGCGTGCGGGCGTCCAACGCGCGTGTGCCCGCGGTGACTCCGGCGTCCTCGGCGGCGCCGGCCGCAACCACCGAGAGGCACTTGCGCACGAAGTCGTACGGAATCTCGTCGATCTTGCGCACCGCGCCCAGGTCCAGCGCGGCCTTCTTCGAAGCGGCGATCACCGCTTCGTCCAGCGGGTTGGCCAGGCCCGACTGCAGCGCGGCATTGATGCCGGCCAGCCGCAGCACGGCGGCGCTGGGCTGCCCATCGATGTCGACCGCGCCGTCGAGTGCCACCACGCCGGCCGTCAGCGTGCCCGTCTTGTCGGTGCACAGCACGTCCATGCTGCCGAGGTTCTCGATCGAGTTCAGCCGGCGCACGATGACGCCCAGCCGCGCCATGCGCTTGGCGCCGTGCGAAAGCGTGATGCTCACGATGGCCGGCAGCAGCTCGGGCGTCAGGCCCACCGCCAGTGCCAGCGCGAACAGCAGCGAGTCGATGGGCGGCTTGGCCATGAGGATGTTCATGGCCAGCACCGCCACCACCATCACCAGCATGATGCGCGTGAGGAGATAGCCGAAGCGGTGGATGCCGCGCTCGAACTCCGTCATCGGCGGGCGCAGCGCCAGCTTGCCGGCGATCTGGCCGAAGACGGTGGCCTTGCCCGTCTGCACGATCAGCACGCGCGCGGTGCCGCTGCCGACGCTCGTGCCCATGAAGACACAGTTGCCGCGTTCGGCCAGGCCCGCGTTCCCGGCGACGACGCCGGGCTTCTTCTGCACCGGGAAGGTCTCGCCCGTGAGCACCGCCTGGTTGACGAAGCAGTCTTTCGCCTCCAGCACCACGCCGTCGGCCGGCACCAGGCTGCCGGCCGCGAGCAGCACCAGGTCGCCTGGCACCACGCGGTTCGAAGGCAGGGTCTTCGGCCGGCCGTCGCGCAGGACGCTCGAGTGGATGGTGACCTTGGAGTGCAACTTCGCGATGGCGTTGCCGGCGATGGTCTCCTGTGCATAGCCGAGGATCGTGCTGCCCAGCACGATGACCAGCACCACGCCGGCATCGATCCACTCGCCCGCGAACATCGAGATGACCGCGGCGACGATCAGGATCAGCACGAGCGGGCTCTTGAACTGCCCCAGCAGGAGGCCGAGCGCCGTGGCGTGCCGGGTCGCATCGAGCGCGTTGGGGCCGTGCAGCTTCAGCCGGGCGCTGGCCTGGCGCGCGGAGAGCCCGCCCGCATCGGCACCCAGCCCGGCCAGCAACTGCTCGGCCGGCACGCTCCAGTAGGCGTGCAGCGCTGGCGTCAGCGCCGGCGATGCCGGCGATGGTTTCGGCGTCGGGTCACGCTTCAAGCGCCGGCACCGCGGGTGCGGCCGCTTGCCGGGCGGCTGCGGCCATCGGCATCAGGTCGGCCTCGGTGAGCGTCTCCTGCGCGAGCAGGCGGGCGGCCCCTTCGTCCAGCAGTGCACGCCGCTGCGCGAGGATCGCGCTCGATCGTGTGTAGGCCTCGTCGACGAGCGCACGCACGGCCACGTCGATGCGGCGCGCGGTGTCGTCCGACAAGCCACGCTCGAGGCCCATGCCCTCGGGCATTTCCAGGAAGCGCGGCTGCGCCCGCTCGTAGACCACCTGCCCGACCTCGGGCGACATGCCCCAGCGCGCCACCATGTCGTGCGCGATGTCGGTGGCCTTCACCAGGTCGTCGGCGGCGCCGGTGGAGACCTCGCCGATCACCAGCGCCTCGGCCGCCCGCCCGCCCAGCAGCACCGCCAGGCGGTTGAGCAGCTCGCTGCGGCTGGCCAGGTAGCGGTCTTCGCTCGGCCGCTGCATCGTGTAGCCGAGCGCGCCCACGCCACGCGGAATGATCGAGATCTTGTGCACCGGGTCGGTCCCGGGCAGCGTCATGGCCACGAGCGCGTGGCCCATCTCGTGCACGGCCACCGTGCGGCGCTCCTTGGGGCCGAGCACGCGCTGGTGTCGCTCCAGCCCGGCCACGATGCGCTCCACCGCGGCGGTGAAGTCCGCCATCGCCACCGCGTCGGCGCCGCGCCGCGTGGCCAGCAGCGCCGCCTCGTTCACGAGGTTGGCGAGGTCGGCGCCGGCAAACCCGGGCGTCAGCGCGGCGATGCCCTCGGCGTCGATGTCGGGGCCGAGCGTCACCTTCTTCAGGTGCACGCGCAGCACGTCGGTGCGGCCCTTGCGGTCGGGCCGGTCGACGAGCACCTGGCGGTCGAAGCGGCCAGCGCGCAGCAGCGCCGGGTCCAGCACCTCGGGCCGGTTGGTGGCCGCCAGGATGACGACGCCGGCGCTGACGTCGAAGCCGTCCATCTCGGCCAGCAGCTGGTTGAGCGTCTGTTCCTTCTCGTCGTGGCCGCCGGAGAGCGGGCCGATGCCGCGCGCTCGCCCGAGCGCGTCGAGCTCGTCGATGAAGATGATGCACGGCGCCGCCGCGCGTGCCTGCTCGAACAGGTCGCGCACGCGCGCCGCGCCGACGCCGACGAACAACTCGACGAACTCCGAGCCGGTGATGCTGAAGAAAGCCACGCCGGCCTCGCCGGCCACCGCGCGGGCCAGCAGCGTCTTGCCGGTGCCGGGCGGGCCCACCAGCAACACGCCCTTGGGCATGTGCGCGCCCAGGCGACCGTAGGCTTTCGGGTTCTTCAGGAACTCCACCGACTCGCGCAGTTCGGCCTTGGCTTCGTCGACGCCGGCCACGTCGTCGAAGCTCACCTTCACGTCCGTCTCCGAGTGCAGCTTGGCGCGGCTCTTGCCCACCGAGAGCAGCCCGCCCAGGCCGCCGAGGCCCCCTTGGGCCGCCATGCGCTTGGCCATGAAGTGCCACACCGCCAGCAGAAACAAGGCGGGCACCACCCATGAGAGCAGGTCGCGCAGCAGGGTGTTCTCGACCACGCCTTCGAAGCGCACGTCGAAGGGCGCGAGATCGCGCGCGAGGTCGGGCGCCACGCGCGTGGTGACGATGCGCGTGCGGCCGTCGGCGGCCGGGGCCTTGAGCTTGCCCTCGATGAACTGGCTGCCGATGGCGATCGAGTCCAGCCGCCCGGCCTTCAGGTGCTGCAGGAACTCGCTGTAGGGAATGGGCTGCACCTGCGTCGAGGTGACCCACAGGTCGCGCATCCAGAACAGCGCCACCAGCGCGAACATCAGCAGCCACAGGTTGGCCGGCTTCCATGGCGGCGGCTCCTTGGAGGCCGGCGGCGTCGGGTTGGGCGGCGTGGCGGGCATGGTCGAGCCATTCTGTGCCCGATGACGGCCGTGAGTCGGGCCGCCACGCGCGCGCTTGACGCAACGCAATGACGTGGCACCCCTTCGCGCCGTGCGGCGGATCTACATTCGGTGCTTCGGTCGCGCCGACCGCAGCACCGGGAAAGCCTCATGCGCCCCACGCGACATCGCCGCCGCAGCGACCTGGTCCGCATCGCGATCGACGTCATGGCCGAGCGGGGGCTGGAGCCGGAGTTTCCGGCGGCCGTGCAGCAGCAGCTGTCCACCCTCGTGGGCCCGGCACGAGACGATGACCCGCGCGTCCGCGATCTCCGGGCGCTGCCGTGGTGCTCGATCGACAACGACGATTCGCTCGACCTGGACCAGCTGACGGCCTGCGAGCCCCTCGAGGGCGGCGCGGTGAAGATCTTCATCGCGGTGGCCGACGTCGATGCGCTCGTCAAGAAGGGCTCGCCGATCGACGACCACGCGTGGACCAACACGACCTCCGTCTACACCTCGGCGCGCGTGTTCCCGATGCTGCCCGAGCGCCTGTGCACCGACCTGACTTCGCTCAACGCCGGGCAGGACCGGCTCGCCCTCGTCACCGAAATGGTCGTGGCCGCCGACGCCACGGTCTCGAAGGCCAGCGTCTACCGGGCCACCGTGCGCAACCAGGCGAAGCTGGCCTACGACGCGCTGTCGGCCTGGATGGCCGGCGCCGGCCCCTTGCCCGACGCGGCGCGCGCCGTGCCGGGCATGGAGGCGCAACTGCGCACGCAGGACGAGGTGGCGCAGCGGCTGCGTGCGCGCCGGCACGACGAGGGGTCGCTCGAGCTCGAGACGTTCCAGCCGCGCGCCGTGTTCGAAGGCGAGCGCGTGGTCGACATCCGCCTGCAGGAGCACAACCGCGCGCGCCAGCTGATCGAGGAGTTCATGATCGCCACCAACGAGTGCACGGCGCGCTACCTGGCCGGTGCCGGCGGCGCCTCGCTGCGCCGCGTGGTGCGCTCGCCCGAACGCTGGCTGCGCATCGTGGAGGTGGCGCGCAAGTACGGCGAGACGCTGCCGATGGTGCCCGACTCGGCGGCGCTGGCCGCCTTCCTGGCCAAGCGGCACCGGGCGGACCCGCTGCGCTTTCCGGATCTCTCGCTCGTCATCGTCAAGCTCATGGGGCGGGGCGAGTACGTCGTCGAGCCACCCGGCGGCGCGCCGATCGGCCACTTCGGCCTGGCGGTGCGCGACTACACGCACTCCACGGCGCCGAACCGCCGCTACCCCGACCTGATCACGCTGCGCATGGTGAAGGCCCACCTGGCCGGCAGCGCGCCGCCCTACAGCCCCACCGAGCTGGCGGCGCTGGCGGAACACTGCACCGTGCAGGAAGACGCGGCGCAAAAGGTCGAGCGGCG
>JALHOU010000140.1 GCA_022842825.1 Rubrivivax sp.
CGGCGGCCAAGCCGGCCGCCGCGCCGATCGAAGGCGTCATCAACCGCATCATCGACGGCGACACCCTCACCTTGCAGCCGCAGGGCAAGCCGCCGATCGAGGTGCGCCTGCGCGACATGGACGCGCCCGAGATCTGCCAGCCGCACGGCCCCGAGGCCAAGAAGGCGCTGGAGGAGATGGCGCTGGGCAAGACGGCCAAGCTCACCGTGAGCGCGCGCGACTCGTTTGGCCGCAGCATCGGCCTCGTGATGGTGGACGGGCAGTCGCTGTCCAAGCTGATGGTCGCCGAAGGCCACGCCTGGAGCGCGCGCGGCCGCAGCGACCGCGGGCCGCTGATGAAGGAGGAGCGCATGGCCACTGCCCTGCGCCGCGGCCTGCACGCCACCAGCGGGGCGGTGATGCCCAAGGACTTCCGCAAGACGAACGGGCCGTGCAAGTAGGGCGTGGCTCCGGGCAGCGCCGCCAGTCGTCACCTCACCCGCACCCACCTCAACTCCATCGTGTCGTTGGGCCACTGCACCGCGCTCACCTTCTTCTGCATCGCCCAGGTGATGGTGCGGCGATAGAGCGGGATGTACGGCAGGTCCTCGGCCACCAGCCGCAGCACAGTGGCCACCATGGCGCGGCGGCGCGTCAGGTCGGGCTCGGTGCGGATCTGGTCGATGAGCTTGTCGAGCCCCGGGTTGCTGTAGCGCCCGGCGTTGAAGGTGCCGAAGCCGGCGCGGTCGAAGGTGCGGAAGAGGGCGTTGAGCGAGTTCCACGCGTCGGGTGCGGCCGTCCAGCCGTATTCGACGAAGCTCGCCGTGCCCTGGCTCAGCTTGGGGAAGAAGGTGCCGGTGGTGCTGCTGCGCAGCGTCGTCCGGATGCCCACCTGCGTGAGCATCGCTGCCATCGCCTGGCAGGCGTTCTCGCGCCAGGCCACGTTCACGCAGTCCAACGTGACGGCAAAGCCGTTCGGGTAGCCGGCTTCGGCCAGCAGTGCCTTGGCCTTGGCGGGGTCGAAGGGCAGGCGCTTGTCCAGGTCGGGCGGGCTGCCGTCGACCAGCGGCGAGAGGAAGGCGCCGGTGGGCACGCCCTGGCCGCGCAACACCTTGTCGATGATGAGCGGCACGTTGATGGCGTGGTAGACCGCACGGCGCACGCGGAGGTCCTTGAAGGGGTTCTTCCCCTTCACGTCGCTGAACTCGAGCTCGTCGCGCGCCTGGTCGAAGGTGAGGTACTGCTGCCCGATGTCGGTGGTCTGCACGAGCGCGATGCGCGCATCGGACTTCAGCCGCGTGATGTCCTGGTAGGGCGGGTCCATCACGAGGTCGATCTCGCCCGAGGCGAGCGCCGCCAGGCGCGTGGCGTCGCTGCGGATGGGCACGAAGCTCACCTCGGTGACGTTGCCGTGTCGCGGCTTGCCGTCGGCGCCCTTCTCGGCCCAGCCCCACCAGGCGTCGTGGCGCTTGAGCAGCACGCGCACGTCGGGCTGGAAGCTCTCCAGCCGGAAGGGCCCGGTGCCGTTGGCATTGCGCACCGTGAAGGTCTCCTGCTTGGCATTGAAGTCCTGCGCCTTCACCACGCCGTGCTTCTCGGCCCAGGCCTTGCTCATCATCGAGACGAACTGCAGCTTCTCGGGCAGCACCGCGTCGGGCGCCTCGAGCTGGAACTCGATGGTCAGCTCGTCGACCTTCTTCACCGCCTTCACGCCCTTGAGCTGAAAGGCGCGCTGCGAGGGCGGCGCCATCGTGCGCTCGAGCGAGAACACCGCGTCGTCGGCGGTGAAGGCGCTGCCGTCGTGGAACTTGACGCCCGGGCGCAGCTTGAAGCGCCAGGTCGTGGGGCTCGTCATCTGCCACGAGGTGGCCAGCGCCGGTTCGATCTTGAACTTCTCGTCGCGGCCGACCAGGCTCTCGTGCACCTGGAAGGCGATGCGCGAGTGGTACAGCAGCGCCAGCGCGTGCGGGTCCATCGTCTGCGGGTCGAAGGCGCTGGCGATGCGCAGCGAGGCGGCCTGCGCGGGCGGGACGGCGAGTGCGGCCACCACGCCGAGCGCCGACACCGATGGAAGTGCCGAGAGGGCCGACAGGGCCGAACGGACCGACAGGGCCGCGCGCACCGACAGCCGCGCGGCATGGCCGAGCCAGCGCCGAAGCCCTTGAAGGAAGAAGTTGCCTGCGAGGTTGGCGTGCATGACCGATGAAGCGTGGGTGCCGAGGGCGGCGGATGCGCCGCAGTTTATCCAGCGCTGGCGTATGCTGGCCGCATGCTGCAAACCGCCGACACCTTGCGCATCGATGCCGATCGCCTCTGGTCCTCGCTGATGGCGCTGGCGCGCATCGGCGCCACCGACAAGGGCGGTGTGTGCCGCCTCGCCCTCACCGATGCCGACCGCGCAGGCCGCGACCTCGTGGTGCGCTGGGCGCGCGAGGCGGGCCTGGCGGTGAAGGTGGACGCCATCGGCAACGTCTTCATGCGCCGAGCCGGCCGCAACGCGGCGCTCGCCCCCGTGGTCTCGGGCAGCCACATCGACACGCAGCCCACCGGCGGCAAGTTCGACGGCAACTACGGCGTGCTCGCCGCGCTGGAGGTGGTGCGCACCCTCAACGACCACGGCATCGAGACCGAGGCGCCCATCGAGGTGGTGTTCTGGACGAACGAAGAGGGCTCGCGCTTCGTGCCCGTGATGATGGGCTCGGGCGTCTTCGCCGGCGCCGTGCCGCTGGCGCACGCGCATGCCGCGGCCGACCTCGAAGGGCGTTGCGTGCGCGACGAGTTGCAGCGCATCGGCTACCTCGGCGCGGCCGCACCCGGCGCCGACCACCCCATCGGTGCCTACTTCGAGGCGCACATCGAGCAAGGCCCGGTGCTCGAGGACGCCGGCGTCACCCTCGGCGCCGTCACCGGCGTGCTCGGCATCCGCTGGTACGACTGCGTCGTCACCGGCATGGAGGCGCACGCCGGCCCCACGCCGATGGCGCTGCGGCGCGACGCGCTGCAGGTGGCCATCACCCTCATGCACGAGGTGGTGGCCATCGCGCACCGCCATCCGCCGCAGGGCCGCGGCACGGTGGGGCAGGTGCTCGTGCACCCGAACAGCCGCAACGTCATCCCGGGGCGCGTGCGCTTCTCCGTCGACCTGCGCAATGCCAGCGACGCCTTGTGCGACGAAATGGATGCCGAGCTGCGGGCCTGCGTCGCGCGCGTGGCGGTGCAGACCGGGCTCGGGATCACGCTGCAGCCGGTGTCGGGCTACCCGGCGCAGCCCTTCGACGCCGGCTGCGTGGCGGCGGTGGAGCAGGCCGCTGCGCGCCTGGGCCATTCGTGTCTGCGCCTCGTCTCCGGGGCCGGGCACGACGCCGTGTACATGGCGCGCCTGGCCCCCACCGGCATGATCTTCGTGCCCTGCAAGGACGGCATCAGCCACAACGAGATCGAGGATGCGCGGCCCGAGCACCTGGCTGCCGGCTGCGACGTGCTGCTGCAGGTGATGCTCGGGCGCGCCGGCGTGGCCGCCGGGCGCTGAAACCGCATTGCGGCACTCCTGCCGTGACGGCGGTCACGCCGCCCTGTGGCGCCGCGGTCGCGCGCGCCGCCGGGCGAGCGGCGCTTTGGCATCGTCGCGGCTTCGCTGTCAACGCTCGAGGTTCTTCATGCCCTGGCACTTCAACCGCCACGCCCGCCGCCACATGGGCCGCCTGGTCCGACGCCACGTGCTGCCCCTGGCCCTGCTGGCCGCCTGCGCCGCGCCCGTGCACGCCGGCGAGGTGTACCTGCAGATCGGCCTGCCGGGCGTGGGCCTGGGCTACGCGCACCCGATCAGCGACTGGCTGGGCGTGCGCGGCGACTTCGTGACGCTCGGCTCGCGTACCGAGACCACCACCGAAGAGGGCATCGCCTACCAGGCCAAGCTCAAAGCCAGCCGCGGCGCACTCTTCGCCGACCTCTATCCGTTTGCCGGCGGCTTCCGCGTCACGCTGGGCGCCACCTCCAACCAGTACAAGCTGACGCTCGACGCCTCGGGCGTCGGCACCACCATCAATGTCGGCGGCACGAGTTACGTGCTCGCTCCGGGCGACGGGCTCGGCGTCGAGGTCAAGTTCCCGGGCACCACGCCCTATGTCGGCCTCGGCTGGGGGCACCAGGCCGCCAGCGGCCTGCGCTTCTCGCTGGACATCGGCGCCTCCATCGGCAAGGCCAAGGTGGCCGTCACGCCGCGCGGCCAGCTCGCACAGCCCGCCGCCCAGGCCGACGTCGACCGCGAGACGGCCGAGTTGCGCGACGGCGTGGGCAAGGTGAAGGCGCTGCCGCAGATCAGCTTCGCCGTCGGCTACAGCTTCTAAGGCGGCGGGCCGGGCGCGGGCTGCGGCCCGACCGGGCCGGCAGGCCCGCCACCAGCGAAGAGGCCGACGCCGGCCCCGCGGCAAGTGCGCCAGGCCTCACCTTGAGCGGGCTGGCGGCGCCGGCAAACGGGCCGCGGCCGACCAGCATCTCATGCGTGGCCGAGCGCATCGAGCACCTGCAGCAGCACGAAGACCGCATCGTCCAGCGCGAAGCGGCCGCGCTCGCGCATCACCAGCCGCAGCTCGCGGCCGTGCAGAGACGCCATCGCGACGAACTTGATGCGGCCCTGCTCGCCGTACTCGCGTGCACGGAGACGATGTTCGGGTGGCGCAGGCGCCGCGTCCCGCCGGCAGGCTGTCAGCCCCCGTCGGCCCCCGGGCGCAGCGCCTCTGGCGGCGATCCCTCATCCAGGGGGCACGGCCCAGGAAACCCCGGGTGTGGTCCTGCTGGTTTGGCGATAACTTCTCCTTACAAGAGCGTCGATCGCCGGATGCCGCCGCGTCCGGCGGCGGAGGGAGAAGCACATGGCGGCCACTCGAGCGGGAGCTGCGCTGGCGATACTGGCGCTGGCGTGCGCCGCGCTGGCCTCGCCAGCGGGCGCAGCGACGCCTTCGCGGCAGGCCCAGATCGCCGCTGCGCGCGACCCTGGCGCCCTCCAGGCGCAGGTGCAGATCGACGTCGGCAGCCATGGTGCCGCGGTGCGGCGGCTGGCCGTGGACGTGGCGCGCGACTGGGTGGTGAGCGCCTCGGACGACAAGTCGGCGCGCGTCTGGCGCCTCGGGTCGGGCGAGGCCGTGCACACGCTGCGCGTGCCCGTCGGCCCGGGCGAGCAGGGTCGGCTCTACGGCGCGGCCATTCACCCGCAGCGCGCCGAAGTGGTGGTGGCCGGCACCGGCCTCGCGCCGTTGCCGGGCGGGGCGACCGAGGCCACCGCGCATGTGTTCGCGCTCGCCAGCGGCCAGTGGCAGGCCTCGTTCAGGCTGTGCCGCTGCGAGGTCAAGCGCCTTGCCTGGTCGGCCGACGGCCGCTGGCTCCTCGCCGCCGCCGCAGGGGCCGAACGTGGCGTGCACGCCTTCGACCCGCAGGGGCGCCCAGCCGGCCACTTCGCGACCCTGGGCGACGTGTACGGGCTGTCGGTCCACCCTTCCCAGTTGCTGGCCACCGACATGGCCGGGCGCCTGCTCGTCTTCCCGCTGGGCGAGGGTGGCCTCGGCGCCCCGCGCATGCTGCCCAGCCCCGGCCCCTCGCCGGTGAGCGTGGGCCACTCGCCCGACGGGCGCCTCGCCGTCGTCGGGCACCTCTCCGCGCAAGCGCCGGCGATCGTCGAGCTGGCCGCCGGCCGCACCGTGCGCACGCTGGAGCCGCGCGAGCGCGGCCTCGACGCCGGGCAGCTGATGACGGTGGCCTGGTCTGCCGATGCCGCGCGGGTGTGGGTGGGCGGGCGCAAGGCGCGCGGCCGCGACTACCTGCTGTGGGCGTTCGAAGCAAGCACGGGCGAGCCGCTCACCGCCACGCCCGTGGCGGCCGACTCCATCCTCGACCTCGTGCCGCTGCCCGGCGGCCGCGTCGCCTTCGCGTCGTTCGACGGCAGCTGGGGGGTGTTCGACAGTCAGCGCGCCCGGCCGATCGGCCCGCACCGCCAGAGCGCCCTGGCCGGCGCGCAGCAGGCGTCGGCCATGCTCACCGGCCCCGACGGCACGCTCGTCTCCTGGCGGCTCGGCAGCGGCGTGCGCCTGCAGATCGACCTGCGCCTGCGGCGGCTTGCCACGGTCGAGACCGGCGTGGGCCACGGCGCGCGCATGCGCCGGGGCGGCGCCTTCAGCGCCGAGCTCCAGGTGGCCGATGCGCGCGGCTTCTTCACCGGCTTCTACCGCCTGGCAGGCCGCGAGATCCGGCTCGAGCCGGACGAGACGGCACGCGCCGCGACCTTCATGCCCGGCAGCGCCGATGCGTTCGTCGGCACTTCGCGTGCGCTGCAGCGCGTGGACGAGTCGGGGCAGGTGCTGTGGCGCCGGGCGCCCGGTGCCGAGGTCAATGCGCTGGTGTACGCCAACGCCAGCGAGCGCATCATCACCGCACTCAGCGACGGCACGGTGCGCTGGTGGCATGCGGCCAGCGGCGAACAACTCCTGGCCGTGCTCGCGCTGCCCACGGGCCAGTGGCTGGCCTGGACGCCCGAGGGCTACTTCGACGCCAGTGCCGGCGGCGACACGCTTGCCGGATGGCTCGTGCGGCCACCGGGAAGTGCACGCGTCGAGCACCATCTGCTCACGCGCTTCCGGTCGGCCTTCCGCCGGCCCGACCTGGTCGATGCGGCCCTGGGCATCGCCCGCGCGCCGCGCGCCGCGCCCGCCCTCGAGGCGCCGCCGCTCTTGTTGCCGCCGCAGCTGGTGGCCCGCGACGAGCGCAAGGCGAAGTCCGCCGGCGGCCCGGTATCGCTGCCCTTTGCACTGCGCGGCGCCGAGCCGGGCGAGGCGCGCGTGAGCGTGCGCCTGAACGGCCGGCCGTGGGCGGCGCGCGTCGAGATGCCGGCGCGCCTGGATGGCGAGGCGGCCGGCCGTGCCGAGGTGGTGCTGCCGGCAGGCCGGCATCTTGTCCAGCTCATCGCGGTCGATGCGCAGGGCACCTCGGCGCCGCTGGACTTCGACGTGCAGGTCGAAGCGCCGCCCGTGCCGCAGGAACCCGGGGCGCGGCCGCGGCTGCTCGTGCTCGCCGTCGGCGTGAGCGAGTACGCCGAGCGCAGCCTCAACCTGGGCCTCGCGGCCAAGGACGCCGCGGACTTCCGGGCGGCGCTGGCCCGGCTCGGCGGCAAGCGCTACCGCGCGGTGACCACCCGCCTGGTGGTCGACCAGGAGGCGACACGGATGGCCGTCCTGCAGCACCTGGCGTGGCTCGCCACCGAGGCCACGAGCGATGACGTGGTCATCGTCTTCCTGGCCGGGCACGGCGCGCACGACGACGAGGGCCGCTACCACTTCATCACGCACGACGGCGACATCGCGCGCCTGGCGCAGACGGCCGTCTCCGAAGGCGAGCTGCGGGGCGCGCTGGCCGCCATCCGCGGCCGCATCGTGCTCTTCGCCGACACCTGCCACGCCGGCAGCGTCACGACCACGCATGCCGCGGTGCTGAGCCGCGACCACGCCCGCCTGGCCGACGAACTGCGCGCGCCCGAGAACGGCGTCATCGTGCTCGCCTCCAGCGCGCGCAGCGAGGAGTCGCTCGAAGTGCGCTCGCTCGGCAACGGCGTCTTCACCAAGGCGGTGGTCGAGGGCCTCGCGGGCCGCGCCGACCTGCTCAGGCGCGGCGAGATCACCGTCAAGGGCCTCGACTACTACGTGGCTTCGCAGGTGGCCGCGATGACGAAGGCGGCCCAGAACCCGGTGAGCCTCATCCCGCCGGGCATGCCGGATTTCAAGCTGATCGAGTTGCCCCGGTGAGCCGCGAACTTTCGGCCCACGGTCCTCCCTGCGGGGGAGGCGCGCGGGCGAGGGCTTCGGACAATCGCGGGGCGGTGGGCCAGAGAGTTCAAGAGGAGGAGCGCGTCATGAATGCGTCGTCGATGGGTCTTGCCGGCGTCGGCCGGTGCGTGCGCCGTGGCGGTGCCACGGCGCTCTTCGTGGCACTGCTGCTCTCCGCCTGCGGCGGCGGCGGTGGCGGGGGCGAGCCCGAAGACCCGACGCAGGGCGAGTTCTCGGGCACGGCGGCCATGGGCCACCCTGTGGCCAACGGCACGCTCGAGCTGCGCTGCGCGAGCGGCACGCGCACGGCCACCACCGGCCCCGACGGGCGCTACCGCGTGCAGCTCGAGCGGGCGCAGCAACTGCCTTGCGTGATGATCGTTCGCGACGGCACGGTGGCCGGCCAGCCCAACACCGAGAGCATGGCCGGCGTGCTGCTGCGCCTGGGCGGCGTGGCCAACGTGACGCCGTGGACGCACCTCGTCGCCGCGCGGCTGCTGGGCGGCGAGCCCAACAACGCCCTCCGCACGACGGCGGCGAGCGAGCTGACTCGCCTGCTCACCGAGGACAAGGTGGCGCAGGCCCGCGCCTTCGTGCGCGAGCAACTCGCCAAGGTGCTGGGCAACGCACCTTCGGCAGACATCGACCCCATCGGCACCGCGTTCGAGGCCGTGCCCGGCAACGGCATGGACGACCTCGTGAGTGCCATCTACCGCGGCCTGTTCGCCGCGGGCAAGAGCCTCAGCCTGGCGGCGCAGGAGATATCGCTGAACGGCCTCGAGATGTACTACGTGCCCACGAACTGCCGCGCCGGCGTGCTCACCGGCTTCACCGGCAGCTTCAACGACGTGATGGTGCAGACACCCTACCGCCCGCCGCCCAGCGGCGCGCTCGGCGGCGCCGAGAGCTTTGGCGGCACGGCCGATGCCGACAGCGGCGGCGGCGGCGACGGCGCCGGCGTGGGCGGCTCGCTGGGGCAGTTCCTGCGCACCAAGGTCGAGGTGCGGCGCGCCGACGGCAGCCTGCTGGGCACCGCCACCACCGACAACGAGAAGGGCATGGTGACGCTCGTCACCTGCGCCTACCGCGGCCCGCTGCGCATCACGCTGCGCGGCGAACGCGACGACGCCACCTACTACGACGAGGCGCGCAAGCTCAACGTCTCTTTCGCGGGGCGCAGCATGTGCGCGGTGCTGCCGGGCCGCACCAAGAACATCGGCGTCACGCCGCTCACCAACGCCGCCTGCGCCTACCTGGACGAGCTCGTCAAGACCGGCACGCCCGCGGCGGGGCGGGCCGCCTGGGCCGACGATGCGCTCATCGAGAAGGCCAATGCCGCTGCGCTGAAGGCCTACAACGACCACGCCGGGCCGAACTTCCGGCTCGACGACATCACCCGGCTGCCGGTGGTCATCGGGCAGCAGCTGGACCAGCAGCAGGACGTGCTCGGCTTCGACCAGAACGGCATCTACGCGGCGGTGCTGGCGGGGCTCGTGCAGTCGGCGGCGCGGTACGACCCGACGTCCCCGTCACCGGCGCTGTCGATCACCGACCAGATGGCGCGCGACCTGACCGATGGGGTCCTCGATCACCGCACGGCGAGCGGCGAATCGGCATTCGCAGGGCGCACGCCTTCCTACCTGGTGGACCAGATGCCGATGCAGACTTTCTCGGACACAAGTGGGAATGCGCTGCGGCTGGGCGACGCGGCTCTGCGCGGCACGGGCACGGCGGTCGTGAAGAGCATCTATCCGTGGAAGTGGCATCAAGAGAACAACTACACGCCGGTTTACTCTTCAGTCATCTACAGGGCCTCCGCTGCGCTGCGTGGCGACGGCTCAGTGGTGGTCAAGATGTCGCGCTCGGCCATCACCGGCGTGAGCCCCGCCTTGGAGTATCCGGATCTCGTCACGCCCGCTGGCGTGCGCATCGTCGACTTCCGATTCATTCCGCCAACCGACGCGCAGCGGGTGACAACCACACCGGCGCAGGTGGTCGCGTTTTCGGACAAGGGTGAGGTCTACACGCTTACTGGGCTGGAATTCGCCTGGGTGCGGGCCATGGGCGCCGAGGGCAAGGTCATCGACGTCACTGCCGCCCCGCTTCATCAGGGGCAGAGCGAGCCGATCAAGCTCACCCGGGACGGCCGCGTCTTCGGCGAGGAGGTGGAGACCAAGCTTCCGAGCGGTGTACGCTTCGAGGCCATCGGCGAACTGGGCTCGAGCAGCTTCCACCTGATCGACTCCGACCGGGCCCTTGGCGCATTCATCGGCGGCGGAGATCGATACGACCCCGCCGGCCGCAACGGCCGCTTCGCCATCATGACGCCGTTTCGAGGCTTGCGCGCGAAGATGGTCGGTGGCAGCGGCAACATACAGAGGCCATCACCCGTCACTCCCCAAGCCGAAACGGGCACTCTGCTTGTTCTCGACATGCAAGGGCAGGTCTGGATCGGACCGGCGAGCGTCGAGGAGTCAAACGCCGGGACGGCAAGAAGAGTGGGGGCGCTTGACGACAGTTGCTACGTGCATGTCTGGTACGTCGTCGGCTGCGACGGCGCCTTGCGCTCGATGCATGACCTTACCAAGCCGCCATTGCGGCTCGAGACGCCGTCCTTACCCGGTCTTTCGCGCACGTGGCGGGTCTTTGGAGGCAAGCAGGAACCCGGGGAAGACGAGGTCACGCGCGCCGTGTCGCACACCGGCTGCATCTACGAGATCCGCTATCTCGCGGCCACCGGCTGGAGGGTGACCCCCGACGCGGCCAGCCGACCACGCGCCGACTGCGTGAGCCCGCAGTGGAACGGGAACCCGGTGACGTTCGTGCGCTAGGTACTTGGGCTGATGGGGCTTGGTGGGGCTGTGGTGGGGGCCCTGCCCGGCGGGCCGCTACCCGGCGCCCGGCGGCTGGCCCGCCCGCTCGCGCCACGCCAGGTGCGCCTGCACCGCCGGCGAGGCGCGCCAGCCCTCGGCGTAGCGCTTGAGCAGCTTCACCACCCGCTCGCCGGCATAGCCCAGCTGCACGAAGGCCATGCCGCGGTCGAAGACCTCGTCGTAGTCGGCGATCAGCAGCGCACCGCCGGGCCCGCCCTCTTGCCCACCGTCCTGCCCGCCGCCCGGCCCGGCTTCCGGCCCGGCTTCGAGAAGGAACCGCGCCATGCCCTCGAACACCACGATCTGCCCGGCGCTCTCGGGCTCCTTCGAGACGTAGCTGAAGCAATAGCGCGCGTAACCGAGCCGCCCGTTGCCCACCGGCTCGAGGAACTGCCACGCGAAGCGCTCGCCGCCGACGTGGAAGCGCTCGAGCATCGCGGCGATGGCCCCGCGCCCCTGGTGCAGGCCGAAGAAGCCGTCGTGGTAGCGGCCATCGGGCGTGAACAGCGAGGCAAAGCGCTGCACGTCGCGCGTGGCGGCGGCTTGTTCGAAGGCGGTGAGCAAGGTCTCGAAAGGCATGGCGGGCCTCGGCGGGGGAAAGCGAGCAGTATGCGGGGCGGAGGCCGCACGCCGAACCGCAAGCCCGTTCGCCTCGGTGAAGGACCGCCTGGTCATCAGCATCATCGAAGAGGCCGAGCGCAGCGGCCTCCTCAAGGTGAGCGCCTGCCAAAGCCTGGGCAGCTTGCTCCGCACCGTCATGGCGAAGACAGCTCACGTTGGCGACATGACGGGCCGCTTATGTCGCCGCCGGCGACACGTCAACGAAACGTGTCGACGCTCTCGAGAATTGGCGACATGAGGGCGCTCGGTGATCACCGATCTACACCTCACGCCTCCTCGCGCCCACCCCCCAGAAACCGCCGCGCCTGCCCCCGCATCCCCTCGGCAATCGTTTCCCACGTCCGGCCTGGGAACCCGCCCGGCAGCCGCAGCTCAACAGCCTCCAAGGCCGCATCGACCCGCCCCACCAGCTCGCACATCGCCAGCCACACCGGCTCGCCACCGTTCTTCATCGCCAGTGCGGCCCAGTGCCTCGTCTGGATGGTCTGCAGCGCGTAGTGCGCATTCTTCGAGCGCACCGCCATCGCCAGGCCCGCCGCGCGCCAGCGGAAGTGGTGGGGCCCGTCGCCGATGTAGGGCCACACCGAGATCACGTCGTACAGCGGCGTCATGCGGTACACGTCGCCCCGGCCGAGAAAGACGGAGTGGTTCTTGGCATGCCCGTCCGTCGCGGCCATGAGCCAGAAGGCCAGCTGGGCGAGCAGAAAGGTCGTGCGGTCGGCTTCCGCATCGGCGCTGCCGGCCAGCAGCCGCAGGCAGGCGGCCATGCCGGGCCCGCCGTCCTTCTCGTACTTCATCGCCGGCGCCACACCCAGCGCCTGGCAGAAGTCTTCCTGCGGCAGGCGCGCGATCCACTCCTGGCCCGCCTTGCCTCCTGCCTTGCCCTTTGCTTCATCGGCCGGCATCCGCTCGCGGTCGAAGCGCTCCACCACCAGCACCTTCTGCCCCGCGAACTCCGCCATCTCGCTGTGCGCCACCGGAAGCCCCAGCTCGCGCAGGACTTGCGCGCACAGCCATTCGTTCTCGATGGAGTCGGAGAGGTCCACGCGCCGCGAGCCACCCACCAGCCCGAGCGGCAGCTTGAAGATGTGCGTGGTGGGCGTGGCGCCGCGGGGCCGGCACCAGCGCCGGCCCACGCGGGTGAAGGCCGTCTTCTCCTGCGCGCCGGCCAGGGAGAT
Organism: Rubrivivax sp.; assembly: GCA_022842825.1. Taxonomy (GTDB): domain Bacteria; phylum Pseudomonadota; class Gammaproteobacteria; order Burkholderiales; family Burkholderiaceae_C; genus Rubrivivax. The sequence goes on from JALHOU010000140.1 coordinate 12,460, forward strand.
GCGCAACGGCTCGTCCTCCTCGGCCGCTTTGCCATCGCCATCCGCGGCGCCGTCCAACCCCAGCGCCCTCTCGGTGGGCACGGCGGCCAGCGCCCGGCCCATCTGCGCCTCGGTCATCGGCGTGGCGTCAATGCGGTTCCAGCCCACGGGCTCCATGCCTTCGGGCAGCAACTGCAGGGCGCCCACGCAGTCGCGCCCGATCGCCTCGAGCAGCGTGAAGGCTTCGGCGTTGCGCGCCTTGAACCGGCGGGCCAGGCGCTCGCGGATGCGTTCGTTGTCCGGCAGCAGGTTGTCGAAGAAGTTCGTGACGACCTGCCCGCGCACCTCACGCGAGGCGGTGATGGGCAACGAGAGCGAGAGCGACCGCGCCTTCTCGGAGCGCAGCCAGGCGCTGGCGTAGGTGAGGGTGCTCGCGCCGCGCTCGGCCCTCCAGTGGCCGACGAGCTCGCCGTTCATCCACAGGCCCAGGACGGCGATCACCTCGGCCCTTTGCCGCGAGCCCTTGTCACCCTTTCCACCCTTACCACGACCCCTTCACCAAGGGCCCGGTGCGGGGCAGGGCCCGCTTGCGCGGCGCCTTATTGGCCTTGGTGGGCGGCGCGGTGGGTGCGCCCCGCGCAGCGCGATAGGGCGGCGCGGGCTCGGCGGCCACCAAGGCCGTGGTGGCGTTCCGGGCCTTCTCGGCCTTCCCAGGGGTCTCGTCATCCGCGGCCAGCGTGCCTGCGGCCGTGTCGCGCAGCACGAACGTGGCGCCCAGCGCCGAGACGA
>JALHOU010000141.1 GCA_022842825.1 Rubrivivax sp.
GCCTCGGCCAGCGCGAGCGCGGGCTGCCACATCGGCGTCGAGGTCGCGACGTCGGCCGCCGGCAGGCGCGCAGGCTCCTGCTCGGTGCCCTCCGGCGCGGCCACAACTCCAGGTACCGCCGCCGCGCGCGTCGGCGCGAGCGCCCGCTCCACCGCATGCCGCACGGTCTGGTGCACGGCCCGGCTGTCGCGGAAGCGCACCTCGATCTTCGTCGGGTGGACGTTCACGTCCACGAGCTCGGGCGTGATCTCGAGGAAGAGCGCGTAGGCGGGCTGGCGGCTGCCGTGCAACTGGTCTTCGTAGGCCGAGCGCACCGCGTGCGCGAGCAGTCGGTCGCGCACGAAGCGGCCATTGACGAAGAGGTACTGGCTGTCGGCGCGCGCGCGCGCCGCCTCGGGGCGGCCGATGCGGCCCTCGAGCACGAGCGGCCCATGCCCGGCCTCGAGCACGAGGCTGGCAGCGATGAACTCCGCGCCCAGCACGTCGGCCCGGCGGGCATCGGCGGAGGCGGGCCGCCACTGCGCGACCAGCCGCCCTTCGTGCCACACCGCGAAGCCGACGTCCGGCCGCGCCAGCGCGTGGCGCCGCACGGCCTCGGTGCAGTGGGCCAGCTCCGTGGCGTCGCTCTTCAGGAACTTGCGCCGTGCGGGTGTCGAGAAGAAGAGCTCCTGCACCTCCACGGTGGTGCCGCGCGCGCGCGCGGCCGGGGCGATGACGCCGTCGCGCGCATCCAGGCGCCAGGCATGGGCCTCGTCGGCGGTGCGGCTGACGAGGGCCAGCTCGGCCACCGAGGCGATGGCAGCCAGTGCCTCGCCGCGAAAGCCCATGGTCGCCACCGACTCCAGGTCCGACAGGCTGGCGATCTTGCTCGTGGCGTGCCGCTTCAAGGCCAGCGGCAGGTCTTCGCGAGAAATACCGGCACCGTCGTCCTCGACGACCAGCGAGCGCACGCCGCCCCCGGCCAGGCGCAGCGTGATCTGGCTGGCGCCGGCATCGAGGGCGTTGTCGACGAGCTCGCGCACCACCGAGGCTGGCCGCTCCACCACCTCGCCGGCGGCGATCTGGCTCACCAGTTCGTCAGGCAGCTCGCGGATACGCCGCAGCACCACGTCGCCCGCGCGGCGAGCTGCTTGCGGGTGCTCAGCATTCATCGTCGGGATTCTAGGGGTGGCTCACCTAGACATCGGAGTGGGTACAGGCACTCTTCTGAGCCTAGACTCGGGTCCTGTCCAGAGCGCTTCGGGCGCACCAGAACCGGTGTGCAACGAGGGGCCGGTCTTTGTCGTTGGAGCATGAATGTCGACGTTCTTTGCCGACCTGGTCGGGCGGACGGACGAGGACCGCAGGGCGTTCGAGACGCATCCTGTGGTCATCGACGCCGTCGCGCACGGGATGACCGTGTTGCGCTACCGCGCGCTGCTGCTCGAGCTGTACCACGTGGTCTGGCACTTCAACCCGGTGTGCGCCGCGGCCGCCAGCCGCATGGGCACGCCGGCGCACGAGCCGCAGCAGCTGGTCCGCCACTTCCTCTATGAGCACATGCACGAGGAGACCGGGCACGAGACCTGGGTGCTGAACGACCTCGAGGCGGTCGGCGTGCTGGCCAGCGACGCGCGCGCGCACGCGCCGTCGATCCACACGCTCAGCCTGAACGGCTACAACTACTGGGCGGCGGACCGGCGCCACCCTTGCTCGGCGCTCGGCATGCTCTACGCCCTCGAGGTGGTGGCGAGCGTCTACGGCGGTCCCTTCGCCTCGGCGATCCGCGAATCGTTGCTGCTCGAGGGCGATCGCGGCGTCTCGTTCATCGACTCGCACGCCACCATGGACGCCAAGCACATGGCCGAACTGCGCCAGGTGCTGAATCAGGTCAAGGATGAAGCCGCGCACGCGGCGATCGTGGAGTCGGTTCGTGTCAACTTCCATCACCTCACCCGCATCGTCGAAGGTGTCTGAAGGGGCCTCCCCGCTCCCGGCCGAGCCCACTGCGGTGCCGCCGGGCCCAGCCGCCGCCACGGCGGCCGTGGGCGTGGCCGGCCTGCTCGGCCGGCCGTACAAGACCATCCGCCTCGAGTGGACCTCGGAGTTGCGCCTGCTGCGCGTGCGCATGTGCGTGCGGCCCATCCAGTGCTACAGCCTCGCTGCCATGGGCGAGCTGAAGCAGATGCTCGACGACATCAGCGCCAACCCCGGCCTCGTGCGGCACTTCGCCATGACCTCCGACGTGCCGCAGGTCTTCAACTTCGGAGGCGACCTCGCGCTCTTCGTGCTGCTCGTGCGCGCCGGCGACATCGAATCGCTCGAGTTGTACGCGCGCCGCTGCGTCGACCTCGTGTGGTGGATGGAGAACGCGGCCAACCTCGGCATCCACACCACCGTGCTGGCGCAGGGCGACACGCTGGGCGGCGGGCTGGAAAGCGTGCTGCCCTTCCACAAGGTCATCTTCGAGCGCGGCGCGCAGGCCGGCTTCCCCGAGGTGCTGTTCAACCTCTTCCCCGGCATGGGCGCCTGGGACTTCACCATCCGCAAGGGCGGCTTTGCGGTGGCCAACGAGATGATCCTCTCCGGGCGTCTGTATACCGCCGAGGAGCTGCAATACCGGCGCCTCGTCGACGTGGTGGCCGAGCCCGGCGAGGGCGAAGCGGCGCTCGAGCGCGTGGTGCGCGAGGTCGACCCGCGCCTGCGCGGCACGCTCGCCGCCCTGCGCGCGCAACGCGTGGCCGCGCCCATCCGGCACGAGAGCCTGTTGGAGATCGTCAAGCTCTGGGCCGACAGCGCCATGAGCCTCACCGACCGCGACCTGCGCCTGATGGAACGGCTCGCGCGGGCGCAGGCACGCAAGGCCGGTGGCGCCGACGAGGGCGCCGTCGAGGAGATCAAGCGCCTCGAGCTCGAGAACGCCTGGGGCGACCGGCGCAGCGGCTTCGAGCGCCGCACAACGGGCGGCACGGACCGGCGCATGCGCGGCTGAGCTGCCGGATCGGCGGTCAGCGCGGGCAGCGGTGTCGCGGCCCGAAGAGCGGTCCACTCGTCCCAGCCGCCCGCGTTGACACCCCGGCAGCAGGCCACGCTCGACCAGGCCATTCGGCCCTTGGGATACTGCACGCCATGCAAGAGGCCGATGCGCACGCTCCCGCCGCCACCACCACCATGGCCGTGACCACCGCGGCCACGGCAGCCCCCGCGCCGCCGGCGCATTGGCTGACCCTGCAGCTGGCCACGGCCAACGTGCTAAACCTCGCCCTGCCGGGGCGCAGTTTCTACCCCAACCAGGACCCCTACGGAACCACCGAGTACGAACGCAAGGTGGCGTGGCTGGGCGGCATGTTCGCGCGCCTTGAAGCCGACGTGCTGGGCGTGCAGGAGGTGTGGGACGAGGCCGCCCTCCAGGCCGCGGTGGCGCGCAGCGGCCAACGCCGCTTCAGCGCGCACGTGCCCGGTGCCGAGAACGGTGCGCTGGGCACGCCACGTGTCGGGCTCGTGACGCGCTTCGAGATCGAGCGGCTCGACTCGCTGGTCGAGTTCGCGCCGGCCGAAGCGGTGGTGCTGCCCGAGGTCGGCCTCGTGCAGCGCTTCGAACGCCCGGTGCTGCGCGCGAGGCTGCGCACGCCCTGGGGCATGGCGCTGCACGTGCTCGTCGTGCACCTGAAGAGCAAGCGGCCGAAGTACCGGCAGGACGATGCCGGCAACGTGCTCGAGGACCGCGACGACCCGGCCATCACCGCGCGCGCGACGATGCGCTCGCTGCTGCAGCGCGGTGCCGAAGCGGCGGCGCTGCGCCGGCTCGTCGTCGAGATCACGTCGCGCGGTGGCGAGCACCAGGGCGAGCCGCTGGTGCTGCTGGGCGACATGAACGACAGCGCACACGCCGTGACGACGCAGATGATTGCCGCCAACCAGGCGGTCGCCTATGACCGCGGCGCGCGCGACGTGGCGCTGTATCACTCGCTCGAGGTGGCCACCGAGCCGGCACTGCGGCGCGACCTCGCCTACTCGCACGTGCACCAGGGCTGGCCGGAGCTGCTCGACCAGGTCTGGGTGAGCGAGGAGCTGGTCGCGGCATCGAAGTTCGCCATCGGCGACATCCGCCGCGTCGAGGTGTTCAACGACCACCTGCACGAGAGCCGCGAACGCTGGCGCAGCGACCACGGCTTCGTGCGCGCGCTGGCCCGCTTCAGGCGCTGACAGGAACACCTCGCTACGGCAGCGTGGGTATGGCCGCGCGGGTCGCCGAGCTTGGCGGTCGGTGTCGGCGGTCGGTGGTCAACGACCGGCAGTAGGTGGTCTGCGATCAGCGGTCTACGACTGCAGTCCTCGTTCGACGGCGGTGGCGGCAAAGGGCTGGCTCCTTACAGAACAGCCCTGCTTGGGCGTCACTTGAGACCTCAACGCACGGGCACCCGCCGCGTGGCCAGCCAGATGCTCGGCAGGATGAGCGCCGCGCCGACGCCGTGGTACCAGTGCGGCACCTCGCCGAGCACCCACCAGGCACCGAGTGCGCCGTACACCGGGGCGAGGTACTGCATCAACGCCGTGCGCGCGGCGCCGAGCTCGCGCTGCAGCAGCGAGTAGGCGCCGTAGCTGAGCACGCCAGGCAGGACGGCCCCCAGGAGCATGAGGAACAACCCCTGCTGCGTGAGCGGAAGGGGCGGCGCGGTCATCCACTCCCACACGGTGGCGGGCAACAGGGCGACGAGCCCACCGCCGATGATCGCGGCAAGCCGCTCGCCGGGCCCGAGCGACGAGGGCCACAGCTTGAGCAGCACCGAGTAGGCTGTCCACGACGTGGTGGCGGCGACGATCCAGAGGTCGCCCGGCGTCAGGCGCAGCCCGAGCAGGTTGTGGACGTCGCCGCGTGCGATCACGAACAGCACCCCCGCCAGCGCCGACACCACCGCCGCCCATTGCAGGCCGCCCATGCGCTCGTGCAGCAGCTTGACGCCGGCGATCGCGATCGCCACCGGCGCGGCCGAATAGATGAGCGCGATGTTGGCCGCGCTGGTGGTGTGCGCAGCGATGTAGACCCAGGCACCGCAGATCCACATGCCCAGCGCGCCGAGCACGAGCAGGTGCAACCACTCGCGCCGTACGGCGGCGCGCTGCGCCCACAGCCCGGCGCCGACAAAGGGCAGCAACAGCGCGAAGGCCAGCGCCCAGCGCCCGAGCGCGAGGCTGTGCGGATGCACGACATCGCGCGCCAGGCGCGCGATAAGGTAGTTCGACGACCACAGCGCAGGCACGAGGAACAGCAGCCCCTGCGCCCACCAGGGGTGGTGCGCAGGGGTCGCCATCGGGGCCGGCGAGTCCGAGGCCAACGGCCCGCCAGGTGGCTCGGACCGCGGCGCTTCGCTCAAACCCAGTCCGCCATGCGCTCGCCCATGCGCACGTCCACGCCCGGCCCCCAACGGGCGCTCCAGGCCAGGCGCTTGCCCGGAAAAAGAAGCACGACGGTGGAGCCCAGCAGGAAGCGGCCCATCTCGTCGCCCTGAGCCAGCTGGATCTCCTGGCCTTCGTAGGTCCACTCGCGCACGCGGCTGGGCCGCAGGCCGTTGACCACACCGTGCCAGGTGGTGGACATGCTGCCGACGATGGTGGCGCCCACGAGCACCAGCACCCAGGGCCCGAACGCGCCCTCGAAGACGCAGACGACGCGCTCGTTGCGGGCAAAGAGCCCGGGCACGCCGCGCGCCGTGACCGGGTTCACCGAGAAGAGCTTGCCCGGTACGTGCTTCATGCCGCGCAGCCGGCCGGCGCAAGGCATGTGGATGCGGTGGTAGTCCTTCGGCGAGAGGTACAGCGTGGCGAAGTGGCCGCCCTGGAACAACTGGGCGAGCGTGCCGTCTCCGCCCAGCAGCGCCGTGGTGCTGTAGCGGTGGCCCTTGGCCTGGAAGATCTGGTCGCCTTCGATGGCGCCGAACTGGCTGATCGCGCCATCGACCGGACACACGAGGTCCGAGCCCTTGGTGAGCGGGCGCGCGCCGCTGGCCAGCCGCCGCGTGAAGAATTCGTTGAAGGTTCGGTAGGCGGCGGGGTTCTGCGGCACGGCCTCGAGCATGTTCACGCCGTAGTGGCGGATGAACCAGCGGATGACCGTGGTCGTGTACGCACCGCCCTCGGCCGCGGCGAGCCGCCCCATCAGCCGGGTCAGCGCCAGCTTCGGCAGCGCGTACTGCGCGCCGACGGCCAAGTTGTCCAGCAGCCAGGCCACCGGGCGCAGCTCGCCGTCGTCGTGTGCGCCGGCCATGCTCAACGCATCGGCGCGAGTTCGCGCAGCGCCCGCACCACCCCCTGGCCCATGGCGGCGCCGAAGCGCTTGGCCAGGCGCTCGGCGACGTTCTCGTGCGGCGTGTAGTCGACGATCTCCTCGGCCTTCACGACCTCGCGCGCCACGTGATCGAGGTTGCCCAGGCCGTCTGCGAGACCCAGGCGCACGGCCTCCTCGCCGTTCCACACGAGGCCGGAGAAGAGCTCGGGCGAGTCCTTCAACCGCGCGCCGCGCCCGGCTTTCACCACGTCGATGAACTGGCGGTGGATCTGCTCGATCATCGACTTCACGTAGGCGCGCTGCTTGTCCGAGAGGGGGCTGAAGGGATCGAGCATCGCCTTGTTCTCGCCGGCGGTGATGAGGCGCCGCTCGATGCCGAGCTTGTCCATCGCGCCGGTGAAGCCGAAGCCGTCCATCAGCACGCCGATGCTGCCCACGAGGCTGGCCTTGTCGACGTAGATTCGATCGGCGGCCACCGCCACGTAGTAGGCGCCGCTGGCGCAGATCTCGTCGACGACGGCATAGACCTTCTTGCCATGCTTGGCCTTCAGGCGGCGGATCTCGTCGTTGAGAATGCCCGACTGCACCGGGCTGCCGCCGGGCGAATTGATGCGGATCACCACCGCCACCGCGCCCGGGTCCTGGAAGGCCTGCTTGAGCGCGCCGAGCAGCAGCTCGGCACTGGCCTCGGTGTCGGCGGCGATCTCGCCGCGCAGCTCGATGAGCGCGGTGTGTGGCGAACTCGTCGCCACCGACCCGCCCACGCGCGCGAAGAGGCCCCAGGCGATCGCCAGCGCGAGGCCGAACCAGCAGGCGCGGAAGAAGTTGCGCCAGCGCCGCTCGCTGCGCTGGTGCAGCACGAACCCGGCGGCCAGCCGCTCGAGTGTCGACTCGATGCGCTCAAGGCTGCCCGCCGGTGGCGTGGAGGTGGTCCCCGGCGCCGCGGCAGGGGCCGTGGCCGCGGCCGAAGCAAGGGCCGCCGCCGTGGCCGGTTCCTCCGCGCCCGCCGGCACCGGCGTCGCCGGATCCGGTGGCAGCGGGCGCGACCCCGTCATCGGCTGGGTCGGCGGGCTGTCTTCGTTGTTGTTGTTGTTCATGTCGGGGGCTCGGGCGTCGGCACGACCGCTGCGCCGGCCTCGGGCGCTGGGGATTCGGAAGGAGGGGAAGGGTTGGCCGCGGGCGGGGCCGCTTCGTCGAAGCGCACCGCCGCAATCTCGCGGGAAGGATACCAATACACCTGCCCTTCGCGCTCGGTCACGCGCACCGTCGTCAGCTTGCCGCGGCCGCACGGGCCGCCCACGCAGCGGCCGTCGCTTGGTTCATAGGCCGCGCCGTGGATGGAGCAGAGGATCCAGCGCCTGTCGATGTCGAGGAACTCGCCTTCCTGCCAGTCCATCTCCGTGGGCACGTGCACGCATCGATTGAGGTAGGCCACAGGCGTGCCGTCGAAGCGCAGCGCGAAGGCCCGCGCCGGGCGGCCCCAGACCATGACGTCCCATACGAAAGCACGGCCGCGCTCGGCCAGGTCGGCCGATGGGCACAGGAACTCCTCGGGCGGCGGCCCCTCGGCCACGGTGACGGGCAGGCCCGGGATGTCAGGCATGTGCCACCAGCCAATCGTGCAACTCGCGCGTGCTGTGCGCCACCCCGAGCGGCTCGAACTCGGCGAACGACTCGAACTCGTGTGCACCGAAGCTGACGCCCACGCGCGCCACGCCGGCATGGCGCGCCATCTGCAGGTCGTGCGTGGTGTCGCCGATCATCAAGGTGCGCCCGGGCTCGGCGCCGAACTCGCGCATCAGCTCCAGCAGCATCTGCGGGTGCGGCTTGGAGGCAGTTTCGTCGGCGGTGCGCGAGCCGTCGAAGAGCCCCTGCAGCTGCGAGGTGGCGAGTGCCTCGTCGAGCCCGCGCCGGCTCTTGCCGGTGGCCACGGCGATCCAGTGGTTGCGCGCCTTCAGGTCGTGCAGCATGGCCAGCGTGCCCTCGAAGAGCACGAGCTCGTGCTGCCGCGCCAGGTAGTGGTGGCGGTAGCGCCGGCCGAGATCGGGGTAGCGCTCGGGCGCCAGCCCCGGCGCGGCGTGCCGCAGGGCATCGTTCAGGCCAAGGCCGATGACGTAGGCGGCATCGGCGTCGCTCGGCACGGCGACGCCCACGTCGCGGCAGGCGTCCTGGATGCAGCGCCTGATGAGACCGGTGCTGTCAAACAGCGTGCCGTCCCAGTCGAAGGCGATGAGGTCGAAGCGGCGGGGGCGTGACATGAAAGCGTGCTAAGGCCCTAGCGAAGCGCGGCCAGGAGTGTCTCGCACTCCGGCGGCAGCGGCGCCGCGAGCGTGAGGCGCTCCCCCGTGGCCGGGTGATCGAATCCCAGCTCCCGGGCGTGCAGGAACATGCGGGAGAACCCGAGCGGCCGCCACTGGCGCGCGAAGGCCTTGTTGGCCGCGAAGTCGCCGTACTTCGGGTCGCCGACGATGGCGTGGCCGGCAAACGCGAGGTGCACGCGGATCTGGTGCGTGCGCCCGGTCTTCAGCGTCACGTCGAGCAGGGCGGCGCCGGCGAACTGCTGCCGCACCTTGACGAGCGTGATCGAGCGGCGTGCCTGCGCCGCGCTCCGGTCGCTGGGCGAAACCACGCGCACGTGGCGCTCGCCCTCGGCGTCGGTGGACTTCAGCAGCGGTTGGTCGATGACCTTCAGCCGCTTCGGCCACGTGCCCCACGCGAGCGCCGCATAGACCTTGTGCGTGTCGCGCTCGCGGAACTGGTCCTGCAGCGCGGTGAGGGCGCTGCGCTTCTTGGCCAGCAGCAGCACGCCCGAGGTCTCCTTGTCCAGGCGGTGCACGAGCTCGAGGAAGCGCTGGCCGGGCCGGGCCTTGCGCAGCTGCTCGATGACGCCGGAGCTCACGCCGCTGCCGCCGTGCACGGCCACGCCGGCCGGCTTGTTCACGCCGAGCAGGTGCTCGTCCTCGAAGAGCACCGGGAATTCACGCGCCGGCACGGTCGCCGCCGCCTCATCGCGGCCGGCGCCCTGGGCCACGCGCACGGGCGGCAGACGCACGAGGTCGCCCTCGGCCACCCGGGTGTCGGCACCGGCACGGCCCTTGTTGACGCGCACCTCGCCGGAGCGGATGACGCGGTAGACATGGGTCTTGGGCACGCCCTTCAGGAACCGCATCAGGTAGTTGTCGAGGCGCTGGCCCGCCGATTCGGCGTCGACCGTGAGCAGGCGCACGGACGGCACGGCCCGCGCCCCCGCCTGGACAGGCGCCGCGGACCCGGCGCCGGGTTCTTTGCCCGCTATACTGCGCCGCTCCAAGATTGCGCCACGTTTGCACTGTATGTGCTTGATTCTTCGGAGTTTAAGCGGGTGTGGCCGGTGCGATCATGGTGCTGCTGCTGCCGAATCCGAGGTCCGGGTTCGTGGCGAGCGGCAAACATGGGTGATGCAACACCGTCGGGCCTGAACGGATCGGGGTCGCCACAGCGACCCGGACGCGCAAACCCCCGGTGGCAGAGATTCGGAACCACAGAACCGCCGCCTCGCCGTTCCACCCCCATTGATTGGCGGGACCCGGGGCCACGAAAGATTCAAGGTGCACGATGCGCCGGGGTTCGCCCCCCGGCCGCTTTCGGGCACCTGCGTACGGCAAGGCCAACGCGCCACCATGACCCCCTGCTCCACCCCTGGCACCCGGCCCCGGCAGACCCCTGCCGGCGTGGCCGCTGCCCGGCCCTGCACGCGCAGCAAACCGCGTGTCCGGCCCGAGGGTGCAGCCGACGGGCCGGCAGCGCGCCAGCGCCCCAGCGGCACGCACGCGCCAACGCTGCGCCACTGACGCCCCGCCGCCGGCGGGGGTCGAACGGCGCAGTCCAGGGCATTTCGCGCTCACGGTTCTCCCGCCGCTTCTCGTGCATCGAGGAAGGCACCCTTCCGGCTCCGGCCGGACGGGTGTGAACTGTCCCGTGCGCCGGGCCTGAGACACCCGCGCATGGGCACGTTTGGAGTGCACATGAAGCGAATGCTCATCAACGCCACGCAGCCCGAAGAGCGGCGCCTGGCCATCGTCGACGGCCAGAAGCTGCTCGACTTCGAAACAGAGATCGAGGGGCGCGAGCAGCGCAAGGGCAACATCTACAAGGCGGTGATCACGCGCGTGGAGCCCAGCCTGGAGGCCTGCTTCGTCGACTACGGCGAAGACCGGCACGGCTTCCTGCCGTTCAAGGAGATCAGCAAGAACTACTTTCGCGAGGGCGTGAGCGCCCGCGACGCGCGCATCCAGGACGCGGTGAAGGAAGGCGACAACCTGCTCGTGCAGGTCGAGAAGGAGGAGCGCGGCAACAAGGGGGCGGCGCTCACCACCTTCGTCAGCCTGGCCGGCCGCTACCTCGTGCTGATGCCCAACAACCCGCGCGGCGGCGGCGTCAGCCGGCGCATCGAGGGCGAACAGCGCGAGGAGCTGAAGGACAACCTCGAGCAGCTCGAGTACCCCAAGGGCATGAGCCTCATCGCGCGCACGGCCGGCATCGGCCGCAGCGCCGAGGAGCTGCAGTGGGACCTCAACTACATGCTCAAGCTGTGGAGCGCCATCGAGGGCGCCTCGCAGGCGGGCAAGGGCGCCTTCCTCATTTACCAGGAGAGCAGCCTCGTCATCCGCGCCATCCGCGACTACTTCACCGCGGACATCGGCGAGATCCTGATCGACACCGACGACATCTTCGATCAGGCGCACCAGTTCATGAACCACGTGATGCCGGAGACGGCCAATCGCGTGAAGCGCTACAAGGACGACGCGCCGCTGTTCAGCCGGTTCCAGATCGAGCACCAGATCGAGACCGCATTCAGCCGCACCGTCAACCTGCCCAGCGGCGGCGCCATCGTCATCGACCACACCGAAGCGCTGGTGGCGGTGGACGTGAACAGCGCGCGCGCCACGCGCGGCACCGACATCGAGGAGACGGCGACCCGCACCAACCTCGAGGCGGCCGACGAGATCGCGCGCCAGATGCGGCTGCGCGACCTGGGCGGCCTGATCGTCGTCGACTTCATCGACATGGAGGAGAGCAAGAACCGCCGCGAGGTGGAGCAGCGGCTGCGCGATGCGCTGCGCTTCGACCGCGCACGCGTGCAGTTCAGCTCGATCAGCAAGTTCGGCCTGCTGGAGCTCAGCCGTCAGCGCCTGCGCCCGGCCTTGAGCGAAGGCAGCCACATCACCTGCCCGCGCTGCAACGGCACCGGGCACATCCGCGACACCGAGAGCAGCGCGCTGCAGATCCTGCGCATGGTGCAGGAGGAGAGCATGAAGGACAACACCGCCGCCGTGCACGTGCAGGTGCCGGTGGAGGTGACGAGCTTCCTGCTCAACGAGAAGCGCGCCGAGATCAGCAAGATCGAGCTCAAGCAGCGCGTCACCGTGCTGCTGGTCCCCAACAAGCACCTCGAGACGCCGAACTACAAGCTCGAGCGCCTGCGCCACGACGACCCGCGCCTGGAAAGCTTCCGCGCCAGCTACACGATGGTGGAGGAGCCGGACGACGAGGTCGGCATCACGCGTCGCGAGAAGGCCAAGGCCAAACAGGAGCCGGTGATCAAGGGCGTGCTGCCCGATCAGCCGGCGCCGCCCGCGCCACCACCCGCCCCGGCGCCGGCGCCCCTGCCCGTGCGCGCACCAGCCCCCGTGGCTGCAGCACCCGCACCGACCACGGCACCGGCGGGCAGCGGCTTCTTCGGCTGGGTCAAGAAGCTCTTCGGCGGCGCGCCGGCCGAGTTGCCGCGCAATGCCGAGCCCACAGCGGCCACGCCCGAGGCAGCCGTGGCCGCCGCCAGTGACGCGGCCAAGGCCGATGGACGCCGTGGGGAACGTGGAAGTGAGCGCGGCGGCGAGCGCGGAGAGCGCGGCGCACGCGGAGAGCGCGGTGGCCGTGGCGATCGTGGTGGCCGCAACGGACGCGACCGCGGTGGACGCGAGGGGCGTGAAGGCCGAGAGGGCCGTGAGGGGCGTGAAGCCCGCGAAGGTCGCGACGGCCGTCCGCCGCGCCGCGATGCCGCGGCCGAAGGCGCGGCCGCCGGCGCCGGCCCGGCAGTACGCGAGGAACGGGGCGATCGCCCTGTGAGCGTTGAACGTGCCGAACGGGGTGAGCGTGGAGAACGCGCTGAACGCGCTGAACGTGGTGAACGTGGTGAACGTGGTGAACGTGGTGAACGCGCCGAACGGGGAGATCGCGGCCCGCGCGGCGGCGATACGGCGCGCCAGGCGCGCGCCGATCGCGCAGCGCAGCCCGCCGGTTCACCGGACGCCGCGGTGCAGGCCGACTTCGTCGACACGATACCGGTCGGCGAGGGGACCGAGGCCGAGCGCGAGGGCCGGCGTCGGCGCCGGCGTGGCGGCCGCGGCCGCAGCGAAGGACGCGACGAGGCCGGCATGCCGGCCGGCACCGATTCGGCCGCCACCGGCGAAGGCACGGCGGCCGTCGAGGCCGGCACCGACGCGGCGATGGTCGAAGGCGGCACTTCAACGCCGATGCAGGGGCGTGCCGAACGCGCTGAACGTGGCGAACGTGCTGAAGGGGATCGGGGCGACCAAGGCGCTCAGGCCGATCGCGGCGAACGCGCCGAAGGCGACGAGCGCGGTGGCGAGCGCGACGGACGCCGCCGTCGTGGCGGCCGCGGCCGGCGCGACTTCGCCGACAGCGGTGCCCAGGGCCAGCTCGACATGGGTGGCGAAGGCGCGCTGCAGGCCG
>JALHOU010000142.1 GCA_022842825.1 Rubrivivax sp.
GGCCGGTGCGCCCCGGGGCGGGCGGCTCCACCGCCAGCACCACCAGCTCGCCGGCCTGCACCAGGCGGCTCGCGGTGTAGCGGCCCACGCCGTAGCCGATCTGCGCACGCTCGCACAGGTGCGCCACCGGGGCCGGCGGCCAGGCCGCCTGCAGCATCGCCACCGCCACCTCGCCGCGCCGGCTCAAAGCACCGGCTCCGCGTTGCGCTGCAGCCAGTCGTGCCGCAGCACCAGGCGGCCGCGGTTGCCGTGGCCGGCGCCGCGCAGCTGCTCGCCATCCACATAGCCGCAGGCCCACACCGTGCCCACGCGCGTGCTCGAGTGGTCGAGCAGCTGCACTGTGGCACCGCTGGGCAGGCGCACGCGATCGCCGGAGCGAAGGCGCAGGAAGTGGCGGGCGCTCATCGGGTGCCGCTCCGCCGTGTGTCACAAGGTAGTGCACCGAAGTCCGTGACGGCGTCGGCGTCCACCTCCACCATGTCGGGGTGATGAGCCACCAGCCTGCGGAATTCCGGCGTGCACCGCACCGCAGGCAGGAAGGCCATCTTCTTCGCTTGACGGTCTGGCATGGCTCAGTCGAAAGACCCCGCCGCGCGGCGCCCTGCCTGCCGCCGAGGCAGGCAACGGGAGGAGACGCCCTTCAGGCGCCGCGCGGCACCGCATCGCTGCGGCCAGAGGGGGAAAGTGTGGCCATGTGCCCCAGCGCACCGACGCGCCCGGCCTGCGAGGCTCCCAATGCGGCGGGGCGAGGCGTGCGGGCGCCGTTGGGGGCGGTTGAATGGCGGGCGCCCACCCCGGGGCGTTGCGATACTGGCTATCCCCACGACAGCCAGCCCGAGGAGGGCGCCCATGAACCACGAGATCCAGGCACTGCGCGACGAGCTCGATGCTTTTCGCGCGGCCACGCAGCATGTCCTGGCACTGACGCTCACCACCATCGCAGAGCAGTCGGACGCGAAGCCACTGCTGCGCAGCTTCGTGCGGAACCTGCGCGCCGCTGCCGCTACGCAGCACCAGGCCACAGACTCTTTCGCAAACATGGCAGCCGCGGTACTCATGCCTCTGTCGTCGGTGGCGCTGAAGCAGTATCCGCACGACCCGGAAGTGCAGGCGTGCTATCGGGATCTGCGACCAGGCGAACGCCACTGATGAAGGCTTTGACGCGCTGCCGGTCGGCAGGCGTCAACTGCTGCAGCTCGCGCCAGTCGTACACGAAGCCACCGTCGTGGGGCGGGCCCGAGCACGCCCGCTGCACGGCGCCCCAGAGCGGGTCACGCTGCATCGCGGGTCTCCTGGCTCGCCGCTTCGACCCGCTGGAATGCCTCAGGCTTCAGCAGCGCCAAGTAGTCGCGCCGAGCAGGCGGAATGCCTGTCCGGCGCCACTGCGACACCGCCTGCGGTTTGATGCGGCATAGCGCCGCAACCGCCGTCGGCCCGCCAAGGTCGTCAATGACGGCCGAGTCCTGGTGTAGGTCCATGCCGGCCAGTGTAAGCGCAATTACGGATGGTCCGCAAGCGGCCTTACTAGCCGCCCGCTACGGTCCGGTGGTGGACCAAATCCGTGACCTGGACACCCCGGCAGACCGCATCGCCTTTGCGATCGAGCGCAGCGAGATGACGCTGGAGACGCTAGCGGCCAAGATCGGGTGCAGTCATGCGGCCCTGTCGCAATGGCGCTCGGGCAAGACAGACGCCAGCCACATCAAGGCGGGCCTTTTGCAAGCGTTCGCCGACGCAACGAACACCGACGTTCGCTGGTTGCTCACGGGCAAGGGGCCGGTCGTTTCACGCTACATGCTGACGGCCGAGATGACCCGGCTGGGCTCTGCGCTCGCTGTCATGGAGCGCACCGCGCCCTCTCAGGTCGAGACCATCGTCAAGATGGTCGAAGCGGCCGCCAAGTCCACCGGCAACTGACAGATACCCGCCGCCGCATTTAGGCAGTGCGGCCGTGAAATTGCGCACGGCTCTGTAAGCCCGCTTGCGCACTGGCCGTAAGTGCGATTACAGTGCGCCCCGTCACACGACGGAGCGCAGATGCCCTACCTCCCCGACTTCGAAGCCCAGCCGCGGCGCAGCCTGAAGGCTGAAGCCGAGCGCCGCGCACGCACCCTCTACCTGCAGCGCCTGGCCGAGCTGCGCGAGCTGGCCGCGCCGCTGGCCCTGCTCGACCAGGACACGGCGGCCCTCGCCGGCCTCGGCCTGCAGCTCGACCCCGGCGCCATCGGCCTGGCGCGCGAGCGCGTGGGCAGCGGCGGCGCCCTGCGCGCCGTGGTGCGCCTGTACACCGGCGGCCACTTCGCCTGCCCCAAGCAGGCCCAGCACTGGCTCGACGCGCTGGCCGGCCTCGGCTACGCCTACGTGGCCCAGGACGACCGGCCGCCCTTCCCCACCGTGCTGCTGCGCAAGGGCCTGCTGCATGTGCGCATCGACCTGCCGCGGCCGGCCGTCCAGACGTCTGCGGCTGGTGCCGAACGGAGCGCCGCATGAGCGCCCTGCTCGAGCAACTGCTCGACGCCGAGCGGCGCGCCGAGTGCGCGCGCCACGACGGCGAGGCGCCGCTCGGCCACTTCCGCCCGCTGCCCGGCCAGGCCAGCCAGGCCTTCGTGTGGCCGCAGGTGGCCGACCGCAGCGCCGAGGCGCCGTGCCGCCGCCGCGCCGACCCGCCCCACCCCTCCCGCTTTGGAGAGCCGTCATGACCTGGTCCGTCGACACCGAGCGAGATCTCCGCATCCGCGCCCTGGCCGCGCGCACCACCGAGCGCTGCGATGCTGCCGTGGCCTTCGTGCTGCGCCTTGTCTTCATGGTGCTCTTCATCGCCGGCGGCGTGTGGGCCCTGCTCACCTGGCTCGAGCCCTGCGCCGCGGCCACGCTGTGCAGCGCCGTGCCGCTCATCCGCCAGCCCTACGCCGGCCGCGGGCCGGTGTGGTGGCAGCGCCTGGTGCTGCGCTTGCGCGTGCGGCGCCTGCAAGCGCGGCACCTGGCGATGCAGCAGGATGTGGACTGGCTGCAGCGCGAGCTTGCACTCACGCGCAACCTGCTCGACGCCTGCGTCGACGACGCCAACGAGGCCGCCGACCAGATTGCCTGGGCGCGCAGCGACCTGGCCCGCCTGCAATGAGCCCGCACCGCACCCCCGAACACCGCGCCGAGCTCGCCGAGCTGCAGCGCATCGCCGCCGCCCGCGTCATCCGCAACGCGGCCACGGGCGGCCCGGTCACCACCTTCACGCTGGCCTGGGCGCGCCGCGTCGTGGCCACGCACAAGCCCCTCGGCCGCCCGCTCGGCACCGGAGAGCCGGCGTGATCCACGCCCTGCCGCTTCAGCCCCGGCAGCGCCAGGGCCGCAACGGTGCGCGCTACCCGAGCCTGTACCAGCGCCTGCTCGCGAACACCGACGAGCCCGAGCACGACGCCGGCTGCTGGCTCTGGACGGGCAAGCGCGGCGGCGGCAGCTACCCGCGCTTCAACCTCTGGGTGCCCGGCCTGCAACGCCGCGTCACGCTTCAGGCGCACATCGCCCTGTGGACATGGCTGCACGCCGAGCCCACCGACATCGACGAGTTCTACCTGCAGTACCGCACCGTCGTCGACAGCGGCCTGCAGCTCGACCACCTCTGCGTCACGGCCACCTGCGTGTGCCCCGACCACGTCGACCTGTGCACGCCGCTCGAAAACATCCGCCGCCGCGACGACCGCCGCGCGCTGCGCCACCACTTCGCCAAGGCCGCCTGACATGCCGCGCATCGCCCCCCAGCTCACGCCGGCCAAGCACCGCCGGCCCACCGCCAACGGCCTGGCGCACCTGGCCACCACCATGGCCCGCATCGCCGACCGGGCCGTCATCGGCGACATCGAAGGCGAGGCCGTGCGCGTCGGCGACAGCCACGACCGCTGCTACGACGTGCGCCCGATGCTCGACCAGCACGAGCACAGCGCCGAGAGCGTCGACATGTTCAGCGAGGCCCTGGCCTACGCCATCACCCGCGGCCTGGTCGTGCCCAGCGAAGGCACCCCCTGGCTCGTGCGGATCGTCACCCGGCCCTGAGCCACCACAAGGGAGAGAGAGAACACATGGCCACCACCGCCACCGGTACCGAGGCGCGCGTCTGCGCCGACATCGCTAGACGCCAGCAGCTGGGCGTCACGAAGTACGGCCAGACCGTGGCCGACAACCCGCTGAGCTGGCGCGAGTGGGCCAAGCACCACTACCAGGAGCTGCTCGACGCGGCCATCTACACCCGCCGCGCCATCGAGGCGCACGACGCCGCCGTCGGTCGGCCCACCACCGATGACCTGTGGCGCTGAGCCATCTACCACCCGAGGACCGCATGACCGACCGCACCATCATCGAGATCCCGCTCGAGCTGCTTCACGACAGCCCGTTCAACCCGCCCGATCGCGCCGGCCTGCGCATCGACGAGATGGCGGCCACCATCCGCAGCGCCGGCGGCATCCTCTCTGCGCTGCTGGTTCGCCCGCGCACCGGCGAAGAGGTCGAGGGCGGGTACGAGGTTGTCTTCGGCCACCGCCGGAAGTACGGTGCCCTCGAGGTCGGCCTGGCCACCGCGCCGTGCGAGGTGCGCGCGCTCACCGACGCCGAGGCGCGCGAGCTGCAGGCCATCGAGAACGTCCAGCGGGAGAACCTCAAGGCGCTGGAGGAAGCCACGCAGTACCAGGGCATGGTCGATGGTGGCAAGAGCGCCAACGAAGTGGCCGCGGCCATCGGCAAGAGCCGCAGCCACGTGTACGGCCGCCTGCGTCTGCTCGACCTGTGCCCGCAGGTGCTCGAGGCCCTGAAGTCGGGCGAGGTCAAGGGCGAGGTGGCCCTGCTCATCGCCCGCGTGGGCGACCAGAAGATGCAGGCCAAGGCGCTGCAGGTCATCCGCAACCACAACGACAACATCGAAGACGGCGGAGCCAAGAGCTACCGCCGCATCCGCGAGCTGCTCAACGAGAAGTTCACGCTGCTGCTCGACAAGGCCATCTTCCCCATCGCCTCGGCCACGCTCGTGCCGAGCGCCGGCAGTTGCACCGACTGCCGCAAGCGCACGGGCAACGCGCCGGAGTTCGACGACGTGGCGGCCGAGAAGTCCAACGCCGAGAAAGAGCACGAAGAGGAGCGCCTGCGGCGCGAGCTCGAGGAGGCCGAGCAGTCCGGCGACGACGACAAGGCCGCGAAGCTGTACGACCAGCTGAACGAGTTGCAGAGCAGCGGCTTTGTCCGCATGCGCCACGTCGGCGGCAACGTGTGCACCGACTTCGACTGCTTCGAAGACAAGGTCAAGGCGCACCTGAAGGCCGAGGCCAGGCGGCTGGAGTCCGAAGGCACCACCGTCGTCACCGGCGGCAAGGCGCGCCAGGCCATCAATGCCCGCGGCGAACTGGCCGAGGGCTTCATCCCCGCCGGCAAGGTCGACCTGGCCAAGGCCAAGGCCGATGTCAAGCCGGTGACGATCCTGAACCCGCGCGACGGCAGCACCGTACAGGCCTACCGCGCCGAGGATCTGCAGGCCGCCGGCGTGAAGGTGAAGGTGCCGAAGGCCAAGGCCAACCCCAGCGGCGGCACCGCCAGCGGAAACTGGGAGCGCGAACGCGAGCGCCAGGCCCTGGCCGCACAGCACGAGCAAGCGGCGCGCGCGGCGTTGTTCAAGGCTGTGCGTGCTGCGGCGCACGACGAGCCGCGCAGTGCCTTCGACCTGCGCCTCGTCGCCAGGGCGATGGTCGATCGCCTGCCGCGCGACGACCGCGCCGTGGTGCTCGACCAATACGTCATGGACATCGACGCCATGCGCACCGCCATCGAGAACATGGACCCCGCCGACCTGGGCCGGCTGCTGCTCGACTGCGCGATGGCCGAGAACGTCGCCTGCGACCAGTGGAACCACCAACACCTGCAGCCCGAGGGGTTGAAACTCGCCGCGCAGCACTACGGCGTCGACATCGATGCCGCACGCACCAGCGTGCAGACGTCTGCCGCCGAGGCGGCCACGGCACCCGTGGCCAAGAAGGCCGGCAAGGGCCACAAGGCCACCACCACCACCAAGCAAGCGGAGCTGATCTGATGATGAAGGACGAATCCCCCACCGTCACGTATGCCAAGGCGGGCAACCGCGCCGCGCCGGCCACGCAAGGGGTGCGCAGCGCATTCGACCTGGGCAAAGGCACCGGCACCAGCAGCCGGCGCCCGCGCATGGCCTTCGACGTGCAGGCGGTCAAGATCGAGGCCGGCGTGGCGATACCGCCCAAGATCGGCGGCAAGGGCGGCATCAGCGGCTACGCGCTGTTGGCCAGCCGCATGAAGCCCGGCGACGTGGCTTGGCTGGAGCAGCGGCACGCCTACGGGCTGAAGGTGTGGTTCCGCAAGGCCGGCCAGAGCGCCGAAGTCCGCAAGATGCCCGACGGCCGCTACGGCCTCTGGCTCGGCGGCGCTCCCACCCCGCCCAGCACGCCCAAGAAGCCGGCCACCGCCCCAACGCGCAAGGCCGGCAAGCGATGAGCGTGGTGCGCATCGACAGCGCCGACACCCACGGCTGGCAGGCGCGGGTGTACGTCGCCAAGAGTCAGCCGCGGCTGACCTCGTTCTGCAGCGATGGCCGACACGGCGGATCCAGAAAAGCCCTGGCCGCGGCCTGGTTCGAAGAAGCGCGCCTCAAGCGCCGCGCAGCGCGCATGCGCAAGGCGTTCAACGTCGGAGTTGAGTTGGAGACAACGGCATGGATAAAGTAACCGAAGCGAGCCAAGGCGTCCTGCCGTTGGCTCTCAACTCGAACGAAGGGTTCGGCGGCACTGGTGCCGAAGCGATGGAGCGCAGCGCTACCCTGAGCCCTTGCCGCGCGTACCGTTACGCCCTGTGGCGCCGCTGGGGGCGCGGCCCCTACGCCATGTTCATCGGCTTGAACCCGAGCACCGCTGACGAGACCAACGACGACCCGACCATTCGGCGGTGCATCGGGTTCGCGCGGGCCTGGGGTTACGAGGCCCTGTGCATGACGAACCTGTTCGCCTACCGCGCGACGCAGCCGGCGGACATGAAGAAGGCCGCCGACCCGGTAGGCTGGGAGAACGATGGAGCGCTGAAGATGCTGGCGCGGGATGCTGGCGTCGTGGTGGCTGCGTGGGGCGCGCACGGCACGTTCAAGGGCCGCGACCAGTCGGTGCGCCTGGGCGTGCCAAACCTGCACTACCTGCGGCTGACGAAGGACGGACACCCAGGCCACCCGCTGTACCTGCCTGCGGACCTGAAGCCGCAACTGTGGGTGCAGTGGTGACGCCTAACGTTTGAACTAAGCGGCGCTGCACGGCAGTGCCAAACGCGCGGATGCCTCGGGCGTCCGCTCTTCAGTGAAGGGTTAGGCCTGCGGGCAGGAGTGCTGAGATGCAAAGTGGCAACTTCTTTGTGATGCTGTGCACCCAGGGCGGTGGCTACACGCCTCTCATGGCCGAGGATGACGTGGCGAAGTTTGAGACGCTGGAAGCGGCCAAGGAGTGCGCGCACGGCAACCTGCTCGGCAACCACTTCGGATTCGAGGTGTACGAGCGCGGCGAAGGCATGGTCTTCGAGGCCTAACGCCAGGTTAAGCGGGGACCAACAGCCATGACCAAGCCTGAAGACGCCCCAACGGTGGAAGCTGTTGGTACTCCGCTTGAACCGCCAGTTATGCAGCAGCGGCGGTGCACCGAGCGCGAGAAATGCAACGGCGAAGCCACGACCTATGACAACGGTGAGCAGCGGCGTGTATTCGCTGACGCTGAAGTGCCGAGCCTGCGGGTTTGTGGTGCGCTACGACTGGGGACTGACCATGCCGATACGACCGGAGAACCGAGCGCGCTACCCGAAGGACTGGAAGCGCATAGCCGACGCGATCCGTGAGCGCGCACAGCAGCGGTGCGAAGGCTCGCCGGCCTACCCGGACTGCCGCGCGCCGAACGGTGCGCCCCATCCGGTGACGGGCTCGCGCGTAGTGCTGACGGTGGCGCACCTTGACCACACGCCTGAGAACTGCGAGGCGCACAACCTCAAGGCGATGTGCCAGCGGTGCCACCTGACGTATGACGCCGACCACCACAAGCGAACCGCCTACCGGACCCGCAAAGATGCGGCGATGACGGCGGACCTGTTTTGATGCTGCATAACGTTGCCGGTAACCGGCTGGCCCGCCAGGGCCAGTCCGAGTTGACCGGCCTGTTAGGCCCTGGCTCCGAAGCGAAATAGTGCAACCGTACTAGGACTAAACGACGTGGATAAGCAAAAACTGGACGAAGCGAGGCAGCTTGCGATGAGCATGACCTCGCACCCTGTGGCCTTTGGGACCATTGAACACACGGAGAGGGCCGGTGAACTGCTGGGCTTGCTGTGGCAGGAAGTGCTGCGGCTTGAGTGCGACCTGAAGGACGCGCTGGAGCCGCAGAGCCCGAACACCGCTGACGGCCCCGTGGCGCTGGAACTTTCGTGGGTGCCGCTGAACAAGCGTGACCTGAACTGGCACGCGCAAGCGACCGTGCAACTGCGGTCCATGCATGCAGCACTGAACGCAGCCGAGAAGACCCCGCGCGACCCGCTGGAGATCGAGGAACTGTGGGACGAAGCGCACGAGCAGTGGAACCAAGCCAAGGGCGACCACGCCGACGTGCACGAGATTTTCGCGCGCTTGATCGAGCGAGCGCATGGGATTGGGGCTGAGCATGGCTGACGGAAACATCACGGTGGGAGTGAGCACGCAGGCGGCGCAGGCCGAACTGGAGCGCCTGCGCACCGAGAACGCTGCCCTGAAGCGCGAGGCGCACACATGGAGCAAGGCGGCAGAGACCTACGCGGCGAGCGAGGCCAAACTGGCTGATGCGCTGACCGAACTGGTGGCGCTGGAAGACATGCGGCTGCGGCTGCGCGAGTTGCACGAGATGGGCCACGGCACCGACTACTACGACTACCACCGGCGGCTGCCGCTGGCATGGGCTGCGGCGCGTGCGGCATTGGGGCCTAACGTTCGAGCTAACCTGGACCCAACGGCGTGACCATGCAAGATACCGAGACACCGCCTGATGCCGTTGGGGCTCAGGTTGAGCGAGGGGTTAGCCGTGGCTCCGAAGCGCGCGGACGGTGGACGCGATGGACCGAGGCAGAAGACGAGGCCCTGCGACGTGGCTACACCGCCGGGAACATAGCGGCATTGGCCTATGCGCTTGGACGCAAATATGAGGCTGTGAAGGCGCGAGCTGCGCGGCTAGGTTTGCAAACGCGACACTTGTGGACGGACGAAGAGCGCGAGCTGGTGCGCACGCAGTACCGCTACGGAAGCGCTGCCAGCATTGCAAAGGCGCTGGGGCGGACCACTGCAGAAGTGCAACAGGCGGCATGGCGCATGGGCGTGGTTCAGCACCATGACAGCCCGACGAAACGCTGCCCCGGGTGCGAGGAACTGAAGGCCCGGGAGGAGTACTACCGCCAAGGCTACAGCCCGAGCGGCCGACAGTTGTTCGCTACGTACTGCACGAACTGCGCGCGCGCCCGTGCCACCAGGAACGACCAGCTGCAGCTGCAGCGCGAAAGACGCAAGAAGGCATGCGAAGAGCTTGCCGACTTGTATGTGCGCAGCACGCTGGGTATGACGAAGCCACAGACCCCAGACGAGTTGCTAGAGATGAAGAGACAGCAACTCCTAACCCGCCGCCTTGCGCGGCAACTGAAGAAAGCGACACATGAAAGCAGCAAAGACACTGACCGAATCCCTGGACAACATGGGCGAGGTGGCGACGCAGGGCGACCTGCGGCGGATTGTGGCCAACAGCCTACTGGCGCTGGCCCGCAAGGAGATCAGCGCCACGGACGTGGAAGCCATGGCCAAGGGCTTGGACTCGATCAGCAACAGCCTGAACGCTGAGATCAAGGTGGCGAAGACCGCGATTGAATTGCGCGAGAAGGGCGCCCAGCTTGGACAAGTGGTGCAGCTTGGGCAGCTGGTGATCGGCAATGCCCCGCAGGGCGGCTAACGAGAAGTGAACGGACGCCCCGCCGCCTAACGCGCCACCGCCATGCCGCAAGCCCTTGTCGCACAACGCCCCGCCGCTGATAGCACGGACACCGCGCCCGTGTTATCCGGCGCCCGGCCGCGCATGCTCAGCGACGCGGTCATCGACGCGTGCCGCGTGCGTCACCTGGCGCTCAAGACCGAGCGGGCGTACCTCAGCGAGGCCCTGCGCACCCGCCTGGCGGCCGCCGAAGCCGAGCGCGCCACCCTGCGGGCGCAACTGGCCACCCGGGCCGCGCCGCGGCCAGCCGTCGACCTGGACGGCTTGGCGGCGCGCTGGCGCCGCATGGTGATGGACCTGGGTGGAGTGCTTGCAGGCGAAGACCGGGAGCGTGCCCGGGGCCTACTGGCCGACTTGCTCGGCCCTGTGACGATCGGCACAGACGCCGCCACGGGCGATGTCTATGCTGAGCTTGATGAGCCCGCCGAGCGCTTGCTTGTGCAGGCAGTCGGCGCGCCTCTGAGAGTGGTTGCGGGGGCCCGCAACACCTCCCGGAGGCGCGTCATCCTTCCTAGGAGACGATGATGCGCGTGATGCTTCTGGCCCTGCTGCTGGGCCTGGCCGCCTGCGGTGGCGGTGGAGACGACGACGACGGCGAGCAGCACAACCCGCCGGTCAACTGCGAAGAGTGGCGGGAGGCGTGCAAGTGAGCACGAAATTGCAGGGCGTCGTCATCGCCCTGGTCGGCCCCGATGGCCGGCACATCGCTCATGCCACGTGCTTCGAGCGGGGCGCGCCCGCGGGCTTCAACATGCGCGAGGCGCAGGAGTCGCGGGCTCGACGGGCCCTCGGCGGCGAAGTGATGCACGCCCTGGCATCTCCGCTGCTCGCCGATGCCATCAGCCATTACCACGCCGAGCAGATCGTGAGCGCCATGTGCGAGCGCGGCTGCAAGACCGTCATGATTCCGGTCGGGCACGACGAGTAAACCGCCCCAGCGGCAGTCCTTGGCCAGGTGACCATCGGCCCCGCACAGGCTGCAGCGCAGGGCGCTCACACCAGCGCCACCTCGGCCTCGCGCCGCAGCACCAGGCCGCGCAGGACCTTGCCGCCGCCGATCACCCACTTGCGCAGCTCGGTGGGCACTTGATCCCACTCGCCGGCGTTCACGCGCCGGCGCAGTGCAGACGCCTGCAGGCGGCCGGCGCCGAGGTTGAAGGCGAAGTCGATGAGGGCTGCCAGCCGCTCGGGCGTCTCGCGCACGAGGCCCGGGCACAGCCGCAGCACCGCCGGCAAGTACTCGCGCCGGATCATCAGCAGCAGCAGCCGCTCGGCCGCCTCGCGGCTGATGGGCGGGTCGGTGAGCCGCACGCTGCGCCCGTCGGCGTAGTAAGTGGCGCCGTAGCCGATGGTGGGCACGCCGGCCGGGCACAGGTAGGGCTTCAGGAAGCAGCCCTCCCAGCGCCGGCACAGGGCCGCGGCGACGTCGACGGCGAGCTGCTCGGCATCGGGCGGCGGCGGTGGCGCCTCGGCCAGGCCGAGCGCCTGCATGGCGCGCTGGTAGACCGAGGGCTCGAAGCGGCTCATGCCGGCGCCCGCGGCATGATCGACAGGAGCGGCATCGCTCATCACTTGCCCCGCTTGAACAACGTGCGGTCGGCCACGTAGATGCCCAGCACCGCGCCCACCAGCGACCAGCCCTGCTCGTCGAGCACCCAGCCAGCGCGGTAGAAGTGCAACGCCACCAGGGCCGCGCACATCGTGGCCAGGGCCGGGCGAATGATCCCGTTCCACAGGTCCACCAGCCAGATGCCGGTGCGCGCCGAGGTGGCCGCCACGGCCTGCTGCCAGGCGCCGGCGGTGATCTCGTCGACCTTGCCCTCGGCCGCCACGCGGATGGTCTGCACGCCGAGCTCGGCCTGCACCTTGATGGCCTCGAGGTTGCGCGCGTGCTGCTCGGCGTCCATCTTGGCCTGCAGCGCCAGGCGCTCGATCTCGAACTTGTGGTCCTGGCGCTTGTTGAGGAAGGCGGAGATCTCGCCCCACAGCATGCGGAAGGCGGTGCCGCCGAAGAAGGAGATGAGGGCAGAGATCATCGGGTGCTCACCTTGAATTCGCCAGGTCCGGTTTCAATGTCGAGCCCATCGCGCCGCAGCCGCAGCAGCGCCAGAAGGCCCTGCGCCACCAGAGGCAGCGCGGCGTCGATCGCGCGCACGCCGGGCTCGTTGCCGCGCGCCTTCATCTCGGCGCGCACCGTGCGCAGCGGCCCGAGCACGAGCGCATCCTCCTGCGGCGTGAGGCCTTGCCTGGCGTCGACGCCTGCGCCGACGCTGAGCGGCGGCAAGCCCGCGCCTGGGCTACTGCGGAGTGGTGTTGCCATCGCTGCCTGCCGCCTTCGGCTTGCGCCGCTGCTTGATGAGGCGCCCCGCCAGAATGAGCACGCCCAGCACCAGCGGCACCCGCTCGGGCGGCACCAGGCCGCCCACGATGTCGGCCTGCGTCTTGGGGTCCAGGCTGCTCCACACAATGAGGGCGCCCGTGAGCTGCACGCTGAGCCAGCGCCACGAGGCGCGCCAGTCTTCGACGATGCTTGGCTTCATGGTCACCTCACTTGAAGACGATGTGGTCGCGCACCCAGCCGACCAGGGCCCAGCCGCCGGCGGCCAACGAAGCCGCCGTCACCAGGATCCAGCGCAGCTGCTTGCGGGCCCAACTAATGCGCGCTTCATCGCGCATGGCCTTGCGCACCCACAGACGCTCGGCGGGGTCGAGCTCCGGCTCGCCATCCAGCGGGATCGGGTCGGACTCGCTCATGGCGTTGTGTCCTCCGTCAGCGCCGCGGCCAGCCACACCACCAGCGCCCCGCCCGCGGTCCACGCGAGGTCGCTGCCTTCCACGCCGTGCGGGGCGGCCAGGCCGGCCTTGAGCGCCTGGCGGTTGCGCACGTAGTCCCAGGCTTCCTTGATGACGCCGGCCAGCACCGCCGCGCCGGCGCCCCACATTCGCGCCGTCTCGCGCTGCCC
>JALHOU010000143.1 GCA_022842825.1 Rubrivivax sp.
CCGGTCTCGAAGAAGCCGTCGTACCAGCCGGCGGCCACGTAGCAGAGGTCGAGCGCCGCGGCGCCCGGGCGGCGCACGCCGGCGCAGTGCTGCATCACCTCCTCGAACATCTTGAGATAACGCTTGAAGTTGTCGCCCTTGCGGAAAGGGAAGCCGGTGCCGATGAGCGACTCCGCGAGACGCGTGCGCTTGGAGACCCGTAGCCGGCGGTCGTTGAGGAAAGCGCCGCGGCCGCGGCTGGCGTAGAAGAGGTCGTTGCGCGCCGGGTCGTACACCACGGCCTGCTGCACCTGGTCGCGGTGGGCCAGCGCGATGCTGACGGCATAGATCGGCAGCCCGTGCACGAAGTTGGTCGTGCCGTCCAGCGGGTCGATGATCCAGACGAACTCGCTCGTGCGGTTGCCGCGCTCGCGGCCCGACTCCTCGGCCAGGATGCCATGGTCGGGGTAGGCCTCGAGCAGGATGTCGATGATGGCCACCTCGGCGGCGCGGTCGACCTCGGTGACGAAGTCGTTCGGGCCCTTGCTGCCCACCTGCAGCAGGTCGAGGTCCAGCGCCGCCCGGTTGATGATGGAACCTGCCGCGCGGGCCGCCTTGACGGCGATGTTCAGCATGGGGTGCAAGGCTTGCGACATGGGGTGCGATCGGTTCGTGCCGGGGCCGCGCGGGGCCGGGCAGGGTGGGGCGGCTGGCAGGGAGAAAGAGCGGCGGGCGGGCGCGAGGACAATCTCCGCGCCGCTTGGCGTGCTTCATTTTACGGGCCATGACCTCCGACGAGACCGACACCGCCGTGGCGCCGCTCGAGGACACGACCACCTTCGTGCTCGTCGAGCCCAGCCATGCCGGCAACGTCGGCGCGGCGGCGCGCGCCATCAAGGTGATGGGTTTCGGGCGCCTCGTGCTCGTGCGGCCGCGCGCGCCCGAGGTGCACCTCGGCGCCGAGGCGATGGCGCGCGCGAGCGGTGCGGCCGACGTGCTGGAAGCGGCGCGCAGGGTCGACACGCTGGCCGAGGCGCTGCAAGGGGCGACGCTGGCCTGCGCGACCGCGATGACGCCGCGCGACTTCGGGCCGCCGACGCGGGCGCCGCGCGAGGCGCTGCCCGCGGCGGCGGCAGCGGGGCACCGCGTCGCCTTCGTCTTCGGGCCCGAGCGCACGGGGCTGGCCAACGACGACGTCTACCGCTGCCACCTGTGCCTCTCGATCCCGACGCACCCCGACTACGGTTCGCTCAACCTGGGGCAGGCGGTGCAACTCATCGCCTACGACTGGCGGCAGGCGCTCGGCGGCTTTGCGGTGCGATCGCGCACGCCGGAGCAGCGCTGGGCGGACGCGGCGGCCGTGTTGGGGCTGCTCGAGCACTGGCAGGAGACGCTGGTGCGCATCGGCTTCCTCGACCCGGCGGCGCCGAAGAAGCTGTTGCCGCGGCTGAACCAGCTCGCCAACCGCGCCCGGCTGACCGAGGAGGAAGTGCACATCCTGCGTGGCATCGCGCGGGCGGCGGCCGATGCCGCCCGCGGCGCTGCCGGCGGGGCGGATGTCGGCGCTGACATGAATCGACGTCCGAGATCGCATGAGGGCTGATGCTGCGCCCGTGATGCTTCGACCGGCACCCGCCGCTACACTGGCCGCACCATGCTGTTCGAACGCCTCCGAGAAGACATCGCATGCATCCGCGAGCGCGACCCTGCCGCGCGCTCGACCTTCGAGGTGCTCACGTGTTATCCGGGCCTGCACGCGTTGGTGCTGCACCGCTGGGCGCATGCCTGCTGGACGAGCGGGCTGCGCTGGCTCGGGCGCTTCATCTCGCACCTGGCGCGCTTTGCCACCGGCATCGAGATCCACCCGGGTGCCAGGATCGGCCGGCGCGTCTTCATCGATCACGGCATGGGCCTCGTCATCGGCGAGACGGCCGAGGTCGGCGACGAGTGCACGCTGTACCACGGTGTGACGCTTGGCGGCACCTCGCTCGCCAAGGGTGCCAAGCGCCACCCGACGCTGGGCAAGGGCGTCATCGTCAGTGCCGGCGCCAAGGTGCTGGGCGGCTTCACGGTGGGCGATGGCGCCCGCGTGGGCAGCAATGCCGTGCTGATGCAACCGGTGCCGCCCGGGGCGACGGCGGTGGGCATCCCGGCGCGCATCGTGCAAAAGAGCGCCGACGCGCAGCGCGAGGAGATCGCGGCCAAGATGGGCTTCTCGGCCTACGGCGTGACGCAAGGCGACGACCCGGTGGCGCTGGCCATGAAGGGGCTGATCGACAACGCCTCGGGCCACGAGCACCAGATCGCGCTGCTCTGGCAGGCGATCGAGAAGCTGTCGGCGCGTTCGCGCGAGTTGCCCCTGGGCGACTGCGTGCCGCAGGATGCGGCCACGCACGAGAGCTTCGACGCCGAGCGCCTGAGCCGCCTCGTCAAGTGAGACGCGGGCGGCACACGCCCAAGCTCAAGCAGTGCGCGCCGGCCGCATCGCCGACTTGGGCCGGAAGGCCTTGCACACCTCGTCGTGCGTCTCGATGTAGGGGCCACCGATGAGGTCGACGCAGTAGGGGATGGCCGCGAAGATGCCATGCACCGGCGGTGTGTTCCTCGGAAGCCCCTCGAGCGTCTCGGCGATCGACTTCGGCTGCCCGGGCAGGTTGACGACGAGGGTCTTGCCACGGATCACCGCCACCTGCCGCGAGAGGATGGCGGTGGCCACGAAGGCCAGGCTGACCTGCCGCATCTGCTCGCCGAAGCCCGGCATGACCTTGTGCGCCACGGCGAGCGTGGCCTCCGGGGTGACGTCGCGCGGCGCCGGGCCGGTGCCGCCGGTGGTGAACACGAGGTCGCAACGCGCCGTGTCGCACAGCTCGACGAGGGCGGCGCTGATGCGCTCGACCTCGTCGGGAATCAGGCGCGTTTCCCAGGTGACCGGGTTCTTCACGACGCGCGACAGCCAGTCTTTCAGAGCCGGGATGCCCTTGTCCTCGTAGACGCCGCCGCTGGCGCGGTCGCTGACGGAGACGAGGCCGATGCGCAGGGGGTCGAGAAGGTCGCTCATGGTGGGCGATTATCGGCACCCGCGCGCGGCGCGGCGTGGCACCCGCGCGCGGCGCGGCGTGGCGCCCGCGCGGCGCGGCGTGCCTTCACCGGCGCTGCAGCGCCGGACGGATGAACTGAAACAGCTCGCGGAAGCTCTTCGGCTGCCGCGCCTCGACGGCCAGCCCGGCGGCGTCGCGGCGCGCGGCGCGCACGAGGCTGCGCAGGTGCTGCACGTCGGTTTCCGGCTGTCCGGCCAGCCAGCGCTCGATGGCCGCGTCGTCGGCGATGAGCTCGGCGCGCCAGCGCTCGGCCTCGTGCAGGGCAAGGGCCTCGCGCGCCGAGCCGAGCTTGCTGGCGGCGACGGCTTCGCGCAGCGGCTCTTCGTCGACGTGGCGCATGAGCTTGCCGATGAACTGCATCTGCCGGCGCCGTCCTTCGTGCGAGCGCGTGCGCCGAAACTCGACGATGGCATCGCGCAGCGGCTCGGGCATCTCGAGCGCGGCGAGGCGCTCGTCGCTCAGCCCGACCAGCTCGGCACCGAGCGACTGCAGCGAGTGCGAGTCGCGCTTGAGCTGGGACTTGCTCGGCCGAGCCGCCTCTTCTGCCCCTACTGCCTCTTCTGCCCCTTCGCCATAGTGGACATCGAGGCCGCGGTGGGGCGCAGCGCGGCGGCTCATGGGGAAGGCGTCTCGTGCATGGGTCGTCGGTATGATAGTTGCGGCCTTCCTCTCCCTTGCTTCAGCCCCCTCTGATGAGCTCCACTCGCCACGCGTCGCACGGCTTTGCCTTCACGCAGGACCAGTTCCGGCAGATCGTCGAGGACACGCTGGCCGAGGCGCGGCGGCTCGGGGCGAGCGATGCCGGCGCCGAGGTGAGCGAGGGCATGGGCCTGTCGGTCTCGGTGCGCAAGGGCGAGCTCGAGAACGTCGAGCGCAACCGCGACAAGTCGCTCGGCGTCAGCGTCTATCTGGGCCAGCGACGCGGCAATGCCAGCACCTCCGATTTCTCGCCGGCGGCCATCCGGCAGACGGTGCAGGCGGCCTACGACATCGCCCGCTTCACGGCCGAGGACCCGGCGGCCGGCCTGCCCGAAGCCGACGATCTGGCCACGCCGGCCGAGGCGGCGCGCAACCTCGACCTCTTCCACCCCTGGGACATCGACGCCGCAGCCGCGGCCGCCGTCGCGCACAGCTGCGAGGACGCGGCGCTGGCGGTGAGCCGCCACATCACCAACAGCGAGGGCGCCGGCGTCTCGGCGCAGCAGGCGCACTTCTGGGCCGGCAACACGCGTGGCTTCCGCGGCGGCTATGCCAGCTCGCGGCACTACGTGTCGGTCTCGCCCATTGCCTCGCGCTCCACGCGGCCGGGCGGCCGCAGCGTCGACATGCAGCGTGACGCCTGGTACACGAGCATGCGCGACGCCAGCGAGCTGGCCGACCCCGAAGAGGTGGGGCGCTACGCGGCGCGGCGGGCGCTGGCGCGGCTGGGTTCGCGGCGCGTGCCCACCGGCGAGGTGCCGGTGCTGTTCGAGGCGCCGGTGGCGGCCGGGCTGGTGGGCAGCTTCGTCGGGGCGGTGTCGGGCGGGTCGCTCTACCGCAAGGCGAGCTTCCTGGTCGACTCGCTCGGAAGGCCGGCGCTGGCGGAGCACCTCGACCTCGACGAGGACCCGCACCAGCCCAAGGGCAAGGGCAGCGCCCCGTTCGACGACGAAGGCGTGCGCACGCGCGCGCGCCGCGTCGTCGAGGGCGGGGTGGTGCAAGGCTACTTCCTGAGCAGCTACTCGGCACGCAAGCTCGGCATGCGCACCACCGGCCATGCCGGCGGCTCGCAGAACCTGACGCTCACGAGCCGCCTGACGTTGCCGGGCGACGACCTCGAGGCCATGCTGCGCAAGCTGCACCGCGGGCTTTTCGTCACCGAGCTCATGGGGCAGGGCGTGAACATGGTCACCGGCGACTACTCGCGCGGCGCCGCCGGCTTCTGGGTCGAGCGGGGCCGCATCGTGCACCCGGTGCACGAGGTGACGATCGCCGGCAACCTGAAGGAGATGCTGCGCGACATCGTCGCCGTGGGCGCGGACACCTATACCCAGGGCAGCAAGACCTTGGGCTCGGTGCTGGTCTCGCGGCTGAAGCTCGCGGGCTCCTGAGCGAGCGGGCCTTGCACCTGCGGAGTGCGGGCTCTTTCGAGCGGGATCGAGCAGGATCGAGCGGGAAAACCCGCCCGGGAAGCTCCGTAGGCGACTCCTAGAATTTCCCGCGTTGTGGGCTCGGAGGCTTTCCTCAAGGGCCCCGCTGGCCTTCAACCGGGTTCCCCCCAAACAGGAGATCGCTATGGAACGTCGTTCCTTTGTCCAGGGCGCAGGCATTGCCGGCGTGCTGGCTGCCGGCGTCGCGCCGGCCGTGCATGCGCAGGCCACGCTGCGCTGGCGCCTGACCTCCAGCTTCCCGAAGTCGCTCGACACGCTGTTCGGCGTGAACGACGTCTTTGCCGCGAAGATGAAGGAGATGAGCGGCGGCAAGTTCACCATCACCACGCACCCGCCGGGTGAGCTGGTGCCGGCCTTCGGCACCATCGACGCCGTCAAGGACGGCACGGTGGAGATGGCCAACACGGCCCCCTACTACTACTTCGGCAAGGACCCGACCTTCGCGCTCTCGTGCGCCATTCCGTTCGGCCTCAACGCGCGCCAGATGGCCGCCTGGTACTACGAGGGCAACGGCCTGAAGCTCACGCGCGATTTCTATCGCACGTACAACATCGTCAACTTCCCGATGGGCAATACCGGCGCCCAGATGGGTGGCTGGTTCCGCAAGGAGATCAAAAGCCTGGCCGAGTTCAAGGGCGTGAAGTTCCGCGTCGGCGGCTTCGGCGGCAAGGTGGTCGAGCGCATCGGCGGCGTGCCGCAGAACATCCCCGGGGGCGAGATCTACCAGGCCCTCGAGAAGGGCACCATCGATGCGGCCGAGTGGGTCGGCCCCTACGACGACCAGAAGCTCGGCTTCGTGAAGGTGGCGCCTTTCTATGCCTATCCGGGCTGGTGGGAAGGCGGCCCCGGAATCGAGCTGCACGTCAACGCCAAGGCCTACGACGCTCTGCCCGCCGAGTACAAGGCCATGATCGAATCCGCTTGCGCCTATTGCCACATGGACATGGTCGGCAAGTACGACGGCAAGAACGCGCAGTCGCTGAAGCAGCTGGTGGGTGCCGGCGCCAAGCTGTTCCCGTTCCCGAAGGACCTCATGGACGCGGCCTTCAAGGAGGCCATGGCGCTGTACAGCGAGATCAGCGCCACCAACGCGGCGTGGAAGAAGATCTACGACGACTACAGCGCCTTCCGCCGCGACTCGAACCTGTGGTTCCGCTACACCGAGGCCACGTTCGACGACTTCATGCAGCGCCAGCGGCTGTAGTCGCGTGACGGTCGCCAAAGCCGGTGACCAGAAGCCAACGGGGCCCCGCAGTGCGGGGCCCTTTTCGTTGGGGTTGCGCCCGCGCCGCCTGCGCCTGCGCCTGCGGCGCGAGCGCAAGTCGACTGCCGGGCCGAGCCGGCATCGCCCGCGTGTCTACTTGGGTGTCGACGCCGCGGCCTCGCGCTCGCGCTTGAGCGCGTCGAGGATGGCCTGGTTCGGGTCCTCGGCCGGCGCACGCGTTGGCGCTGGCAACTCCGCACCGGCGCCTGGGGTGGCGGGTGCTGCCGGCGCGCTCGGCGTGCCCATGCCGGGTGGCAGCTCACGCGGGGCGCGCTCGGGCATCTGCATTTCCTGCAAGGCGCGGTCGGCGTCGATCTTCGGGCCGTCGTTCAGCCCGTCCACCACCATGCCGGGCCAGGCGATCACCGCCGCCACCATGATGAGCTGCAGGACGATGAAGGCGATGGAGCCCTTGTAGATCTGCGCCGTGGTCACCGCGGGGATGTGGGCACCGGTGATGCGGTCCTTGTAGTCTTCCTTGGCCGCGACGCTGCGCAGGTAGAAGAGGGCGAAGCCGAACGGCGGCGTGAGGAAGCTGGTTTGCAGGTTCATCGCGATGATGACGCCGAACCAGATCATCACCGCGTCCACCGGCACGCCGGGCAACAGCTCCGGCAGGATCTTCTCGGCCACCGGCGCCAGGATCGGGATGACGATGAAGGCGATCTCGAAGAAGTCGATGAAGCAGCCGAGGATGAACACGAGGATGTTCACCACGATCAGGAATCCCAGCGCGCCGCCAGGCAGGGCGTCGAAGAGGTGCTCGACCCAGATGTGGCCGTCGGCGGCGTTGAAGGTGAAGCTGAACACGGTGCTGCCGATGAGGATGAAGAGGACGAAGGTGGCCAGCCTGGCCGTGCTGTCCAGCGCCTGCTTCATGAGGCTGAAGTTCAGGCGCTTGCGGCCGGCAGCCATCAGGAGCGCGCCCACGGCGCCCATGGCACCGCCTTCGGTGGGCGTGGCCACGCCGAGGAAGATGGTGCCGAGCACGAGGAAGATCAGCACGAGCGGCGGGATCAGCACGAAGGTCACCTGCTCGGCCAGCCGCGACAGCAGCCCCATGCCCGTGGCCTTGTTGAAGAGCGCCAGCACCAGCGCCAGCAGCGAGGCCACCGTCATGGCCATGATGAACACCTCGTCGCCCGGCGAGGGCAGGACGCGGCCCGTGGCCCACACCATGAAAGCATGGTGCACCTGGGTCCAGGCCCAGCCGGCCGCAGCGCAGATGGCCAGCAGCGCGATGAGCGAGCGGTGGCCCGAGGCGCCATTCCTCTCGCGGTAGATGCGAGCCTCCTGCGGCAGCGCCGGCACCCAGGCCGGCCGCACGAAGGCCACGACGGCGACGAAGAGCAGGTACAAACCCACCAGCAGCAGGCCCGGCACCAGCGCGCCGGCATACATGTCGCCCACCGAGCGGCCCAGCTGGTCGGCCAGCACGATGAGCACGAGCGAGGGCGGGATGGCCTGCGCCAGCGTGCCGCTGGCGGTGATGGTGCCGGTGGCGATGGTGCGGTTGTAGCCGTAGCGCAGCATGATCGGCAGCGAGATCAGGCCCATGCTGATGACGGCGGCGGCCACCACGCCCGTGGTGGCGGCGAGCAGCGCCCCCACCAGGATGACGGCCACCGCGAGGCCGCCGCGCGCCGGGCCGAAGACTTGGCCCACGGTCTCGAGCAGGTCCTCGGCCATGCCGGACCGTTCGAGCAGGATGCCCATGAAGGTGAAGAACGGGATCGCCAGCAGCGTCTCGTTCTTCATGATGCCGAACACGCGCAGCGGCAGGGCCTGGAAGAGCGTCTGCGGGAACAGCCCGACCTCCATGCCGATGAAGCCGAACAGCAGCCCGGTGGCGGCGAGGCCAAAGGCCACCGGGATGCCGGTGAGCAGGAAGAAGAACAGGCCGCAGAAGAGCAGCGGCACGAAGTTGCCGGCGATGAACTGGGCCATGTCAGCGGGCCTTTCCGGCGGCCAGGGCCGCCTCGCGCCGCGCCGCTTCCGCGGCCAGCTCTTCGGCGAACTTCACTTCGACGAGCTTGTCGTCGGTGGGCGTGAACGGTTCTGCCAGGTGCCCGGTCAGGAAGGCCAGGCGCTTGATCAGCTCCGAGATGGACTGGGCGAGCAGGATGACGAAGCCGGCAGGCAGAAGCGCCAGCACCGGCCAGCGGATCAGGCCGCCGGCGTTCTCGCTCATCTCACCGGAGTCCCAGGCGCGCTCGAAGAGCGGCCAGCCGAGCCACACCATGATGATCGCCAGCGGGATGGTGAAGACGACGATGCCCAGCGAGTCGATGATGGCGTTGGTGCGCGCGGACAGCTTGCTGGAGATGAAGTCGATGCGCACGTGCGCGTTCTTCAGCATCACGTAGCCCACGCCGAGCATGAAGACGCCGGCGAACAGGTACCACTGGATCTCGAGCCAGGCGTTGGAGCCGATGTTGAAGGCCTTGCGCACGATGGCGTTGCCGGCGCTGATGACCACGGCGGCCAGGATCAGCCACATGATGAACTTGCCGAGCCAGAGGTTGGCCCTGTCGATGAGATCGGAGAGCTTGAGCAGTGCTTGCACTTTGGGACTCCAGGGATCGCTCGGTCGCGGGGCCGCCATCGGTCCGGAGGGCCGGTCGAGGCGGCCGCCAGCCCGGCGCGATTGTCGGGGCGCCGGGCCGCCGCGACGAGGTCGCCCAGGTCAGGGAATGCCCGGCCCCCCCGTGGAGCTCGTCAGCCGGCGGTTGCGCGCCGGCGGACGGCGTCGATGTAGGCGGCCCCATCCGGGGGCATGCCACTGCGCTGCGACGCCCAGATCATCTCGCCCAGGCACTCCATGACTTCGTGGTGCGCCTCGTGCAG
Organism: Rubrivivax sp.; assembly: GCA_022842825.1. Classification (GTDB taxonomy): domain Bacteria; phylum Pseudomonadota; class Gammaproteobacteria; order Burkholderiales; family Burkholderiaceae_C; genus Rubrivivax. The sequence continues at coordinate 9,339 of JALHOU010000143.1, forward strand.
CGAACCCCGCCGGGCAGCCAGCAGCTGCACCGCCTGGCGAATGCCCGTGGGCTGGTCGATGCTGCACTGCTCGTCGATCGTGAGGTGCATCGACAGGTGCAGGAAGGGGTTGGTGCGGCCCTGCTCGACGCGAAAGACCGACTGGAGCGCAGCGGCTTCATCTGCGAGGTCGGGGTGGTACTCGGGATGCTCACCGATCCACAACGAGGCCATGAGCTCCATCCGGTCGAGCACCAAGCCACCTCGCTGTTTGGCGTGGGTGCGGCAAAAGAAGCGCCGCACGTCGGCTTGCGAAGGCTGGAACACCCGCGGAATTGTCGCCTCGTTCGAAGTGGAAAACCCTTCTTGCGGCGGGAGGCGCCAGAAGGGGCTGCCGCGCGGGGCCCGATTCAGGGCCGGGCTGAGGTCGGGTCGGTTGGCGGCGGCGGGATGGCACCTCCTTCTTGGCTCGCGTTGCGCTCGCGCAGCACCGGCTGGGGCGGCCCGTGCACGATCACACATCCCTCGCCTTCGCGTGGGGGCGTGCTCGCCGCGAAGACAGCGCGCTGCCCTGCGTCGCGTGCGAGGGCGGGTGGCGTGCGAGATCGGTCCGCTTTTCTTTGGTGGACCCCCTTAAACGGGGAGTCGGCGCCGAGGCACCGACTGCGAAGAATCGGCCTTCATACGAACGGCTGCATCGACTCTGCCCACACCCTCATGGCAAGGCTCATGGATCTGACCCGGGCACCGACCGCCACGGCGCGTGTCGACGGCCACCGGGGCATTGCTCCTCCGGAAGGCGGTGCCCGCGCGCCCGGGGCGGCTTCGAGCCAGGGCCCGGCCATCTCCGAAGCACCACCGCCGGTGCTCTCCGTGGTGGCGGCGCTGCTCGAGCCGATCCTCACGGTGGCGGTCTTCCTGTTCGTGACGGTGGCGCTGACGGGCGAGTTGCGTCGTCCCGACATGATCCTGAGCGTGCTGCTGTTCGCGATCACCTTCCCGGGGCGCAACCGGTTCGGCAAATCCCGGCTGGCGGTTGCCGCGGACATCGCGCGTTCTTGGCTCTTCCTGCTCGCCGTCCTCGTCCTCTGCGAGTGGGCCACGAGCAGCCTGCAGTACTTCGAGCCGCGTGTGCTGGCGATCTGGGCCGTCCTCACGCCGCTGCTGCAGTGGCAGGCGGTCGCGATCGGCGGCCTCGCCTATCGCAGGAGCGCACAGCTGCCGCAGTCGCGGCGCAGCGCCGTGATCGTCGGCGCCGGTTCGCAGGGTGTCGCCGCCGCGCGCGCGCTGGCGGGCGGGCGAAGCTCGGGCACGCAGATCGTCGGCTGGTTCGACGACCGCGCCGCCGACCGGCTGCACTCCGATGCCAACGGCAGGGTGCTGGGAGGGCTGGCCGAGCTCGTGCCCTACATCCGCCAGCACGGCGTCAAGGACGTCTACATCACCCTGCCTTTGAGCGCGCAGCCGCGCATCCGCGCGCTGCTGGAAGGCGTGCAGAGCACGACCGCATCCATCTTCTTCGTGCCCGATGTGTCGGCCGTCGGCATCATCCAGGGTCGCCTGCGCGCCGTGAACGGCGTGCCGGTCGTCGGCATCTGCGAGACGCCGTTCACGGGCATCAACGGCCTGGTGAAGCGCATCAGCGACATCGTCATGGCCTCGATCATCCTGGTCCTGATCGCGCCGGTGATGCTGGCCCTGGCCATCGGCGTGAAGCTCAGCTCCCCGGGCCCGGTCATCTTCCGCCAGCGCCGCAACGGCCTCGACGGCGAGGAGATCTGGGTCTACAAGTTCCGCTCGATGACGACGCAGGACAACGGTGCGGTGGTCAAGCAGGCCACGCGCAACGACCCGCGCATCACGCCCTTCGGGCGCTTCATCCGCCGCACCTCGCTGGACGAGTTGCCGCAGTTCATCAACGTGCTGCAGGGGCGCATGAGCATCGTCGGCCCGCGCCCGCATGCCGTGGCGCACAACGAGCTCTACAGCCAGACGATCAAGGCCTACATGGTGCGCCACAAGGTGCGCCCGGGTATCACCGGCTGGGCCCAAGTGAACGGCCTGCGCGGCGAGACCGACACGGTCGAGAAGATGCGCGCCCGGGTCGAGTACGACATCGAGTACCTGCGGACTTGGTCGCTCTGGCTTGACGTCAAGATCATCCTTCGCACGGTAAAGGTCGCGTTCTTCAACAGCCAGGCCTACTGATGCCAGCCGGCATTCAGTAGACTGCGGCATGGACTCGCAGACCACCCTCCGCTCGCGCTTCACCCTCACCTGCATTGCAGCCCTCGTGTCGGGCGCGGCGATCGCCCAGGAACCCAACCCCTACTACCTCGGCGCCAGCCAATCGGTGGCCCGCGAATCGAACCTGTTCCGCGGCGTTGCCGGGGTGACGGCCAGCGACACGGTGTCGGTCACCTCGCTTCTCGCGGGCTTGGACCAGCCGATCGGACGGCAGCGGCTCTTTGCCGACCTGGCGCTGCGTGCAGGCAGGTTCTCCGACAATAGCCAGCTCAACTACACCGGGGGTAGTTTGCTGGCTGGCGCCGACTGGGAGGCCGCCGAATCCCTTTCCGGTCGGCTGAGCTTCGCCACGGACCGCACGCTCGCGCCGACCGGGCTGGATCTGGGACTGACGCCGACCGAGCGGAACATGCAGACCACGCAGGAGTTCGCATTGCGTGGCCAGAGCAGCCGGGTCGCGCAGTTCTCCGTGGAGGCGGCGTACATCCACCGCGCGCTGGACTACACCCTGGCGGCGGCCAATGACCTCCAGTTCAGCCAGGACACGGGCAGCGTCGGGCTGAGGTACCGCCCGAGCGGTGGACTGACCCTGGGCTTGACGGTTCGCCGCACGGACGGCACCTACCCGAATGCCGCTCCGGGCGACCAGGCCGACGACTTCAAGCGCGACGACGTCGATCTCTCCGCGTTGTGGGTGGCCACGGGTGCCAGCACCATCACGGCGCGCCTGAGCCGCACGCGCGAGAAGCACGGGGTGCTGCGCGAGCGCGATGTCTCGGGCAATACCGGTGCCATCTCCTGGAACCTGAAGCCGACCGGCAAGCTGAACCTCACGCTCGACTACATCCGCGACACCGGCGCGGAGTCCACCTTCATCGGCGGGGCGGGTGGCGGCACGACGACGCCGGTCGTCAACAGCAGCCCTCGGGCGACCACCTGGCAATTGCGCGGTGACTACGAGATCACGGCCAAGCTGCAGGCCTTGGTATTCGTGCGCCGCCTCCAGCGGGACCTGGTGAACAACGTGACACCGCCCGGAACCGGCGAAGACACACTCCTGGAGACGCGCCTGGGCCTGAACTGGACGCCGCTGCGCAGCGTGCTGGTGGGCTGCTCGGTCGGCCGCGAGGAACGCGACGCTTCGCAAAGTGCGCTGGCCAACGTGCTCTCCAGCTCCTACTCGGCGACCACCGTGCGCTGCCTGGCGCAGTTCCGGACACAGTGACACCGGTGCGGTACCCGGCCTTCGTGCGGCCGGCCGACAGGGCAGGGAAGCAGTAGCGTGAGCAAGAAGACGGCGCTGATCACGGGCATCACGGGCCAGGACGGGGCGTACCTGGCGGAGTTGCTGCTGGACAAGGGCTATGTGGTGCACGGGATCAAGCGGCGGTCGTCGCTGTTCAACAC
>JALHOU010000144.1 GCA_022842825.1 Rubrivivax sp.
CGGATCCACTCGCCGGTAACGGCCGGCCAGGTGACCTGCGCGCGCGCCACGATGCTGTTGTCGAGCAGCGCCGCGGTGCCGCTCGTCACTGTCAGCGTGCCCAGCGTGCCCACGTCCCAAGGGGCGCGCAGACTACTGTCGGGTGCGGGGTCGCGGCCGGCCAGGGTGCCGGTCACGTCGTAGATGGCCGCGGTGATCTCGCGCGCCATGAGCCCCACCACGGCGTCGTTGGGCACCATTGGCATGTCGGTGCCCACGACCTCCATGGTCTTGGCGGTGATGCCGTAGTCGGGCACCGTCAGCGTCACCACGTCGAAGAGCTCGAGCAGCTCGGCGCGCGCGTCGCACTGCAGTTGCATGAGCGTGCCGGCCTGCCGGCGGCGGATCTCGATGCTGGCCAGGTGCTGCGCGTGCGCGATGTGGTTGACGCCCGGGAAGTCGACCTCTTCGCGCTTTTCCCCCTTGGCCGCGATGAGCACGGTATCGCTCACCGCGGGGTACGGCAGCAGCTGGTGCCGCTGGTCCGGGTCGATGCACTTGCCGGTGATGCGGTTCACGCGCTGCTCGCGGCTGATGGCCTGGCTGGCGGTGATGACGGGTTCGCTGTCGTCTTCGCCGCCGGCGGCCACGCCCTGCACCAGCCAGGTCTGGTCGATGGCGGCCACGCTGCTGGCCATCATGCCGGCACGCACGCGCAGGTTCGGGCCGTCCCAGGCCCACTCGCCGGCCATGGCGTCGCAGATGGTGTCGAGCACCTGCCGCTTGTCGGCGTCGCTCGAGATGGTGAAGGCGCCCCGGTGCCGGGGCAGCGTCACGGTGCTCGTGCTGGTGTCGGGCTTGGTCAGCGTGAAGCCCGTGCTGATGTCGCAGCGCGTGGCGGCCGCGGCCACGTCGGCCAGCGTGCGCGCCGCCACCTGCGCCGCCGTGAGGCGCAGGCCGCCAGACCACAGCGCATAGCGCAGGAAGTGCAGTGCCGAGTTCTCGGTCCACGCCCAGGTGGATGGCGTGGCGATGCGGTGCGAGCCGCTGCCGCCGGCCACCGTGCTGTCCAGCCGCGGGTCGTAGCACTTGGCACCGCGGAACACGGCCGTGATGTTGGGCGGGCCCTGCGGGAAGACGTCGGGCGAGAAGGTCAGGTCGACCACACCGAGGGCGATGCCCGCCAGCCGGTCGGTGGCGGTGATCTTGCCGGGGTACTCGGCATCGAGCGCGTCGCCCACGTTCTGGGCGTCGGTGCCGAGGTACGTGCGGATGCGCACGTAGTTGGTGGCCACGCTGCGCTCATAGTTCACGTTCACCCCAGCGCCGGCAGGGCCGCCTGTGATGGTGGCCGTGCTGCCAGACATCGAGACGCTGCAGGTGCCGGTCTCGCTGTTGTCGCCGTTGCCAGTGCCCCAGGTGGCGGTGACCGTGCCGCCCACAGGCGTGTGGCTGAGCACGATGACGAGGCTGCCGCTACCGTCGAGCGTGCCGGTGTTCTGCGCCGGCGTGTTGGCCGTGGTGCGCCACGGCGCCTCTTGCACGTAGCCGCTGCCGTCGAGCGTGACGGGCGTGTCGTCGATGTACCAGCCTTCGAAGGCGTCGATCTCGTGCCCGGCAAAGCTCACGAGCATGGTGAGCTTCTCGGAGTTGGTGCCGCTCGTCCAGCGCCGCCGCACGCCCTCCACATAGCGCACACGCCCCAGGCACAGGCTGCGCGCCATGTCTGGGGTCAGGTCCACCATCTGCAGGCGGTCTTTCTGGGCCTCGTTGAACGCCGCGCGCGCGCGGTTGTTGCCCTTGTCGCGCTTGCGGCGCTGGCGTTCGCTCTCGGCCTGCGCGGCGAACAGCTGCCAGTTGGCGGCCCACGAGCCAGGCAGGAACGTCACCGCCACCGCAGTGGCGATGAGACGGAAAGCACTGCCCCAGCGGCTCATGTCACACCCGGAAGAAGCTAGCCGCCGGCCACGTCAGCGCGGCGGCGTCGGTAGCGGGGTCGAAGTCGAGCGAGGTGTCTCCCGGGTAGAGCCGCTGCTGCTCGTCGTTGGTGTAGCGGCTCACGCTCGGCCGCAACGAGATGGCGGCGCGGCTCTCGGCGCGGAAGTGCAGCAGCGCCTCGCGGCCGGCCTGCCAGCCCGGGATGTCGACCTCGCCCTCCCAGTAGAGCAGGGCATCGGCCACGCTGCCGTTGGCGGGGTCCACCCAGGCCCGGTAGATCTGCACCGGCGCGCCCTCGACATCGCTGAAGGCCAGCGCGCGCTCGGCGTCGGTGACGCCGGGCAGGGTGATCTGCAGCGTGCTCAGGTCGCCCTGCTCGGTCTGGATGTTCGAGAGCAGCACCTCGCGGCCGACCCAGTCGAACCCGCCCCAGACGAGCTTCTGCAGGCCGCACAGCGCCCAGCGCTGCGCCACGGTGAACCCGATGTAGACCAGCGGCACCACCGCGATGTTCTCGCCCGCCAGCCGGCGCACTTGCAGGGCCTGGCCGGCCGTGTTGAGGGTGCGCATTTCAGGCCTGGATGACCTGGCGGATCGGCAGTGCCACGCCCTGCTGCAGCGCCGAGGTGTAGTCGACCTGAATGCCGTCGCCGTCCCACTCCCACAAGCCCTTCGGCGTGTTCCAGGTGAGCGCTGCGCCTGCGGTCAGCGCCACGGGCAGCGGCATGGCCAGCGGCAGCGTCATCGCGCCCGAGCCGTTGGCCGTGGCGCCCGGAATGCCGGCCACGATCAGCGTATTGGTGCCGCAGCCGAGATAGTCGCCCGGCAGTAGCGTCGCGCCGGCGGTGGTGGTGATGGGCAGCGAGTTGGCGCCGGCCGCGGTTGTCGAGGTCACGGTCGGCGTGCCGCGCAGCGTGCCCAGCGGAATGGGCCGCTGCGGCACCGCCCATCGGATCCACAGCCGCCCGCTGCGCAGGTGCAGGATGTAGCCCTCGCGTTCACCCGCCTCGGAAGGCAGGCAAGGCGGCAGGGTCATGATGCCGCGCAGACGGTCGGCCAGATTCGAGCGCCAGGTGCGGGTGCCGGTGTAGAAGCCGCCGGCACCGGCCTCGGCCACGTCCAAGCCGATGGTGAACGTGGCCGACTGGAAGGCCTTGGTGGTGGGCCAGTCGACGATGGTAGGCATGTCAGTACGCCCCCCTTCGCATCATCCGCGCCTCAGACTCGGCCGCCACGGTGCGCATGGCGCGCAGCGCTTGGGGTCCGACATCGCCGCGCACGTAGACGTTCTGCACGACAGCCGGGCCGCGCGCGGCGGCGCCGCCGCCCATGCCGCCCGCGGCCGGGTTGTACTTCGCCGGCACCACCGCCTCGCCCTTGTGCAGCCGCGCAAGCATGCCGTCGCGCGGCACGTAGTTGGTCCCGGTGGCCAGCGGCACGCCAGATGGCACCACGTCCACCGAGGTGTAGCCGCTACCCCCTGACGCGCCGAAGATCGATCCGAGAAGGCCGCCGAACAGCCCGCTGCCACCGTCGCGCCCCACCAGCGCTGTCGCCATGGCATCGGCCATGCGACTCACCAGTCGCGTGTACAGCAGGTTGCCGAACGCATTGACGAAGCCGCGCACGGGGTTCTGGGTGTCGCGCAGCGCCTCGACGATTGCACCGCGGGTGTCCTCATAGATGCCCTCGCCCAGCCGCTTCGAGAACGCCTGGAGCTGGCGGTCGGTGCGCTGATCCAGAAGGCCGCGGGCGCCGGCCAGCGCCGCGCCCCCGATCTCGCCGGCCGCAGCGCGGGCGTCCAGACGCCTGCGCGCGATGTCGGCGTCGAGCCGGATGAGCGCCTCGCCGCGCAGGCGCTCGTCATCAATGAGCTCGATTGCTGCACGGTCGTTGTCGTCGCGCAGCTGCTGCAGGAAGGCCTCGTTTTGCTCGAGCAGCCGCGCGTTGGCCTCGAAAGCCTGCTCGGTGCGGCGGTCGTCGCGGGCGGCCTGGGCGTTGAGCTGGTCGTCGATGAAGGCGGCCAGCGGGCTGGCCGCCTCGCGGGCGTTGAGCGCCGCCACGCGGGCGTCGCGCGCGTCGAGGATGTCGAAGTTGACCTTGGGGTCGGGGCGGCGCTCGGCGGTCTTGAACTGGTCGCGGATGGCCGCCTCGGCCTGGCGCAGCTGCGTGTCGCTGAAGACGCCCCCCTGGCTGCGGATGAGCGCTACCTGGTCGCGCAGCTTCTTGAGCGCTTTGTCCAGCTTCTCGGCGGCCGTCTCGCCGGCGGTCGCCCACTTGGCCGCTTCCTCGCGTGCGGTGGCGTAGGCCTGGGCCGTTTCCGTGGCGGCGCGGGCGGCCTCGGCCGCCTCCACGCCGTTGAGCAGCGAGCGGTTGAGCGCGCCGCGGTCGGACGCCAGCTCGGCCTGGCCGAGCTCGACAAGGCCCTGCGAGGTGGCGGTGCCGCGACGGCGCGGCTGGTTGGCGCGGTTGAGCTGGGCGTTGACCTGCTCCAGCCGCTCGAGCACCGTGGGCGCGCGGCCGAGGCCGACCATGGCGTCCCAGGCCTCGGAGACCGTCTTCTTGAGCGATCGCCAGCCGCGCTGCAGCGGCGGCAGGGCCTGCTCGAGCTGGCCTGCGGCCTGGCTGGCCGCGCTGGCGTAGGCGCGCTGGGCCACCGAGGCGGCCTCGAGCGTGCGGCCCTGCTCGGTGAGGGCGCGCACCTGGTCGTACAGGGCCGGCGTCAGGTAGCCGAGCTGGGTGCCGAGCTCGCGCGTGGCCGCCAGCGGCTCGCGGCGCAGGCGCTCCAGGGCCTTGGCGGTTTCTTCCACGGCCGGGCCGCCGGCGCGCTCGAGCTCGAGCGCGGCGCGGGTGAGCAGGCCGAGGTCGTTGGTGGCCGCGCCGCTGCTCTCGGCGATCTGCGTGAGCGCCTTGGTGGCACGGCCTTCAGTGACGCCGGCCATGCCGTCCAGCGTGCGAGTCAGCAGCCGCAGCCGCTCGGTGGTGAGGCCGGCGGCCGTGCCGTTGAGCGTGACCACCCGCTGCAGCTCGAAGGCTTCCTTGGCCGCCTGGTTCTGCGCCAGGCCCAGGGCCGCTACCGCCGCGCCGACGGCGCCGACGCCCACCGTGAGCGGGCTGATGGCCGAGCCGATGCCCCGAAGCGCCGGGCCGATGCCGCCGAAGCTGTCCTTGATCTGCCCGCCCTGCTGCAGCAGCACCAGCAGCGGGTTCTGCCCGCCGGCCAGGCTGGTGGCAATGTCGGTGAACTGCGCCGGCAGCTGCCGCATGGCCGCGGCGGCCTGGCGCGCGCTCACCTCGCCGGTCTTGCCGATGCCGGCCAAGGCCGTGGCGGCGCGTTGGCTGGCCTGCGGCAGGTTGCCGGTGTCCAGCCGCAGGCGAACGATCGCGGTCTCTTCCACGGCCTACGCCCTCACGTCTGCTGTTCGCGCTTCACGCGCCAGTGCTCGAGCGCCGCGGCCTCCATGACCTGCAGCGCCTCGAAAGCCTGCCGAGCCCGCCGCGAGCCGCCGCGGCGGCACCAGGCCGGCAGCGCCGTGTAGTCCAGGCCGACCGGGCCGCTCGGGCCCATGCGCCATTGCGTCTGCACCTGGTCGAACAGCTGCAGCACGCGCCAGTTCTCCGGCCACACCTCGAAGGCGGGCACCTCGGGCAAGGTGATGTCCAGCCCGAAAGCCGCTCCCGCCTCGCGCAGGCCGGCCACGTCGCGCCCCTCGGTGAGAAGGGCGAGCGTGGCCGCCCTCAGTTTTTTGCGCGCGCATCCGCCAGCTGCCTGCGATAGGCGAGCAGGAGCTCGAGGCCGGCGGACGGATAGGCGTCCAGCAGCTGCGCGAGCGCGGCCTTGCTGTACTCGACGGGCTTGTCGTCGGCGCCGGCCACGCCGGTCCAGCCCAGGATGACGTCGCCCAGAAAGTCGGCGTCGTTCTCGCGCTCGCGCGAGGCCTTCAGCCACACGTCGAGCTCGCGCGCCGTCTGGTGCTTGAAGGTGATGTTGACCGGCACGGCCTGGTCGGTGCCCGGCACGGACAGGCGCACCGGGCAGGTGAACGTGGGGTTGGGGACAAGCTTGAACATGCCGAGGGCCGCCGTGAGCAGTAGCGCCGCGATCACCGCGTCACGATGCGCAGCTCGTCGTTGCCGGAACTGGGCAGGATGCGCAGGTTGTAGCGGTGGAAAGCGTTGCCGTTGAGGTTCTCCACCGTCGGCTCGACGCGCTGCACGTTGGGCATGTGCAGCACGATGATGTTGCCGGCCGTGGTGCCGTGCGTGATGCCGAGGCCCGTTGTGGTGTTGGCCAGCACGTCGGTCATGGCCGTCACGGCCTGCGCGGCCGTGAGGTCCAGGCTGATGGCGCCCGTGGGCTCGCGGTTGGTGATCTCCACCGTCTCGCCGCCCAGCAGCGGCTGGAACACCACGTTGTTGGCCAGGTCGAGGTTGAGGCCGCGGCTGGTGAATGCCGTGCCGCCGCTCAGCACGCCGGTGGCCGTGGTGTACGTGAGCGCGCCCAGGGTGATGTCGCCGGTGTTGGCGTCGGTCACCACCAGCGGCGTGCGGAAGGCGGTGAGCGTGGGCACCGCGTTGGTGGCCGCGGTGAGCCCGCCGTTCTTGCCGATGAAGCGGAAGCGCAGCAGCGGCCGCTCGCCGACGCCCATGCCGAGGCTGAAGGTGCCGCGGGCGCCGAGCAGCTTGTGCAGCTGGCCGTCGAGGTAGTAGTAGATCGTGAGCGCGCTGCTCGCGCCGAAGGTGCTGACGGGCGTGTAGTCGACGCTGGCGGTCTGGATGGTCTGCGCGAAGCCGCAGGCCTGCAGCAGGCGCCCCCACTGCGTGGGCGTGGTGGCCGTGCCGCTGCCCGCCAGCTCGACCTCGAAGCTCACCTCGAGGTAGGCCGTGCCCACGAGCTGGTCGCTGCCGCCGAGGTAGCCGCGGATGAGGTCGCGGTTGACGTTCTGCGCGTTGAGAGGGTTGATCTCGGCGTTGCTCACCAGCATGGCGTCGCTGGCGCCCACGGGCGCGGCGTCGGTGCCGTAGGTGGCCTCGAGCTTGGCGAGGATGACGGTGTTGCGAAGGATGCGGCCCATGGGTCACTCCGGGTCAGGAACAGCCGGCAGCAGGCCGGCGGATTCAGCGGTGGCGGCGTCGGCCGGCAGCAGGCTGCCGTCGGCGGCGCGGATCCAGTTGCCCGAGGTGGGCGGCTTGGGTTCGGGGTCGGCCTCGGTGGCCGGGATGGCGAGGAAGTCCATGGCGTCTTTCAGGCGGCCAGCGCCAGGCTGCCGGGTTGCGTGCGCAGGCGCACGTCGAGGAAGAGCGCCATGCGCGCCACGGGGGTGTCGGCCTCTTCCACGTCCATGAGCACGCGGGGCTGCAGCACCCAGCCCTGCACTCCGGCCGGCGCGGCGCCGGTGGCCACGCGGGCGTACACGGTCTCGAAGATGGGGTCGACGGCGGCCATGGCGTCCACCGAAGCGCTGCCGCGCGCGCGCATGGCGATGGCGTAGGTGACGCCCCAGTCCTGCGGCGCGCCGGTGAGCGCGATGGCCTGGCCGGTGAGCGCCTCGAGGCTGACGGCGATGTCGCTGGCCACGCCCTCTGGCAGCGGCAGCGCGCGGCCGGCGCGCACGGCGCCGGCCACGATCGCAGGCGTCTGCAACAGCGTGACGAGCGCGTCCTGGACGGTCTTGAAGGCCGTGGTCACGACACCCTCGTCAGCAGCAGCAGGCTCAAGCCGGTGCCGTCGGCCTCGGCGTCGCGCACCTGGAAAGTCCCTTGCGGGATGACCAGCGAGGCGCCCTGGTAGGCGCTGGGCACCTGGCTCGAGCGGATCTGCGCCTGCGGCACGCGCAGGCGCTGCTCGATCTGCAGCTCGCTCGGCTCGTCGAAGATCACGCGCACCGGCTGCCCGGCGAGCGTGCCGTCATCGCCGAAGTCGGCGAAGAACGGTGTGAGGTCTTCGGCGAAAGCCATGGCAAGCCGCAGCGAGGCCGATCTCAGGCCGCCGGGGCGGCGGTCTTGTCAGCCTTCTTGCGAGCCTTGGCGACTTCTTCTTCGGTGGCCAGGCGCGTGCGGCCGGCACCAGTGAGCTCGAGCGCCAGGTCGGACTCGACGGCGAACAGGACGGTGCCGGCGGCGATGTGCTCGCCGTCGTGCTTGAAGGCGCCGATCGCCATGAGGTCGACCGGCTTGGGGTTTTCGTTCTTGGCCATGGGGATTGCTCCGTTGCGTGGGGTGGGTGGCGGCGCGCCTGGCTCTCGACTTCCGGGCTGCTGCAGCAGGTCTCCTGACCGCGCCGTGATGGGTCAGGTGGCGTCAGGGCGTAAGCGCGTCGTCCATCGCCGAGAAGGCGCCCGGCTGGCGGCACAGCCAGTCGAAGAACTGGTTGAGGGTGATTCGGATTTGCCCGTTGGCGGCCAGCGTGTACGGGTCGACCGTCACGTCCAGGCCGCCGAAGAGACCCAGCACGAACATGGACCAGTCAGACGAGAACACCACCGAAGAGCACACGCCCGAGCTCGTGCCCTTGGTCAGGTTGCTCGGCACGTTGTTGGTGATGGCGGCGCGGTAGCCGTTGAGCGGAAACTCGCCGTTGTCCCACATGAAGGGCAGGTTGGTGGCTTTCTGCGTGGTCTTGGCGGTGCCGCGCACCTTGGTGTTGGTCAGGTAGCCGGCGCGCGCGCCCGTGCTGGCGTTGGCGTTGGCCACCGCCGTCTCGAGGCCCACCGCATGCGACCAGTTGAAGGCCAGGCCGTTGGTGCCGCCGACCACCGAGCCGATGCCCGACACGTTGCGGATGCCGCGGGCGTTGGGGCTCGAGCCGCTGCCGTTGATGCCCTGGTTCTCCACCAGGACCGCGGCGCCGTCGAGCAGGTCCTGGCGCAGCATGGCCTCGATGCCGAGCACGCCCTGGATGATCGACTGCTTGCTGGGCTCGACGAAGGCGGCGATGCGCTTCGGGCTCAGGACCGGCAGGGCGGTCGTGGGCTCGGTCTCGCTCGCGGTCGCCACTTCGGTGAGCGCCGCCAGGGTACCGGCCACGGTCTTGCGCGGCACGCCGACGTTGGCGGTAAGGCCCGGCATGACGTTGATGCCGAGCGCGGCCATCACCATGGCCGGGCGGAGCACGTCCGTCCACATGCCGCCGTCGACCGTGGTCTGGATGAGGTTGCCGGCCTGGCTGCTGGTGCCGGCCAGGAAGTCGCGCTTCTCACCCTCGCGGCGGCCGGTGAGGCCGGCGAACATCACGTCCGGCGGGACGAACAGGCCCTCGGCCTCGCGGCCGTAGAGCTTGGCCAGCGCCGTGCCCACTTCGCGCTCGAAGCCAGCGTCCACCTGGTGGCCGGGGATCTGCGCCTGCAGGGCGCGCAGGAAGCTGTATTGCTTCTGCTCGCGCGGCGTGGCGCCGAGGCCGGCCAGCGTGCCGGTGTCGGTGGCGCCCGACTGCATGCGCTCCATGATGAGGTCGTTGAACTTCTGCGTGTCGGCGCCGGCGGCGATGCTGTCGGCCACGTCGGTGGGCTTGAGCCACTTGCCGTAGCTCTTGGCCAAACGCTGGATGACGGCCACGTTGGCCTTGAAGAGGTCGTCGCCCGCTTGGGGCTTCTCGATGGTTTCCATGGACTGCTCCGTGCGGGGAGTTGCTGGGAGGGTGGTGCGCTGGGGCTTGGTTTCCAGTGCGGGGGTCTCCGCGGGCACGCTGCGGCCGATGCCGACCGTCATGTCTGCGGGGATGCTTACGAGGCTGCACTCCAGGGGCAGCCAGTCGGTGACGCGGTAGGTGCTGACGTCGCCGTCCTTCTTGACGAGCTCGAGCTCGCGGATCTCGTAGCCCACCGACACGTTGACGCGGATGCCGTCCTTGGCGTCGGTGAACTCGCGCTCGGCCTCTTCGTTGCGGCTGAAGCGGCACACCGCCCTGGCGCGCGCGGTCTTGGCGTCCAGCCAGGCGCGCGTGACCACGCCGATCTGGTCGCTGGTGCGGTGGTTGCTCAGAAACGGCGCGCGGCCGCTGGCCATCCAGCCCAGGTCGACCTCGCCACCCTTGTGGCCGAGCACCTCGATGCCCCACCAGCGCTCGTAGGGCTCCTCGCTGCTGAAGCTGAGCTCGACCTCGCGCGTCTCTTCGTCGACGGTGCCGGCGCGGATGTGGCCGGTGGTGTAGTCGGCCAGTGGCGGGGTCTCTTCATCGGCGCGCGCGCCTTCCGCGGCCTCGGCGGGGGCCGATGCGCCGGCGCCGAACACTTCGGCCAGGCGCAGGCGTTGGCCTGGCTGCAGCTTGGCCAGCTCGGCCAGCAAGCGGACACGACCGGGCGCATCGGCCCGGCTCCAGTAGCGGTGGCTCAGCAAGGCGCTCATGCGGCAGGCTTCTCCGTGTTGGGTGCGGCGGGCTGGGGTTGCGCGCCGCCAGTTGCCGAGACCGCGCCAGCGCCAGACAGCCAGCCCGGCACTGGCAGGTTGAGGGCCGTGTAGCGGTCGCGCAGGCGTGCCTTGTCGGCGAGGGTGTCTTCAAGGTCCACGCCCTGCTCGTCGGTGATCTGCCGCATGCTGCGCATGTCGTAGCTCACGGCGATCGCGGCGGCCTTGATGTCGGCCTCCGGGTCCACCCAGGCCCAGCCAGGCGGCTGGAAGCTGGCCGCCTCGGCGAACTTCTCGAAGCGGTCGGCCGGCAGCGCAGCGCCGCTGGGCAGCGTGATGGCCCTGTTCAAGAGCGCCAGGCGCAGCCACTCTTCGAAGACCGGCTGCACGAAGCTGGCAATAAGCCAGCGCTGCAGGGCGCGCCAGCTGCGGCGCTCGGCCAGCTCGGCGATGCGCGCCGAGCTGTAGTTCACGCCGCTCATGTTGCCGCTGAGGTTGTGGTGCGCGACGTTTAGGCCGGCGGCGATGTCGCGCTTGTACTCACCGACGAAGGTGGCGAAAGACTCGACGGGGTACTTGGGGTCGAAGCTCTCGAAGCCGACACCCGGCGGCAGCGCTTCGAGCATGCCGGCCTCGACCTCCTGCACGAGTTCGCCGGTGGCGTCTTTCATCGCCTCCCAGGTTTCCTCGGTCTGTTGCACCGAGTCCTTGTCGACCGTGTAGAAGCCCATCTTGGAAGCGCCGTACTTGGCCGCGTCCAGCGCATAGCGCTCGTACTGAAACAGCGTGTCGGAACGGCGCAGCACGGCCGAGGCCCAGGGGTAGCCTCGCACCTGCTCGGGCCGCTTGAGCACGAAGCCGTGCAGCAGGTCGTCCATGAGCACCCGCTCGCTCAGGGCCGAAGGCGCCAGGCCAGCGCCGGAGTCGCCGGGGTGTCGGTTGAAGAGGTGCGCCGCAATCTTGCGGCCGTAGGCGTTCACTTCGATGCCCAGGCGGATGGCGTTGCCGCCGCGCACGGCCGGCGCAACGTTGAGGCCGGTGTCGATGCGGTCGACGTCGAGCAGCTGCACTTGGAATCCGAAGTCCAGACGCCTGTCTCGGATGCGGCGGGCCAGGTACTCACCGTCGCGCGCAGCGCCTTGCACGACCGCGCGGCAGACCTCGCCGAAGCTCAGCTCGCCGGTCACCTCGCACTGACCCCGGGCACACCAGCGGGCCCAGGCGCGCTCGACGGCGGTGTTGGCCACCTCGTCCATGGCCTCGCTGCCGTCGCGCAGCTTGGCGCGCACCTGCAGGCGGGGCGGGTCGCTGCCGACGATGTTGTCGGCTACGAGCTCGAGGTAGCGGGCGCCCTGGTCGGTGTTCATGGTCCAGCCGCGGCTACGGGCGCGCAGCGTGGACAGGGCGGCCTCGAGGTCGGCATTGATGCCGGTGTTGAAGACCGACCAGCCCGCGCTGAGCCGGTCGGTGGCGGCGGACTCAAAGGCGCGCTGGCCGCCGACCACCGGGAAGGCCGGGGCGGCCTGCTGTGCGGTGGGGCCTGCCTGCGGCGTGCCGCGGGCCACCAGGCGGCCGCTGCGGCGCAGCGCGGCCATGGCCTGGGCCTGCTCGCGCGCGGCACGCTGCTCAGCGCGCTGCCGCTCCTGCTGGGCTCGCCACTGCGTGAGGATGGCGCTGCCCCCGGGTGCGCGGCCCAGCGTGACAACTTCGGCAGTGGCGCCTTGGCTCATGGGCGGCCACTTTGGCCGGCCCGCCGCGACATTTGCAGGCAGAAGATGTCGCCGCGCGGTGTGCGAAAGGTCAGCGCATGCGCGTCAGGATGCGGCGGACGGTGCCACGGCCGTCGCTCAAGCCCGCAGCGCGGCGCTCGGCGGCCACGGCAGCCACCAGCTTCTGCTCGAGCTTGATGAGCTCCTGCAGGGAGTAGCGCTCGATCTCGCGGCCGTTGATTCGGTACCGGAGCACGCCGCTGCTGGCCTGCCCCTGCAGGTAGGCCTGCACGTTGGCCAGAGCCACCTCGGAAGCGCTGCGGGTGTCGGTGCCGGCTGCAAGCGTGGCCGGGTTGGCTGCAATGGTGATCTGGCCGCGCTCTACGGTGTAGCGCTCTCCTGCCTTGTCCACCCTGGCCGCCCAGCCGTAGACGCCGGGCGCGTAGCCTGCCGTCGTGGACGCGGCCACGGCCACTCGGTGGTCATCGCCCTCGGCCGAAGCAACGATCGAGATATTGCTGCCCGCGCTGCGCGGGGTGAGGTAGTACGTGAGCACCCAGCCCGCGCTCGCTGGATAGTCGCCGCCCGCGGTGAGGAAGTTGAGGCTGTCGCCTGCGATGAGGTCCTGCTGCATCACCCGATCCTTCGTGTGGTCTGTTTGAGGGGAGTGCCACCGATGCGACCCTTGCCGCCCAGCGCCGTCGAATCGCCGATGCGCATGCCCCCGGCCAGGTCCTCGCCGACCCGCACCGGGCCGCCAGCCGGCCAGGTAGGCAGCACCGCAGACGGGCCCACCTGCGCCCGCAAACCTGCCCGCGCCGTCGTGCTCGTGCTGGCTGCCTTGACCGTGACGGCCAGCGAGCGCAGGCCGGCGCGGCCGGCGGTGCTGGTGGTGCGCGGGCCGACGACGGCGGTGGCCACCTCGGCGCGGGCGCCGGCA